>MUCP01000017.1 GCA_002816875.1 SAR202 cluster bacterium Io17-Chloro-G2
CCTGGAAGGCCGGGAATACCTCTTTCCCGAACATCTCTATGGATTCCATCACCTTTTCATGGGGGATGGTCTCGGTCTGCATGATGAACAAACACTGATCCACGCCAATGTCTTCGTACATCTTGATGTTCTTGATACAGCTTTCGGGATTGCCGGCGATGATCACTCCCCGGTCAGCCAGGGTATTGGCGTCAAGCTGAGCGATGGCTGCCCTGGCTGCTCCGGGTCCCGAGTCCAACGAGAGTCCTGCCTCTGCCGCCTGCTCTTTGTGGGCGTCATCGGACTGGCGCAACCAGCGTCCAAAGTCGGCCTGCAGGTGGTCTGGAACACCGCCCCAGGCCTCCAACAGCTCCTCATAAGCCCCGATCCGGCCTGCGATGTAGGGCTTGTCGGGCCCAAAGAAGGTCTTCATGGAATTAGCGGCCAACTCTTTGGCCTCCTGGTCGTCTTTACCGCAGAACCCGTGGACGTTGTTGCCCCAAAAGTCGTTGACGAACGCCCCTACCGGGTCGCAATCTTTGATGGCGTCCCGGTAAACTTTTACGTGTTCGGCCATAACGTCGACGGCATACGAAGCCGAGGACAAGACCCCGATGCCTTTTTGCGCCGCCAATTGGAAGCTTTCCGTTTGGGTACAGGCCAGGTACATGCGGGGATGGGGCTTTTGGAATATCCTGGGGAGGACCCGCCGGGCTGGAACGTTCCAGAATTTACCTTCCCACGAAAACTCCCCTCCGGATTGCCAGATCTGAGGAAGCATTCTCAGCGACTCGTCCCACCGCTCGCGGGTCTCCCTGGGGTCTACCCCTTGGCCCACCTGCTCATAGGCGTTGGACCGGCCTGTGCCGAACTCCACCCGCCCGTCAGTCAACTGATCGACCATGGCCACTCTTTCAGCTATATGGATGGGATGGTGGCTGGGCAGGATGGATACCCCGAATCCGATCCTGATGTTCTTGGTGCGTTGGCTCAGCGCTCCGAACAGCACTTCCGGGCAGGGTGATCCCGAGAAACCCGTAAGAAAGTGATGCTCCACGAACCAGAGGTTGTCGAACCCCATCTGGTCGGCCAGCTCACACTGGTCCAAGGTCTCTTTGTAAAGGGTATTCCAATCTACTTCGTCGCCTTCGTAGGCCCTCTGCGTCTCGAATAAAAGGCCGAACTTCATCTTCTATCTCCTGTTATTTGGTGGTTTGACCGTCGTGATAGGCAAATCTACCGGTTCACTTGGCAGAGTATACCCCAATTCTAGGCACATCGGAACAAGCTCGCATAGGCGTAGAGCTTGACCCCTATTGACTCTCAGACTACTCTAGCGGTGGCTGGAGTCGA
This sequence comes from SAR202 cluster bacterium Io17-Chloro-G2, assembly GCA_002816875.1. Taxonomy (GTDB): domain Bacteria; phylum Chloroflexota; class Dehalococcoidia; order Lucifugimonadales; family UBA3495; genus Io17-Chloro-G2. Next base: position 1,333 of record MUCP01000017.1, read on the forward strand.
ACGGGCTTAAATGACCCGCTTGACCGGTCCGGATCCACTGACACGGGAGAAATCAGCCTTTGAACGCTGAGATCGTCGCCATCGGATCGGAGTTGCTCCTGGGGCAGATCGTCGATACCAACTCGGCGTGGATGGCCCAAAGGCTGGCCGGCGTGGGGGTGAATCTGTTCTACAAGACGGTGGTGGGGGATAATCCTGACCGCATGTTGGAGATCACCAACCGGGCCATGGAGCGCTCGGACCTGGTGATCACATCGGGAGGACTGGGTCCCACCCAGGACGATCTCACCAGAGAGGTCATCGCGCGGGCCACCAATCGGGAGCTGGTGATGGACCCTGAGTTGCTGGCACAGATCGAAGAGCGATTTCGACGCCGCGGGTTCATCATGACCGAAAACAATAACCGCCAGGCGCTCATTCCAGAGGGCGCCATCCCGGTGAAGAACCCCAACGGCACGGCCCCCTCTTTCATAGTGGAAGACCCTAGGGCCGTGGTCTACTGCCTGCCGGGGGTCCCATTCGAAATGAAATGGCTCTTTGACAACGAACTAGTTCCCTACCTGCGCGGGAAATTTGGGCTATTCGACTCCATCTACTCGCGGGTGCTAAAGGTCTCCGATCTGGGCGAGAGTGGTGTGGACGACTTGGTGGGCCACCTGATCGCCAACTCGGTCAACCCCACCGTGGGGGTATTGGCCCATCCCGGCCAGGTCGACGTGAGGATCACCGCCAAATCCGCGACTCGGAAAGAAGCGGATGAACTGATCGCCCCTTTGGAGGAAGAGGTCCGGAACCTGTTGGACGGCCATGTGTTTGCGGTGGATGAGGAAACCATGCCCCAGGTGATAGGACGGCTTTTGCGGGCCCGGGGATTGACGGTGGCGTGCTACGAAGGCTTGACCGGCGGGGTGATCGCCCAACAGCTACAAGACGCAGGTGAAGAACTATTCCTGCAGGGTACTATCGGCCTCCAACCGGGGGTCTTGCAAAGCCTTCTGTCCGCGTCTGAAAGCAGCCTTTCGCCGGATGAACTAACAAACCTGCTAATGGAAGACGGCGCGGCCCTGGCCGATGGGCTGGCCTCCGGCATCCGCGCTCAAACCGGCGCTTCCCTGGGGTTGGCAGTGCACTCGGCGCCCGAGGGTATCAACCCGACGGAAAACCTCAGCGCCGGCCGTACCTACATCTCGGTCTCGTCCGCAGACGGAACGTGGCGCCGGGAATACAATTTCGCCGGACCAGGCCTGCCCGACCGCACCCGAGCCGCCCTGAATGCCCTGGACCTGTTGCGGGTAAGCATCCTCCAGAATTGGAACCAAGCGTGAAGATAGCTGGTTCACGATTTACCAGGCTCCGGTCAGCCCACCAGCGGTAACGCGCCAATGAGGTGAAGCATGGAATCGTCAGTATTCGACGTGGTCATAATCGGGGGCGGCATCATCGGCCTATCCACCGCCCTGCGCTTGAAGCAGGAACAGTATCCCGATTGGCGGATAGCCGTGGTGGAAAAGGACGCCGGACTGGCCAACCACCAGACGGGCCATAACAGCGGCGTGATCCACTCGGGTATCTACTACCGGCCCGATTCCCATAAGGCCCGGTTTTGCGTTGAAGGCGCTCAAGCGCTGAAGACGTTTTGCGATGAGAACGAGATCGAATACGAGCTATGCGGCAAGGTGATCGTGGCCATCCACGAATCTGAACTGGGACGGCTGGACAGCCTTTACGAACGCGGCGTGGCCAATGGCGTGCAAGGGCTGGAGATGATCGGCCCGGAACGCCTAAAAGAGATCGAGCCTCACGTCTTTGGTGTGAAGGCCCTCTGGGCGCCTAGCACCGGTATCGTCGACTACAAGAAAGTGGCCGCCGCTTATGCCGGGCGGTTCCAAGAGGCCGGCGGGGAGATTTTCACCGGCGCCGAGGTACATAGCATAAAAAAGTATCCCGACGCCCTGTCCATAGAGACCAATGGGGGCGTATTACAGGCCAAACATCTCATCAATTGCGCCGGCTTGCACGCCGACAGGGTGGCCGAGATGATGGGCGAAGAGATCGACGTGCGCATCATTCCCTTCCGGGGGGAGTATTACACCCTCAAGCCGGAGAGCCACGGGTTGGTCAACGGGTTGATATATCCGGTGCCCGATCCCAGGTTCCCCTTCTTGGGCGTCCACTACACGCGAAACATCCACGGTCAAGTGGAGGCCGGACCCAACGCCGTGATGGCCTTGAAGCGGGAAGGATACCGAAAGTCCGACGTGGACTTGATGGACTCGTGGGGCACGCTTTCATTCCCCGGATTCTGGAAGATGTCCATGAAGTTCTGGAAGATCGGCCTGGGCGAGATGCACCGGTCCTACGTCAAGAGCGTATTTGTGCGGGACTTGCAGCGCCTAGTGCCTGAGATCCGGGCGGAGGACTTGGCCCCTGGCGGCTCGGGGGTCCGGGCCCAAGCGGTATCCCGCAGCGGCGCCCTTCTGGACGATTTCCACATCATCCGGGGAAAGGAAGCCGTCCACGTCTTGAATGCCCCGTCCCCCGGGGCCACATCGTCACTGGCCATCGGAAAGTATATCGGCGACCTGGCGGCCGAGGCGTTCGGCGAAGCCTGACTCCGGCAAAGCCGCCTTAGAGCGGAGCCTAGAATGTTGCTGCTGGTGAGCGGGCTGGGTATAATCGACCCGGCGCATTTGCCGAAGGGGTGGGTTTGGTGTCGACGCTGCAGGCCCCCGCAGGGCCGGAGCATCTCGAGGGGCAGGACCCGATGCCTGATTCTGAACTAGGGATCGAGTTGGGGACCTGGCAGGCTGCCGAAGAGCCGGTCTTGCGCTACCTCCGGGCTGTGGGCGACACCTCGGACTTATCTATCCAATCACAACTTGCCCCTCCCCTGGCATTGACTGCGTGGGCCCTGGGCGCAATGCTCCAACGCCTCGACCTCCCCGCCGGCGCGATCCATAGCGTCCAAGAGATGGAGACTGTCAGGGGTGTCCCTTTTGGAGAGCAGGTCACCGCCTTCGCCGGGCTGGGTCAGCCCAGGAGACGAGGAGATCTGGAATTCATCACCGCCGAATACACCTTGAAGGCCGCCGGCGGGGAAGAAGTCATAAGGGGTCAGTGCACCGTCTTGGTGAACCATGCAGCTGCCCCTCCATCTGTGGCCCGTGGTTCAGCCGGTACCCAAGCATCAAATCAAGAGAACCTTACAGCTCAGACACCAGCGCAACCCGCCTTCCCTGTGGTTGAGCGGACAATCACCCAAGACCAACTCCTCGCTTATTCTGAAGCATCCGGCGATCACAACCCGCTGCATTTGGACCCGGCGTTCGCGGCCACCACCCAATTTGGAGAGATCATCGCCCACGGCATGTTGACCCTGGCCTTGGTTTCCGAAGCCATGGGCAGGGCTTACGGTAAAGCATGGCTTGAGAGCGGGGCGCTAAAGATCAGGTTCAAGGGCGCGGCATATTTGGGCGACCGGTTATACACCCTATGCCGGCCTTCAATACAACAATCGCTTGACCAGGGAATCCGGCAGGTCTGCGACGTGGCGGTGCTGGAGGAGAAAAGCGGCAAGGAATTGGTGACTGGCTCCGCATCGGTTATTATTGGCAATGGAAACGCGGGCGGCGGGGAGGAAAGGAATGGTGATCTGTAACTCTGCCGATGATTCTCGCCCATCCTGGAGAGCGGCGATGGGAATGATCGATGTTAGGTAACGGAAGACCAGATGACCCTCCCGTCAGAGTGGTGATAGACACCATGGGCGGTGATTTTGGTCCCCGGGAAACCGTTAAAGGCGCGATTCAAGCGCTGAGTAACGACAATATTGAACTCATCTTGGTGGGCGATCAAGGGCCGGTCCAGGCCGAATTGGAGCGCCACGACACTACCGGACGATCGGTGACGTTGGTCCCTTCGGTAGACAAGATCGGAGACGACGAGCACCCTATTCAGGCCCTGCGCCACAAGCCCAAGGCATCGATCGTAGTGGCTACCAAACTGGTGAAATCCGGTGATGCCGACGTGGTGGTTTCCATGGGCTCCACCGGCGCTTCCATGGCCAGTTCGGTATTTCTACTGGGATTGATGGAAGGTCTGGAGCGCCCATGCCTTGGTGGTCCCTTCTTGGGCGTCGCACCAGGAACCGTTATGGTAGACGCGGGGAGCAACATGGACTGCCGCCCGGCGCTGATGTTGAGTTTTGCCGCGTTGGGGTCAGTTTTCGCCCACAGATTCCTGGGGATTGAAAACCCCAGGATCGGCCTCCTCAGCGTGGGGGCCGAGGAGGCCAAAGGCAACAAGCAGGTCCAGGAAAGCTACGCATTGTTGCAGCAAAGCCATCTCAACTTCATAGGCAACGTCGAGGGTATGGACTTCTTCACGGGCCGGGCCGACGTCATCGTATGCGACGGCTTCGTGGGCAATATCTTGATGAAATTCGCCGAAGGATTGGGTGGGGCCCTTTCCGGATTTGTGAAGGACCGCTTGGCGGGGGCCCTCTCCTCTCAAGACCTGGCCAAGATAAGCGATGACCTGTGGCAAACCACCAATATGCCCAGAACCATGGGAGGGCCGCTTTTCGGCGTGAACGGGGCAGTGGTCCTGGGCCACGGCTCCTGCGAGGCCAGCGGCGTTGCCGGGGCTATCCACACGGCCGTCAGGTACGTTCAGGTGGGTCTGGTGGATAGCATGAAGGAAGAACTCTCCCAGATAAATAAGGGTCACCAGCCGGCGGCCAAGCTTCAGGCTGAAGATTAGATGTCCCTGACTCTTGAGACAAAGATTCTAGATGTAAGGCAGATCGAGTGACGGCGGCGGATTCAGACCCACAGGTAGCCCTGGTCACCGGAGCCTCCCGGGGGATAGGCGCCGTCATTGCCTGCCGCCTGGCCCAGGCGGGGATTCGGGTTGGGGTGAATTTTCATTCCAGTGAAAAGGCCGCTAGGCAGGTGGTTAATGACATCATCGCCACCGGTGGCGAAGCGTTGCTGATCGAAGGCGATGTATCCTTGGAAGAACCGGCGGCGGCTGTGGTAAAGCAGGCCTTTGATAGATGGGGCCGTATCGACATACTGGTGAATAACGCCGGAATCCATCGGGACCGTCTTTTGGTGCGAATGGGCTCCGACGATTGGGACCAGGTTATGGATGTCAATCTAAAGGGCGCATTCCTCTGCACCAAGTACGTCATGCCCCATCTGATAAGACAGCGGGCTGGGCGCATCGTCAACATCTCGTCGGTGGTGGGCTTAAGCGGCAATCCAGGCCAGGCCAACTACGCCGCTGCCAAAGCGGGCCTCATCGGGTTTACTAAATCCGTGGCCCGGGAAGTCGCCTCCCGCAACATAACCGTCAATGCATTGGCCCCGGGCTACATTACCACCGGGATGGTGGAAGACCTGCCGGAGGAGACCCAAAAGCAAATCCTGTCCCGCATCCCCATGGGCCGGTTCGGCGCCGCCGAAGACGTGGCCCAAGCCGTCCAATTCCTATGCAGCGAAGGCGCCGGCTACATCACCGGCCAGGTCCTGACCATCGACGGCGGCCTGATAGCTTGAAATGGCCGGTCGTGATGTCCGCGGCCGAACCCATCGTTTGTAGCCAGCGGAGTAGGCCCACGGCATGCCGTGCCCCTACGTTTCCGGCCCACCTGGAGCGATTCATGGCTGCCACGGACACGGGGGCCAGCCGCTGTCGTGGGGATGCACGCCCATGAGACGATACACCACCGAAGAAGTCCTGGGCCTGATGGAGGCCTGGTTCGAGGAGCACAGGGACGCCCGTGACTTCGACCCCCTAAAGCCTTTTCTAGGTTTCGATAAGTTGCTGGGCGCGGACCTATCTGGGATCGACCTGGGCAGTGACACGGTTCGGGACAAGGCCCGGGTGTTCAGGGAGAACCACCCCCAGGTAGAAAGCCCGCCCTGGCTTGCGCGGCCCGACGTGTCTCTGTCCCTGTCAGTTGTCGAGCCCGGCCTGGAATTGTCGGGCTCCATACTCTCGGACCCTGGGCTTGGCAAACGAGCAAACCTTGGAGGAGCCCAGCTTCAGGGAGCAAACCTACAGGGGGTCCAGCTTCAAGGGGCAAACCTGCAAAACGCCCGGCTTCAGGGGGCACATATTTTGGAGGCGGACCTTCAACGAGCAGATCTCTATAGCGCCCAGCTTCAGGGAGCAAATCTGTACAGAGCAAACCTTAGCGAGGCAGGCCTCGGAAGCGCTCAGCTCCGAGGGGCAGGGCTGGTGAGGGCCCAGCTTCAGGGGGCGATGCTCTCTGACGCCCAACTTGAGGGCGCGTTTCTCGATAGGGCCCAGCTTCAGGAGGCAACCCTGGCAGGAGCCCATCTGCGGGGGGCGGACCTTTTGGAGGCCAACCTTCAAGGAGCAGACCTCACGCGCGCCCAACTTGAGGAGGCGGTCCTCCAGCAGGCCCAGCTTCAGGGGGCGGACCTGCGTTGGACCCATCTTCAGGGGGCAAGACTTAGGGAGGCTCAGCTTCAGGGGGCGCATCTGCGAGGGGCCGATTTCAAGGAGGCTCGCTTGGAAGAGGTGGATTGGACGGGAGGGTATGTCTTAGCCGAAGAGGACCCCGGAAACACCGAGGTGGTTTACCGGGAGCTAAGGCGGTGGTACACCAACGCGGGCCAATACGAGCACGCAGGGGAGTTTCACAAGCGCCAGATGCTGATGCGGCGTAAGAACCTGTGGGCGGGAAGGACTTGGGCGGACTGCCTGGAACCTTCCTTCTCGAAGAAGCTAGAGTCTTTCGCCCTCTTTCTCCTGGGGCTTTTCAGCGGCTATGGCGAGCGGCCGTCCTGGGTGCTGCTCTGGGCCGTGGCGTGCTGGCTGGGTTTCGGGTTGGCCTACTACGTTGGCCAGGGGACTTCTTTGGGCAGCGGCTATGGACCAGCCTTCTTGGGTGAGGCCCTTTACTATAGCGCACTGCCCTTTTCGGCGTTTAACCCTCCAGGCACGCTTGGGGGAGTCCCGCCGTGGGCCAGCACCCTGGCGGTGGTCCAGGGGATTCTCACCTACTTCCTGCTGGCCCTGTTCCTGGTGACCTTCGTGCAAAAGGCGTCGCGGTCGTAGGAGCGAACGGCCGTGCGCCCCTACCTTCATGAGGAATCACCTGTTTCCACGACACGGTTGCCCAATCTAGGGTAGGGGCGGGTTTTAAACCCGCCCCTACGATGAAGGGCAGCAAGGTGAATTTTCAAGCCAGTCCATATAACCCAACCTGAACTCATTGTGAGGAAACTATGGTAACTAAAGAGAAAGCCACCATCCGTTTCCGTCAACTTTTAGCACAACCCGAAATAATAATGGCTCCCGGCGCTTACGATTGCTTGACGGCCAAGATTATCGAGCAGGCCGGTTTTCCGGCGGTGTACATGACCGGGGCAGGGACTTCCGTGGCCCGGCTGGGACAACCTGACTTGGCATTGGCCACCATGACGGAAATGCTGGCAAACGCCGCCGCCATTGCCGGCTCGGTGGACGTCCCCGTGATCGCCGACGCCGACACTGGTTATGGTGGGGTGTTGAACGTGGGCCGCACCGTCCGCCTATACGAACGCACCGGGGTGGCCGCCATCCACATTGAAGACCAGGAATCCCCCAAGCGGTGCGGTCACTTGGACAACAAGAGGGTGATTCCGGCGGATGAGATGGTCCAAAAGATCCACGCCGCGGTGGACGCCCGGATTGACGGCAACTTTACGATCATCGTGCGTACCGACGCGCTTGCGGTGACGGGCTGGGACGACACCATGGAGCGGTGCCAAGCCTATGTGGAGGCGGGCGCCGACGTACTTTTCGTGGAGGCGGTCCGCAGCAAGAAACAGGCCCAATTGATCACGCGCCGGTTTGAGAAGCCTATGCTGTACAACTTCGTTGAATCCGGAAAATCTCCGCTGATCCCGGCAGGCGAATTACAACGGCTGGGGTTCAAGCTGGTCATATTTCCCGCTAGCGCGCTGCTGTTGGTCACCAAAGCCGTGGCCGGATTGATGGCTGAGATCAAGAATCAAGGAACACCTGGATTTATGATAGACCAGATGGTCAGCCTCGAAGACTGTTTCAACCTGGTGGGCATGGCCGAATTGTTGGCCCAAGACGCCAAATACGCCGGGCAAATGGCCACGATTTAGGCATCAACCTTATTCAGACCCATAACTTCCTCCATGCTTCCACCTGATGCTCTCATCTGGGGAGCGGTGGATCACCCCAGCCCTATGACAACCCGGCCGGAACGGTTTCGCCGGGCATCTCCTCTTCCATAACTCCCAAGAATGGTACGTTTGTACCTTTCACCAGTGACGCGGCTCTCCTTAAAATGGATGCCAAGGCCAAAAGGACCGTGGCCTGCGGGAGGGAACCATCATTTTACAGACTGCTTCGTCGAGATGGCTGGCCGGCTTGGCCCTGGCAATCGTCGTCCTAGCCGGTGTCAGCATAATCATCGCGCTGCTGGAGCGGAGGGGCGAACCCTCCCTCCTGCCTGAAGGCACCCCTGCAGGGACGGTCCACCGGTATCTGTTGGCTATCGAAAAGGGGGAAACCGAGGCCGCCTATAGCTATTTAGACCGCGATATCCAGGATGAGTGCGAGAGTCAGCATTTCCGGGATTCACTCCGGGGTTTTCGCGGTGGAGGATTTCATGAGAACGAGGACCTTCGGGTGACGCTGGTAGACACCAGAGAGGTGGAAGACCGGGTGGAAGTACAGGTCCGCATCACCCGTTTTCAGGTTACGCCTCCCTTCGGCGCCAACGAGTATTCCCACCGTGAACGGTTCGTCCTGAAGCAGACCGGCGGCGCCTGGGCATTCGTTGAGCCACCCTGGCCCATGAGGTTTTGCCCGCAGACGGAAAAACCGAGCCAGCCCGAAGGGCCGCGCTAGCGCAGGAGGATGCCGATGGAATTCGTTTTTGGAATAGGTGGTAGCTTGGTCCAATTACTGGTTATAGGGGGAATCATCGCCGCGGTGGTGATGTTAGTTCGCCGCCGCTCGGAGGCGGGAGAGGACCCGGGGATCGGCACCCTCAAGCGGCTATATTTCTATGTCATTTCTTTTGCAGCCTTGATGGCATCCGCCGTTGGCGCTTTTCTGCTCGTCGACTCGGCGGGAGACGCCCTGCTGGGGAATGACATATTTTTCCGGGGCCAGACCCAGTTGGCCCTGGCATTGGCGCTGACGATAGTGGGCGTTCCCGTCTGGCTTTTCCACTGGAACCTGGCTCGCCGGTCTGTTGGGCAGGTCCCTTGGGAAACCCAGGCGTTGGCCCGGCGGGTATATTTGTACCTGGTATTGGCCGTTTCCGGCGCGGTGGCCGTCTTTGGGTTCGTGTCCCTGTTCCGGTGGTGGCTGGGGGCCCTTGAATTTGATGGACTTCACCTAGCGCTGCCCATCGTATGGGGCGTGGTCTGGGCTTTCCACTGGCGGCAGGTGGACCTGGAGAAGCAAAGCCATCCAGTAACCGATCTTGTGGGGCCGCTGTACGTCTATGCCGCGTCTCTTGCCGGTCTGATCATGCTGCTGGTGGGAATTGGCATCATGCTCCAACGCCTGATCCTTCCCGCCTACGATGCCGTATTCGCCACCCAGTTGCTGGGGTCAACCACCCCTGGCCTGTGGAACGACGTTATGGGAACGGCCTTGGCCATTGCCGTTAACGGCGGCGGCTTTTGGTGGTGGCACTGGCACCGGGCTGCCCGGCCGCCCCGGTCTGAGATCGCCACCGGCGCGCGGCAGGTTTATCTGTACATCTTCGCCATATTTGCAGGGGCCGCCACCGTGGTCGTGTCCCTTAGCATCGTCTTGTTCCGGCTGCTTTCTTGGGCGTTCGGCCAGCAGGATCTCGGCGGCGCCGACGACTATTTCCGTTTCTTGCCCAGCACGTTATCCGCCCTGGTTGCCGGGGGAGGATTGTGGGGATATCACTGGTCGGTGGCGCAACAAGAATCTCGGGCCGCCGGAGGCCTGCCGGCGGCCCGGGGGGCTTATCGCTATTTGGTGTCCGCGGTCGCCTTGGGAGCATTGGGCACCGGACTAGTGCTGCTGGTTGGGGTGGGCGCCGGGACCATCCTGCCTCTGCGAGGGGAAGAACTGGCCGGGACCCGATGGTGGAGCGGCCAATTGGCGCTGGCCGTGACGCTGCTGGCGGTGGGAGGGCCGCTGTGGGCGTACCATTGGTTCAGCGCCCAACGGGATGTTGCCAAGGGAGGGAGGGAAGAATTGGCCGCCCTATCCCGCCGGGTGTTCGTTTATTTCGTGTTCGGCGTGGCTGTCCTCATCGTATTGGGCAGCGTTAGCGGCGTGCTGTTCCTGGTGCTGAAGAACATCCTGGAAGGGGACTTTTCCATCGCCGTCCTCCAAGACGCAAAACTGCCCCTGGGCATGGCGTTGATAGCCGGAGCTGTAGGGTTCTACTATTGGTTGGTTTTGCAAGAAGACCGGAGGGCGCTGGCGGAAATATCAAGCGGAGTCCAAGACATTGCCCCAGTAGAGCCCAGGATGTTGAAAAACGTCATCGCCGTGGCTTCCGGCGCGGCCCAGCCGATGATCAGACGGCTAGAGGCGAATCTGGGGGCGCCCATCAGGCTGTGGCAGCGGTTGGACGCTGGAGAGCCAGTCCCCAGCTTGACCGAAGAGCAGTTGACCGACGCCCGCCGCCGCATCATCGAAGCGCCCGGCGACCGCGTCCTGCTCACCCTGGATGCCTCCGGCATAACCGTGATGCCCTATCGGGAGATTTAAACTTAGGACTTGAGCCAGCGGCCGTCTGGGCGTACAGTTGGGTTCTAGATCACGCAGGATTCAACACCTGCCAACAGCCATGGGGTGAAGCGAATGCGCAACGTAGTTTTGGTGGTAGACATGGTGAAGGGATTTCTGGAGCCGGGCCACAACCTGTACTGCGGCGACGATTCCCGAAAGATCATCCCCAATGTAAGAGACTTGCTGGAGCGGGAACGGCAGGCCGGTTCCCCGGTGCTGTTTATATCGGACCACCACGACCCCGACGACCTGGAGTTCCAGGTTTTCCCGGTGCACTGCGTCAAGGGTACGGAAGAACCGGAGGTGATCCCGGAGCTGCAAGAATTCGTCACCGGGTCCGGAACCGGGTCCAACGTAGTCCCCAAGAACCGGTACAGCGGGTTCTTCAACACCGGCCTGGCCCAGCAGTTGGAGGACCTGAACCCGGACAAGGTGATCATCTGCGGGGTGTGCACCGACATCTGCGTGCTGCACACCGCCAGTGACGCCCGCAACCGGGATTATGCCGTGGAAGTGCCGGCCGGCTGCGTTGCCACCTTCGACCCCGGCGCCCACACCTGGGCCTTAGGACATCTTGAAAAGATACTAGGGGCAAAAGTCGTTTAGCCGTCCAACCAGGCCAACCTCTTGGCCAGGTCTGCCATCAACCCGCATCCACTACGACCGCTCATGGTGAGCCCGTCGAACCACGGCGTTGGCGTTGGGGCATATCCGAATCGTAGGCGACCGCGCCCGAAGAGATTCTGCCCTTCGACAAGCTCAGGACGAGCGGTGGTTAACGCTTTACCCTTGTGGTCATTCCCACGGTGGTGGATGCACCACCCTCCTGGCGATTCCTTAGGGTTGTTGCTCACTGGCCGGGGCTCTTGGTCAGTTCTGCCGCCAACCCGCATCCACCACCCCCGCTCATGGTGAGCCCGTCGAACCACGGCGTTGGCGTTGGGGCATATCCGAATCGTAGGCGATCGCGCCAGAAGAGATTCTGCGCTTCGACAAGCTCAGGACGAGCGGTGGTTAACGCTTTACCCTTGTGGTCATTCCTACGGTGGTGGATGCACCACCCTCCTGGTGATTCCTTTGGGTTCTTACTCATAGGCTGGCTCCTTGATCAGGTCTGCCGCCAACCCGAATCCACCACCCCCGCTCATGGTGAGCCCGTCGAACCACGGCGTTGGGGTTGGGGCTGTTCCTGATTTTTGGCGCCGCGCCCGAAGAGATTCTGTCTTTCGACAAACCCCAAGATGGAATCTGGGTGATTCGCGGCCTCTGGTCGGAGCTCAAGACGAGCTGCATTCACTCGTCATCCTGGTGTTGATTCGTCTGGAGCGAATCCCCCAGACAAGCCGTTAGGTGATGGCCCCGGCGATGACCAACTCGACCACTTCCTCATCGGTCATGCCCAGCAGTTCTTTTAGCACCATCTCGTTGTGCTGGCCCAAGCAGGGCGCGGCGAAACGAGGGCCGTTGTCGTACCCCTTGATCTTGAACTGGTCGCCAGCGTAGGGGACGTTGCCCATTTCCTGGTGGTCAAGATTTCGGAAAAACCCCCGGTGCTTCAACTGCGGGTCTTCGGCCAGGTCGCTGCTCCGCTGAACCACCCCCGCTGGAACGCCCACCGCCTGAAGTTCAGCCATTACCTCGTTGGCGGTCTTGCCAGAAGTCCAAGCCGCTATGCGCTCATCGATCTCATCGTGGCGCTGCCATCGACCAGCCACGCTTTGGAACCCGGAATCCCCGGACCAGCCAGGCTCGCCCATGACTTGACATAAGCCGCGCCATTGCACGTCGGTTTCCACGGTGATGGCGCACCATTGGTCATCTCCCAGGCAGGGATATGCCCCCTGAGGCGCGGCGGATTCATGGCGGTTGCCGTCGCGGGAAACCTGCCGTCCGCTGAGGTTGAAGTCCATGATCTGGGGCGCCAGGAAATGCAGTGACATCTCCAGTTGGGAAGCGTCGATGTGCTGGCCTTGGCCGGTGCGGCGGCAGTGGTCCATGGCCGCCATTGTCGTCGCCGCCAGGAAATGGGGGGATACCGTGTCCGTGTAGGCGACCCAGGGCCCGTCGGGAGCGAGGTCGGCCCATCCTGTGATCTGGTGGAAACCAGCCATGGCTGAGGCGTGGAACCCGTACCCCGCGAACGGCGACGCCGGGCCGTATTGTCCCATCAGGCAGGTGCTGACCATGATGATGGATGGGTTTAAGGCTTTGGCAGCTTCGTAACCGATGCCCAGTTCATCCATTGTCCCCGGGGTGAAGCTTTCCACGTAAACGTCAGCCCAGGCGATGAGCCGTTTGGCGACATCGATGGCCTCAGGGGTTTTCAGGTTCAGGGTCAGCCCCAACTTGGACGTGTTCCAATCTCCAAAAAATTGCGAGCGGTTGGGGCCCGGCTCGGCGTCCTTATAAGGGCCGATGGTCCGCAGGATGTCGACCCTGGTCTCCGACTCCACCCGCACCACGGTGGCCCCGTGGTCGGCCAGGTATTTGGCCGTTTTGGGTCCCACCCCGACCCAGGAAAAATCAGCAACCTTCAGTCCCTCAAAGGGTAATTGAGCCGGCATGGTGCTTTTTAATCCCCCGTGGCCGTGGTGATTTCGCTTTTGGAAAGGCCGAGGCTCCCGCCCAGGATCTCCTGATTGTGTTGGCCCAACCGGGGCGGCCACTGGCGCACCGACATGGGAGTTTCAGAAAGTTTGACCAACAATCCAGGCGCGGTGGTCTGGCTGCCGCCGGGCAACGGCGCGTTAACCCAGTAACGCCGATCTTCCAGGTGTTTGAATCGCGCCAGGTCTTCCAGGGTGCTGACGGGCGCCAGGGTGACGCCCTCACGAAGCCCCAGGTCCAACAATTCTTGCTTGGTTTTATTCGCCACGTAGCGGCGGGCGGCGTCCACCACTTGGTCCAAGTCTTTGTTCATGGGCTCCAAATATAAAAGCCTGCGCTCGTAAGTGGGCCAGTCTTCGGCGTCTATCCAATCGGCCGGCACGATTCCTTCCTCCACCCACCAGTGGACCATCTTGGTCAAAACCGCCCCGCTGGTGATTAACACCACGTGCCCGTCGGCGCAATCGTACACAATGGGCAGGGTCATGGTCCCCAGTTGAACGTCGGACCCTCCCCGGTTGAAATCGTACCCCTGAATTTGGTGGGCCGACATTCCATGGAGCATGGTCCACACCATTGCCGTTTGGGCGGAAACGTCCACGAATTGGGCTTCTCCCGTGCGAATCATCAGCGCGTGGGCGGTCAACGCGCCCACTACGGCCTCGGACGAAGCGTGGAGCCAGGCCTGGGGGACCGACAACCGCACCGGCGCCCGCTCCGGCACGCCTTGAAGGCTCATGGGCCCGCCCAGAGCTGCTAGGGTAAGATCGCTGGCTGCCATCTCCGCGTATGGCCCGTCCTGGCCAAAAGCGGTGATAGCTACATAGACCATTCGGGAGTTTACGGCCTTCAGGGAATCAAATCCCAATCCCAGTTTAGCCATCCTGCCGGGAGGGGCGGATTCGATCACAAAGTCAGCGGTCTCGGCTAGTTTTAATAAGGTCTGCCGACCGGCTTCCGACTCCAGATCTAATGTGATTCCCCGTTTATTGCGGTTGAAGGCGTAGTAGTGGAGGCTGGCTTCCGTTGCTTGCTCACCGTTGAGGAGGTGGTCTACAAACGGACCGATACGTCTGCTGGTGGACCCTTCCAGCGGCTCCACCTTGATGACGTCGGCGCCCAAGTCCCCCAGCACCATGCTGGCCAACTCGCCCTTTTCGTCGGTCAGGTCCAAAACCGTGTAGGGGCTCAGCATATTCACCAATCCGCCGTCAAAGTCAGCGGATTATAGCACGGCGCCGGCAGGCTGGACGGACGATCTGGCGGACGCCAAATCCATCATGAACCAACGGTATAATACGGCATGCTTTCCTTAGGGTTGATGGCGCCAATACCACGAGTGCATCTATGAGCGATGACAGTCTTTTGATCCTCAAGCTGGTCCTGGCCGTATTTGCGGCTTGGTTCGCCTTACTCGTGGCCGTGTTTCAGTTCTGGGCCATCGCCCAGGACGGCAAGCACGAGAAAGCCAAAGCCTGGTTCGGCGCAAAATGGAGCGCCATCGGCGAGAGCGGGTTGCTTGAATTACCGGAAAGGGTGATTGAGTGGCTGCTGCGCGCCAAGGTTAAGTGGTCCGGTTCATTGATAAATTTCACAGACCTGTTGGGCAATCGGAATACAGGTCTGTCATTTCTTGTGTTGTTCGCCCTTTTTGTTACGGGGTGCTGGCTGTACTTTGGGACCTACGCTGGGGTTGTAGCACTCGCCTTTGTTCTACTCGCCTCTATCTTCATGCTTTACGGAAATAGTGACTTGTTTGACCTAGGGGCCTTTAAACCCAGTCTGCTAATTGAGTGGAGTTTGAGAGGTCAACCGACAACATACGTATCATCTGGAATCTGGAATGTTACGGTGGTTTGGGTTGTCGGGGCCACCGCAGGAACCTCTGCCATCCTTTGGATCCTGGTATTGTTGAAAGCCGATGTAGCATTCGCCGCCCTAGCTATGGCTGTAATGTTCCCTGCCTATTGGATAACCATTACTGTGGTTTTGGCGCCGGTATACCTTTTCGAGAGACTAAAGCCCCGCTTTTCCAGATTGGATGACTCGTGGACTCTGGCAGCCCTGGCGATTTCAACTAGCTTTACCATTACTTTCCTCTCGCTAACCATCGGCCATGTGGTTATCCCCGATGCCTGGGTGCCTCAAACATTGCAAATGCTCGTGTCCAACGTCCTGCTGGATGGGGTGACGATGTTGGCCACCTTCGCCATCCTGGCATGGGCCGTCGCCCGTCCCGGGTTCTTCAGAATCCCTGAGGCCATCTTTGCCGATTTTTCGATTGCGGCCGTATTGGCCTGTCTCTCGCTCTACCTGGGCCTGGTGTTTACTGACCGGGCGGTTACCTTTCCGGAGGTGCTCAACGTTCTCCTCTTCAGGTCGCCGGACGGCAACGGGTTCGAGTTTGGACCCTATTTTTGGGTGATGCACACCACCTTCCTGCCGACCCTGGCCTACCTGGCGCTGATAGCGGCTGCCTGGCTGAGCAAGGCGTTCTTGCTGCCGGTTCGTTGGTTTTTCGGCGCGGGGCGTGAACATAGCAACCCCCTGGCGTTGACGGCGGCGATGTGCGCGGTTTTTGCGGCGTTGTTTGGGATACCAGCCGCCTTGCTTCAGTTCGCCGGTTAGTTCACGGGTCAAGCTTCGCCTTCCGGTTCCCTTGCTGTTTTCAAAACGGCGGGGGTATGATGGAGGCGTTAACTCGTATCCCCAGAATCGATTCATATCTGTCTTGATTCATCTTGTTTGGGATGGGCTTTGGGCAAAAGGTGGGGTGGTGACCCCAAACCATTTCTAGCCGTGAGGGCGCATGCTATATAAAAGCTACCGCTATTCCCAGTGGGACGGCACCCAACACATCTTTGAATTGGATGCTGACGCGTTGATGGACCAGCTTTCCGACGAGGTCTTGAAACAGGGCGACGTGATGCGGGCCATGCGGGAGATGTTCCGCCAAGGTTTTCAAGACAGGGAAGGAAGGCAGATGCCCGGCCTTCGTGACCTCATAGAGCAGTTGAAGAACCGCCGCCGCCAGCAACTCCAGCAATACAACATGGACTCGGTGGTGGACGACCTGAAAGAAAAGCTGGACGAGATCTTGAATATCGAGCGTGAAGGCATCGGCCGGCGCTTGGAAGAAGCCCAGCAACAGGTCCAAAGCGCCACCGGCGAAGACCGGCAACACAAGGACGACCTATACAAGATGCTGGAGCAGCGGGCCCAGCGCAACCGGCAAAAGTTGGACGATCTGCCGGAAGGTATGGGCGGCCAAATCAAAGAGCTGATGGAATACGATTTCATGGACCCCGAGGCCCAGCAGAAGTTCCAGGAATTGCTGGATATGCTGAAGAGCCAGATGGCCCAGAACCTTTCCCAGCAGATGCAAGAGCAGATTCAGGGCATGTCGCCCGAGCAGATGGCGGCTACCCGGGAGATGTTGCGCCAGCTATCCGAAATGATGCGGGACAAGATGGAGGGCCGGGAGCCCGATTTCGAAGGGTTCATGCAACAATTCGGCTCCATGTTCGGACCCAATCCTCCCCAGAGTTTTGACGAGCTGATGGAGCGGATGCAGCAACAGATGGCCCAGATGCAGTCCATGATGGAGAGCATGTCTCCGGAGATGCGCCAGGAGATGCAAGACGCCATGGCCGCTGCTCTGGACCCGGAGACCCGTGCCGCCATGGCCGAGTTCGCCTCCATGATGGAGATCATGATGCCCATGGACGAATTGCGCCGCCAGTACCCGTTCTTGGGCGACGACAGCTTGACGATGGACCAGGCCATGGACCTGATGCGCCAGTTGCAGGAGAACGACCAGCTTGAGCAGGCCCTGCAGGAGGCCATGCGCTCTGGCAATCTGGAAGGCATTGACCCCGACAAGCTGGCCGAGCTTTTAGGGGATGACGCCAAACGCGTCTGGGAGCAGCTTGACCAATTACGCCAGATGCTCAAGGACGCGGGATACATCACCGACGATGGCAAGTTCGACCTGACGGCAAGGGGGATCCGGCGCATCGGCCAAAAGGCCCTGAGGGAGATATTCACCCATTTGAAGAAGGACCGCTTGGGCAGCCACATGATGGAGACCCGGGGAGCCAATGGCGACGTTTTGGGCGAGACGAAAACCTACGAGTTTGGTGACCCGTTCCAGTTGGACCTGCAAGGCACCGTGAGGAACGCCGTCATGCGGTCGGGGCCGGAATTGCCGGTGCGTTTGAAGCCAGAGGATTTCGAGATCTACCGAAGCGAGCACATGACTAGGACGGCAACTTGCATCCTGTTGGACCAGAGCCGCTCCATGGGATTGTTCAATAACTTCCAGGCTGCTAAAAAGGTCACCCTGGCGCTGATGTCCCTGATCCGCACCCAATATCCCCGGGACGCACTGTACATCATCGGGTTCTCGGACTACGCCAAGGAGATCAAAGAGGAGGACCTGCACAAGTCCAGTTGGAATTCATGGGTATCCGGCACCAACCTGCACCACGCCCTGATGCTTTCACGCAAACTGCTCTCCAAGGAAAAG
Source organism: SAR202 cluster bacterium Io17-Chloro-G2 (assembly GCA_002816875.1). Taxonomy (GTDB): domain Bacteria; phylum Chloroflexota; class Dehalococcoidia; order Lucifugimonadales; family UBA3495; genus Io17-Chloro-G2. The sequence continues at coordinate 19,250 of MUCP01000017.1, forward strand.
GGAGGCACCAGGCAGATATTGGTCATCACCGACGGCGAACCGACGTCGCACTTGGAGGGAGACCAGGCCTACTTTGCCTATCCCCCCAGTTACCGCACCGAGCAGGAAACCTTGAAAGAGGTCAAGCGGTGCACCCAAGAAGACATAATGATCAACACCTTCATGCTGGAGAATTCCTACCAGCTGGTGAATTTCGTCGACCGTATGACCCGCATCAACCGGGGAAGGGCCTTCTACAGCAGCGCGGACAATCTGGGCGAGTACGTCTTGGTGGACTACGTGAGCAACCGGCGCAAGAAGATCGCCGCCTAAGGGGAAACCCTCACCCTCGTTCCCTCTCCCACCAGGAGAGGGATGCCCCCGATGAAATCGGGGGCTGGGTGAGGGCGTTCCCGGAAAAAATCCACCCTAAGAACTCCACTCTCGACCCCCTTCCGCCGTCGATGCTAGTCTGGTAACATATATTCTGACAACTCAATATCTGGGAATTCGTTCCCAGGGTCGTAGGGCTGTTCAGGATTGGACAGCCGGGCTTTTAAGGCAGTCCTGTGAGGCTGGCAAGGTTCAACGTCCCAACCAAAGACCGTCCGCCGAAGGCGGATGTTTGGTTGCCCCTTGCCGGGATGCAGGCAAGGGGTTTTTTGTTGAACCCGGCATTGGAACCCGGGCAATCTGAGCCGGATAGGAATCAAATGTCCCAGCGTCAAATAATGAACGAGGACGATATTAGGCGGGCGCTGGCCCGGGTGTCCCACGAGATCTTGGAGCGCAACCGGGGCACCCATGACGTTGTCTTAGTGGGCATATACACCAGGGGAGTTCACCTGGCCCACCGGCTGGCGAGAAACCTGAAGGAATTCGAGGGTGGCGAGGTTCAGGTGGCGGCCCTGGACATCAATCTTTATCGGGATGACCTCCAGGCCCGTTCCAGCCCTGTGGTCCGGCCCACCACTATTCCGGAAAACATACAAAGCAAAAGGGTGGTGTTGGTGGACGACGTGTTGTACACGGGACGCACGGTCCGGGCGGCCATGGACGCCCTCAACGACTTTGGCCGCGCCGACCAGATCCAACTGGCCATCTTGCTGGACCGGGGGCACCGGGAGTTGCCCATCAGGCCCGATTTCGTGGGCCAGAACGTACCAACAGCCCCCGACGAAGTGGTGAAAGTCAGGCTGGTGGAAACCGAAGGCGTGGATGAGGTAGCGATTATCAGAGGGAACTCACCCAATGACGCCAGCCGGAACCCGAGGCGGAACGTATGACGCTGCCCAATGCCATCGAAAATCAGATTGGAAACGGGATCGAGAACGCCGGGGCCCAGGCTGACTTGGAAATCACAGCAGTGCCTGAACGGCGCCATGTACTGGACCTGGACGATTTCTCCAGGCCGGAGATCAACGCCTTGTTGGACTCGGCAAAGGGAATGGCCGAGGTCCTGGGCAGGGACATAAAAAAGGTCCCCGCTCTGCGTGGACGGGTGATTGTCACGCTGTTCTACGAAGCGAGCACCCGTACCCGAATATCTTTTGAGGAAGCTGGAAAGGTCCTTAGTGCCGACGTCATCAACATGTCCACCTCCGGCAGCAGCGTGGAGAAGGGGGAATCGCTGCTGAATACCGCCCTTACCATCCAAGCCATGAGTGTCGACGCCATCGTGATACGCCATCCCCATTCGGGAGCCCCTTACCTTCTGGCCCGGCATCTAGACCGGGTGGGAATAATCAACGCCGGAGACGGGATGCACGCCCATCCCACCCAGGCCTTGCTGGACCTGTTCACCGTGCGGGAAAAGCTGGGCGCCCTGGAAGGTCTGAAGATAGTGATAGTGGGAGACGTGCTGCACAGCCGGGTGGCCCGCTCCGATATTTGGGGATTCGCCAAGATGGGGGCCCAAGTGGTCCTCTGCGGGCCCAACACGTTGCTGCCCCTGGACCTGCTGGGAGGCGACGGTGGCCAGATTCCCACGGAACTTGCCTCGGTGAAGATGGACACCGACCTGGACCGGGCCATCCAGGACGCCGACGTGGTTATGGCGCTGCGGCTGCAATCCGAGCGCCAGCATAGCGGATTCTTGCCCAGCGTGAGGGAATACATACGCCGCTGGCAGGTCACCGAGGCCCGGCTGACGCGGGCAAAACCCGGCGTGCTGGTGATGCATCCCGGCCCCATGAACGAGGGAATCGAGATCAGCTCAAGCATCGCCCACGGCGGCAGTTCGGTGATCGAAGAGCAGGTCACCAGCGGCGTGGCCGTGCGAATGGCCCTCCTGTACCAAATCGCCAACCAGGGCAGGTGAATGGGACCTGGTCAAATGGATATGGGAAAGATGGACGCTAATTCTAAGTTATGGAGTGCGGTTTGGGTTCAGGACCGTTGCTGATCAAGGGGGCCCGCATCATTGACGCCTCTTCTGGTATGGATCAAGTTGGGCACATCCTCGTCGTTGACGGCAAGATCGCCGCTGTTGGCCAGGTTTCCCAAGACCAGGTCCCGGACGGCTGCCAGACGATTGACGCGGCGGGCTTGGTGGCCTGCCCCGGCTTTATCGACTTGCACTGTCATCTCAGAGAGCCGGGATTCGAATTCAAAGAAACCATCGCCTCGGGGACCCGGGCTGCGGCCAAGGGCGGGTTCACCTCCATCTGCGCCATGCCCAACACAGAGCCGCCCATCGATAACGCCGCCGTCGTCGACTTCCTCCGCTTCCGGTCTCAGGCCGAGGCATCGGTGAAGGTTTTCCCCATCGCCTGCGTGAGCAAAGGCCGCTTGGGCCGTGAGCTCAGCGAGATGGAGGAACTTGCGTCCGCGGGAGCCGTGGCCTTCAGCGACGACGGAGACCCGGTTTACGATGCTACCTTGATGCGCCTGGCGCTGGCCTATAGCTTGGATCTGGGGCTGCCAATTATTGACCATTGCCAGGACCTATCCCTGTCCGGCAACGGCGTGATGGCCGAGGGGGCCGTGGCCAGCAGATTAGGGCTGGACGGAATTCCCGCGGCGGCGGAAGAGTCCATGATCGCCCGAGACATCGCCTTGGCCCAGCTCACCGGAGGCCGGTTGCACCTGGCCCACATAAGCACCGCCGGCTCAATACACTTGTTGCGCCAGGCCAAGGATCGGGGATTGCGCGTCACGGCCGAGGTCTGCCCTCACCACCTGACCATCACGGACCAATGGGTCCTAGGCGGAGTTGGCAAGGATGCCGGCGCGGCGGGCCCGTTTTCCTACGATACTTCGACCAAGGTGTACCCGCCCTTACGCACTCAAAGGGACGTGGATGCCCTGGTCCAGGCGCTGGCTGAAGGCGTCATCGACTGCATCGCCACCGATCATGCCCCCCACGACGCCACCAGCAAACAATGTACCTACGAAGAAGCGGCATTCGGCATCAGCGTGTTGGAGACAGCCTTGGGCTCAACGATGCAAATGGTCCATCAAGGGTCGTTGGGGCTGGCCGATCTGGTCCACAGTTTGACCGTGGGCCCAGCCGGGGTGGTGGGACCCGCCTTCGACGGACTTGCCTCCCTGAATACCGGAACTCCAGCCGACATCGCTCTGTTCGACCCGGACCTGGAATGGGTCGTGGACCCCCAGGAGTTCCAGTCCCAGGGTAAGAACACGCCGTTGGCCGGCGTCACGTTGAGAGGCCAGGTCGTTGCAACCTTTGTGGACGGCAAGATGGTCTATCAAAGCGAGACCTCAAAAACGGGAGCGGCAAGCTGATGGCCGGCGACCCGTTCACGCCAGGTCCAGCCCATTTAGTATTAGAAGACGGAACCATATTGAAAGGGGAATCCTTTGGCGCCTCGATACCAGGGACCGGAGAGGTCGTCTTCAACACCAGTATGACCGGCTACCAGGAGGTTTTGACCGACCCGTCCTACTCCGGACAATTGGTTACCCTTACCTACCCTCTGGTGGGTAACTACGGTATCAATGACCGGGATTTCGAGTCTGCGAAGATCCAGGTTGCCGGACTGGTAGTCAGAGAGCATTGCGGCCTGCCAAGCCATGGTGAAAGCACCAAGACCCTCCATGAATTCTTGGCGTCCCAGGGCATACCCGGCATCAGCGGCGTGGACACCCGCGCGCTTACCAGGCGGTTGCGCAGCCATGGTGTGATGATGGGAATGATCACCACCGAAGAACCGGCGGCGGCCCTGGCCCGGATGGCCGAACTGCCCGGCTATGACGACATGGATTTCGTAGCCACGGTCACCACCCAGGAAATATACCAATGGGACAGCCCGTCCATCGAGCCAGACCCTGAGGCCAAATACCGCATCCTGGTGACCGATTGCGGACTGAAATTCAATATATTGCGCTTGCTCAAGCAACGGGGTTGCCAGGTCATTGCCCTTCCCGCCACCACTCCCGCCGAGGATATGCTGGCGCTTAACCCTTCGGGCATCCTGCTTTCGCCCGGCCCGGGGGACCCCAAGCTCCTGGACTACTTAGTTGGCAACGCGGGAAAGCTATTGGGCCGGGTACCGGTCATGGGTATTTGCCTGGGGCATCAGATCGTCGCAAGGGCGTTGGGGGCCGACACCTTCAAGCTCAAGTTTGGCCATCGGGGCGGCAACCACCCGGTGAAGGACGTGTCCACCGGACGCATTTACATAACGGCCCAAAACCACGGCTATGCGGTAATGGCCGATTCTCTTCCTGCAGACTTGGAGATTTCCCACATCAACCTAAATGATGAAACCGTGGAAGGACTGACCCATAGGGACATGCCTTTGTTCACCATCCAATACCATTCCGAGGCATCGCCGGGCCCTAGAGACAACGAATACATTTTCGACCGGTTCCTGTCAATAATCGACGACTACGGAAATGGCGCAACCAGTTAGACTAGACCGGTTAGTCTAAATCAACAGGAGGTGAAACGGCACAATCGGCAACCAACCACAATAGAGGATCTTAAGCCAACCCGGATGACCTAGCGCCGTAAAAGCAATAATCATATTTATCAAAACGAACCAAAGATTACGGACCAAAGTTTCAATCCAATAATATTCAAGCTATTAGCACTATTTGGAGGTTTTTAAATGTCTTCCTTTACGCAAGTGTTGCTGGAGGAGGGTGTGGAGGTGGAGTTACCGGCGAAACTCTCGGACGTCATCGCCATGTTGGATGAGGACGTGCCGAGTTTTGATTGCCAAGGGTACGGCTACCGGGTCGCCCCTGCGAAGGGTCAGATCGGCAGCCATTGGGACTTGATCATAAGATCGGTGAATCCCGCCAGGAGCGATATGGCTTTCGCCCCGGTGGGTCGTTTAGAGGTGGAGAAGCTTGACCATGACATGGTCCTGTTCAGGATTCCGCCCCTGTTCGAGCAACAGTCAGAAGACGTTGCAAATTTCGATACCGACGGCCGCCTGTTCGGGTCGTTCGTTTACCAGGTGTTGAACTCGTTCCAGCGGCGGCAGCTCATCGACCTGCCGGGTCCGCTGCCCGCGTTCTGACCCGGGCATTAGGGCGGAAATCTACGGCGGAAGTCATCCGGCTGGCTTGGCCAACTTCGGTGGTATAGGCGTGGACACCAGTCAACGCCCTCGACCGCCGGTGGCCTTTCGCCTGCCACGGATCTGGTGTAACGGAGCCGGAGAGGTCCCGGCGATACGGTACGGCTTAAGGGGTTAAGATCTCGGATAAACCGAAAAAGGTGCTGGTCATCGGGTCCGGCCCCATTATCATTGGGCAAGCGGCCGAATTCGATTACGCCGGCACCCAGGCGTGTAAAGCCCTCCGTGAGGAGGGCGTTACCACCGTTCTGGTAAATTCCAACCCAGCCACCATCATGACGGACGAGGGCACCGCTGACCGGGTGTACATCGAGCCCCTGACCGTCGAGGTGATTGAAAGGATAATCGCTAGGGAACGGCCCGATGGAATACTTCCCACCTTGGGAGGGCAGACGGGCTTGAACCTGGCAGTGGACCTAGCCGAGGCCGGAGTCCTGGAAAAGTACGCCGTACGCCTCCTGGGCACATCGTTGGAAACCATCCGCACCTCGGAAGACCGCGACCTATTCCGCAGCTTTCTCCACGAAATTGGTGAGCCCGAGCCCGAAAACATATCGGTAACATCCACTGAGGAAGCCCGGCAGGCCGGGGAAAAGATGGGATTGCCCCTGGTCATCCGGCCCGCATATACCCTAGGCGGCACAGGCGGCGGCATAGCCGCCACTTGGGAGGAGTTCGAATCCATAGTCCACAGCGGCCTCTCCGCCAGCCCCATCTCCCAGGTCTTGCTGGAGCGGTCTCTGGTGGGCTGGAAGGAGATCGAATACGAGGTCATCCGCGATGGGGCTGACAACTGCATAACCGTCTGTAACATGGAAAACCTGGACCCCATGGGCGTCCACACCGGCGATAGCATTGTCGTCGCCCCCAGCCAGACCCTCACTGACCGCGAATATCAGATGTTGCGCACTGCCAGCCTAAAGATAATTCGGGGGCTGGGGATCGAAGGCGGTTGCAATGTCCAATTCGCCCTTCAACCCCATCCCCTGATACAACAGGCCACTGCTGGGCACTGGCAGCCCGATTCGCCCTACTACGTCATTGAGGTCAACCCCAGGGTAAGCCGCAGTTCGGCGCTGGCCAGCAAGGCCACCGGCTATCCCATCGCCAGGGTGGCCGCCAAGATCGCTGTCGGAAGGCGGTTGGACGAAATCCCTAACGCCGTTACCGGTATGACCAACGCGGCGTTTGAACCCGCCCTGGACTATTGCGTGGTCAAGATACCCCGTTGGCCCTTTGATAAATTCCCCCACGGCGACCGCCACACCACCACCCAGATGAAGGCTACGGGAGAGGTGATGGTGATAGACCGCAATTTTGAAGCCGCGCTACAAAAGGCGGCCCGCTCCCTAGAGATGGGCGGCCGGACCCTGTTGTGGGAGGACCCGGCCTGGAGCGCCCCCAGCGTCCCTCGATCCGGCCCGCCAGGTCCATCGATGGACGATTTGCCCCTGGGTCCCAACGATTTGAGGCTCTGGGCGATCCTGGCCGCCCTGCGCCGGGAGATGGACCGGGAGGAGTTGTTGAACCGGACGCTGATCGAGCCCTGGTTCATCAACGCGTTGGAGCGCATCGTCGCCATGGAGCGGCGGCTGCTTTCCGAGCCTCTAACCCCGGACCTTATGCTGTTGGCCAAGCGGTTGGGATTTTCCGACATGCAGGTGGGGACCCTGGCTGACATGCTGCCGGAGCAGGTCCGGAACCTGCGTAAACAGTGGGGCCTTCGGCCCGTGTACAAGATGGTGGACACCTGCGCCGCCGAGTTCGACGCCGCCACCCCCTACTACTACAGCACCTACGATCAGGAAAACGAAGCGCTTCCTTTGGACGGACCAAAGGCCCTGGTCATCGGAAGCGGGCCCATTCGCATCGGACAGGGCATAGAATTCGACTACTGCAGCGTCCACGCCGCCCGTACCCTTTCCCGGGCGGGAATCCGCAGCATTATGGTCAATTCCAACCCCGAGACCGTCTCCACAGACTTCGACGCCAGCGACCGGCTCTATTTTGAGCCCTTGGATGAGGAGTCGGTGAGGGACATCCTGGAAAACGAAGCCATCGACGACCAACCGCCTCCGTCGGTGGTGCAATTCGGTGGGCAAACAGCCATCGACCTTTCCCAATCACTGGCCATGGCCGGACTGCCCATTCTGGGCTCCAGCGCAGAGGCCATAGACATAGCCTCGGACCGGGATAGGTTCGAGAATTTCATGTCTAGGCTGGGCATTCCCCAACCTCCGGGAAGCGCAGTCAATTCGGTCAGCGAGGCGTTACAAGTTGCCCAAAACATCGGATATCCGGTCGTGGTGCGCCCTAGCTACGTCCTGGGCGGCCGTGCCATGGAGATCGTCCAGAACGCCTCGGACTTGATCCGGTACCTGACGGCGGCCACGGATATGAATCCCGGCCGTCCGGTGTTAGTCGATCACTACATGGAGGGGAAGGAGTGCGAAGTCGATGCCATCTGTGACGGCGAGCGGGTCCTGATTCCCGGCGTCATGGAGCACATAGAGCGCGCCGGTGTCCATTCTGGTGATTCTATGGCTATCTATCCCGGCCTAAACCTGAGTCCGGAGGAAATCGCCACCATCGTCGATTACACCACCCGGATGGGACTGGCCCTTGGGATCAAAGGCCTGATGAACGTGCAGTTTGTGATACTGGGAGGACCGGCCTACCGGAGCCCGAACATTTCAGGCGAAAGCTCGGGGGAGAATACAGAAGCCACCTCGGTCTACGTGTTGGAAGTAAACCCCCGCGGCAGCCGCACCATACCGTTCATCTCCAAGGTTACGGGGGTGCCCGTCGCCTCTATTGCCACCAGGGTGATGTTGGGAGAAAGCTTGGCTGACCAGGGATACGAAGGCGGCCTGTGGCCGGCCCAAAAGCTGGTTGGAATCAAAGCGCCGGTATTCTCCATGGCCAAATTGATCGGCGTGGACTGGCACCTAGGCCCGGAGATGACCTCCACCGGGGAGGTCATGGGCATAGACCGGGACTTCACGACCGCGTTGGCCAAAGCCCTGATGGCCGCGAATATCAGGCTAAAGATGGGAATGGGGATCCTTTTGAGCATATCCGACCCCGACAAGGCTGAGGCGCTGTCGCTGGTAAGGGCGCTGGACCAAGCCGGATGCCGGCTCTACGCCACCGAGGGCACCGCTGCGATGATTTCCGCCATGGGACTGCCCGTAACCATGGCCACCAAACGCCTGGACGAGGCACACCCCAACGTGTTGGACGTGATCAACGAGGACAAAGTGGGGGCTGTGATCAACACCCTGTCGGGGGATACGTCGGTGCTGCGGGACGGTTTCTACATCCGCCGGGCCGCCGTGGAACGGCAGATACCTTGCTTTACCGCCCTGGACACGGCCCGGGCCGCAGTTGAAAGCCTGTTGATGGACAAAGACAACTACAGCGTACTCTGCACGGGCGAATACCTGGCGGGTGAATAACTGGCGGGTGAATAACTGGCGGGTGAATAACTGGCCTTTAGCCCATCAGAGGGTAAACCACCCTCAATCCTGGGAATCGGCTGAAGTCCCGGTCTGCGGTTACGAGGTCGCTTCCAGACTCGATTGCCAGGGCTGCCAAATAGGCGTCCGGAATCAAATTCCCTCTTGTATTAGCCTCGCGGCATAATTTCGTGAATATATCCCAGTGACGCTTACCTGGAGCAATTGAAACGCAGTTCGGATGGTTTCGCAGGTCGTTGGCAAACGCCAGGGCGGCAGCCATCGGGCTGGGAGGGGCGAATATCCGCTGGTGGGTTACGACCCGGAGGAACCCGCTAAATATCAAGTCGGTAATAGCGAAAGGTTGATCGCTCTGGGCTAAATCGCTAAACCATTCGAAGTAGTCTGAATGTTGAGGCGCATCTTCCCGGTGTACGTAAACCAGGATATTCGCGTCAATGAGATGCATCCTATAGGTCCATCACCTCGAGTAACGTTGCCGAATCGTCCAGGTCAACCCCTGGTAATAGGCCGTTACCTCCTACCGTAGTAAGGTGTAGTATTGGCCGGTCAATCGACTGCTGACGTCGTGAGAGTGTTTCTCTGAGCGAGTCCTCTATTACGGCGGTAAGGGTCCGGCCCGTGAGTAATGCCAGTTCCTTGACATCCCCCAGCAGTTGGTCGCTCAATCTAATCGTAGTCCTCATGCATCAAATCATATAGTGTGGTCATCAATATGTCAATTAGCGATGTTTCCTACCCAGGGCAATCGCGTCTTAAATGGGACCGGCAGGCCCAGCTTAGTCGCTCCGGCGAAATCCGAAGTCCAAGCGTGCCATTGTTCCCATAGCAAAGCTCACAGCTGAAATGAATTTCTGGATTCCGGCCTGCGCCGGAATGACGGTTAAGGCCGGATATGAGTGACCTGCGAAATCGTACACGCATGGGTTAAGACGCGATTGCCCTGCTTTGCTACCAATCCATCCCCAAGCCGGCGCCGGTTCTTTATTCTTCTCGGTATCATTCCCAGATGTAAAAACAAGCGGCGGCGAAGCAACCCGTGGAATACGGGGTAATTCTGCAGGAGTCCAACGAAGGATTCAGCGTTTACTGCCTCGAGTTGCCCGGCTGCTAGTCTCGAGGAGAGACCGAAGAAGAAGCCAACGACAACGTTAAACATGCGATTAAGGAATACTTGGGCCCGAAAAGCGAAACTCGTAAAGGTTGCCGGTCTCCCCTACCAGTCCATCTCCATGCCTACTCCGGCGGCTTTGGCTGTATCGTACGCCAGCTTGGCGGCGGCCACGTCCGCTACCCCGGTGCCCATGAGTTTGGCGTAGACGATCTGTTCTGCGTTGTCCCGTCCGGAGACCATACCGGCCACGGCGTGACGCAACTCCAACACCTGGCTCCATTGGAAGATCCCCCGGTCCACCGCTCCGGCCATGTCTCCGGCTTCCACCGGCGCCTGCTCCGCGGAATCCACGAATACCTTGCCGGCGCGGTCCAGCGTCCCGTCGTCGACCTCCCGGGCCCGCCAGGTGGTGGGTCCGGCGCCGATCACGGTGGCGCCCGGCTTGAGCCAAGCGCCTTCCAACACGGGTTCCATGGTGGCGGCAATGCATATGACCACGTCGCTGTCCTCCACCGCCTCACGGTTGGTGGCGGCGGCGGAGACTTCCACCCCCAAAGAGCCGGTCATGGACCTGGCAAAGGCCTCCCTGTTTTCCAGGTTGCGGCTGAACGCCTTGATCTTTTTGATGCCGCGGACTTTGCAGACCGCTTCCAGTTGGGTTGGCGCCTGGTATCCGGTGCCGATTATTCCCACGGTGGAGGCGCCGGGGGTAGACAAGTGCTTGACCGCCACTCCGGTTGTGGCTCCGGTCCGCAATTGGCCTAGGCGGTTGGCCTGGGTATAACACAGCAGGGCGCCGGTTTCGGCGTTGTACAGGCTCACCTGGAATGAATAGGCGCCCTTGACTACCGTGTAGGTCTTGACTCCAAGAACGCCATCGTGGAACAAACCACCGCCCATCACCGCCAACATGCCGCTACTGGCTATGATCTTGCGCCTGGGCAGGCTATAGGCTTCACCATGGCCGTAGTTCCTTTGCATGGACTCGATGGTCTCCAGCATGGCATCCATGGAAACAGAGTTGAGAACGTCTTCATCCCGTAAAAATAGGGCCATAACCCACCATCCTGACAGACTGTGTCACCAAAATTACCAGCGGAAAGAGCCCGGCTATCTTAATTGCCAGCTTCGGCAGTGGCAAGGTGAATGGAGTATTCCCGTTGTTTGGGCAAGCCAGCGGTGGAAAACCGCCAAATTTGCATCATATTTTATGATAGTATGTATGTCCATCTAGTGGCTAGGATTCTGCAATGATCTTTGGAGATCGTTAGGCAACTATGCGTTGGCGTGGGTACGGTGGCGATGGGAAACCGGATAACATCCAACTTCCAGGTGGAAAAAACGTCAAGTGGTTCACGTATGTTTCCAGTTGGTCAGTAAACCACGAAGATTGGGTACACCCTGAGAGATGAAGAGGTTTGAACCCTTAGTCAAAACCTAAAATGGCATGTTGGGGGTGGGCTCTAAGGGGCTTTAAAACATATGGTGGGATGGGGCGCAGAAGCCTACTTAAAATACTCCCGGTTTTTGCGGATGTACTCCCGCCATTTGGAAGGCACCGTGAATTCATCAAAGATGGCATTCACCGGGCACACAGACTCGCAATAGGAGCAGTCGATGCAGGTCTCGGGATCGATGTAATACATATCGTCGTTATCGGTGGTGACGATGCAATCCACCGGGCAAACTTCGAGACAACTCGCGTCTTTTACGCCAATGCAAGGCTCGGTGATTATGTAAGGCATACCAGCAAGCCTGGCCCCAGTCAAATACCAGATTAAAATATCGGCCTGAAGATCCGGCCTGGCACCATCAACCCGGTGTTGAAATCTATTCTCGAATCACGGCATTATTTTGTCAAGCAATAACGGTTAATATATAATATTAATTTGGCGCGGGTTATACTGGGGGGGCGTCATTTATGGAACTTAGAGAACTCATCAGCTTTTACCATGTCGCCAGGCTTCGCAGCGTCTCCAAGGCCGCTCGGACCCTGGAATTGGGTCAACCTACCGTTACCACTCATCTGAGGAAGCTGGAAAGCGAATTTGGTATCACCCTGTTCGACCGGATCAAACGGCCCATCCAGTTGACCTCCGAAGGCATCACCCTTTTGGAACTGGTAACCCCTGTGGTCACGTCGGTGGATACCCTGAAGACCCAGATGGACTATTCCGAGCGGCGGGGCTCTTTCTCGATAGGGGCGTATCCCGACTTGGTAATGCACCATCTGCCCCATGGGATTCAAGCTTTCCGCGAGCTTTATCCCGAAATTCGCATCAGATTGTTGGCCCGGAGTTACAACCCTCTCATCCAGTTAGTCAAGTCGGGCGAGATCGACCTAGGGTTTTGTTCGCCTCCTCCTTCCGACGACCCAACTCTGGAGTTCAAAGAACTCTTCGAATACAACGTGGTGTTGATGACTCCTTTAAGCCACCCTTTGCTGTCCCTAGAGACACCGTCTCTGCAGGAAATCGCCTCGTGGCCTTTAATCCTATCAGGGCCGGAAAGCCTGACCCGGCAGAAGGTGGAACAAGCGCTAAAGGGCCAGGGTCTCACCTCCGACGTGGTCTTGGCAATGGACGATACCGAGTCCATCAAACGGTACGTGGAAACAGGGATGGGCGTGGCAGTGTGCAGCGACTTCACCCTGCATCAGGAAGACCACTACAAGTTGGGGGTGGTCCGCCTGAACCATATCTTCCAAAGTTCCGTCATCGGGGTCTGCACGCTGAAGGGTAAGTTCCTTGGCCGGGCGGTGCGAAATTTTATCGACGCCATATCTGACGAAATGCTGGGTTATCACGCCGAGATGTTGGATTGGGACCGGGCCACCGTCAGCCCGGTGGCAACCTCCGAGTCTGAACTCGATTGTTAACAACTCGTTAACAACCTCCTGGTCCACGGCCCCGGCCACTTGGTCCCATAATGACGGGACGGGGGAGCGAGGAGGCGTCCCGGCCGACGCGCTTCCTGGGCGGCCGGTCCCCTAATGCGTCCCAATGCTCTGCTTGTTCCGAATGCCGCGTCCGGCAGTTTCATGCACCACCACCATCACCCCAAGGGCAGTTGCCACCAATAGAATGGCATCTATCCCCAAGGACCATGCGAAGCCGAGCAGGTCGGCGACCCCTCCCAGCAGTATGGCCCCCAGCAAGGAACCGGCGCCGCCGAAAGTCCGGAATAATCCCATGGTGACCCCTTCTAAACCCGGAGGCGCGATGTCGGCGAAATACGCCACCAGGGGAGGGCCGGCTAGCCCCTCGCCCAAGCCCAACAGGACTCCTGAGATGACCAGTCCGGGGAAGCTATTCGTGTAGATGAATAGCAATATGCCAAGGGATATCAGCACCACAGCTGGAACGACGGTTACCTTCCTCCCGAACCGGTCGGCGATGAATCCTGACGCCAGGGTCGTGAAAAACTGGGGTAGGTGGGTGATCGCTATGAAGATTCCTAACTGGCTCGGTTGAAAGCCTTTGGCTTCGCCGTAAAGGGGCATAACCGTGAAACGTCCGCCTTGCCGGTTAGCCACTATCATCATTCCCAGCAGTCCCACCAGGATAAACCCGGGGTTGAGCAGAAGTCTGCGGTATGCCCCGGGCGGAGTGGCCCCAGATGCGCCAGGTCCGCTGGAACGAGTGGACCGGCCTGCAGGCAAGGACGAGCCAACCGGCCATGGCCTGGTTTCGGGGACCCCAAACACCACTACAAACATTCCCACCAACATCAACAGACCCTGAAAATAAAGGGGCGCCCGCAGGCCCATGTGGTCGCCCATAAATCCGCCGATGACCGGTCCAATGCTCTGGGCAGCCAGGATACTCAATTCGTGCAAGCTCAGAAATCTAGCCCGGTTTTCAGGCCGGGAAACGTCGCTGAGAAAAACCGAGACTGCGGTAGTGGTCATGGTGGAGCCGATGCCCGAGACCATCCGCCATCCCACCAGCCAGCGGTAGCTAAATGAGATGGCCACCATAAACGCGCCCAGGGAGTTGACCGCCGTGCCCAGAATCAGCACGAACCTGCGGCCAAGCCTCTGGGTCAGGTATCCGGCGGGCAGGCTGACAAAAATGCGCCCCACGCCAAAGAGGCCCACGGCCAGGCCAACCTGGGTGCGGCTGACGTGGAATTCTTGATCTACGAACAGGGGAAGCACGGGGGCTATCATTCCCATCCCCAATGAGCCGGCGAAGATGGAAACACACAGGAACGCCACACCCCGGTTCCGGCTCAGGGCAAGGGCGAAATTTGATGGCTTCAAAGCTCCGGACCGGGATTCAGGTCCGGTCCGGATGCTTGAGTGGACCGCGGGATGACATCTTTGACCCGACGCTCCAGATATGACCTGCCCAGGAGGACGTGCCTGCCGCACTTTTGGCAGGTCAATCCTATGTCGGCGCCCAGACGGCCCACCTGCCAAAGGCTGTTGCCGCAGGGATGGGCCTTTTTCATCCGGAGGACATCCCCCACCTTGATATCTAAGGCCATCCCTTGCCCTCGGCGTCTAGAATGGTGTTGATTGCGTCTCGTAACTTGGCGGCCTCCCGGCCGGCCGCCTGGGCAAAATTCGGTCCCTGGGAGGCGTAGATTATTCCCCGGGACGAGTTGATGATGGCCCGGCGTCCGTTGCTTGCGGCGCCTTGCTGAACGGCGGATTCCAGGGCGCCGCCCTGGGCGCCCACGCCGGGAATCAATATGGGCATGTTGGGGCAGATGTCGCGGACCGCCTTAAGTTGATCCGGAACGGTGGCCCCCACCACAAGACCCAAGTTGTTCGCGGCGCTCCAGGTCTTGACCTCCCTAGCCAGGTGCTGGTACTGGGGCATGTTTCCGTGCGGGGTTGAGACGCTCAGGTCTTGGAGGTCCGATGAGCCGGGGTTGGAGCCTCGGCACCACACGAAAACCCCCCGGCCGGGTTGGGTTAGAAATGGCTCCACGGTATCGCGGCCCCCCCAGGCGTTCACCGTCACCGCGTCGAAATCCCACACCTGGAACATGGCGTGGGCATAGGCCGTGCCGGAATTACCGATGTCGCCCCTCTTGGCGTCGCCAATGATGATGGCTTGAGGCGCGGCCTGGCGAATGTGGGCGATGGTAACCTCCAGCGCCTTCAATCCAGGAATGCCCAGCGCCTCGTAAAACGCCAGATTGGGCTTGTAGCAGCAGACCAGGCCGGCAGTGGCGTCCACTATGGCCGCATTGAAGTCTGCAACATCCGGTATGGGCATCTTGTCGGGATCCACGTCCAGGCCCACACAAACCAAGCTTTGATTGGCCGCGCAGGCCCCATCCAGCCGGCTAAGGAAATCAGTCAACTTTGGACTCCATTCTCGGGCTTCCTGAAGGTACCGGTAAAGGAGGATTAAATCATATTACGAGGCAGGCGCACGGGTCCGCCCACCGTATTATATCGCCTGGTATCCAGCGGGGCTATCGTGATCTGGCCATCCGGATCAGAACCGCTTGCCCGCCTTCCACTCCATTGTTACCATCCCGTTATGGCGGCTCATGCAGCGTTTCGGGTGTTCCCATGGACCTAGGACCGGATTTGGTAGAAGGGGTGTTTATAGAACGCCTCAACCGGTTTGCGGCTCTGGTGGAGATCAACGGCAACCGGGAAATGGTCCACGTGGCCAACTCTGGCCGGATGCGGGAGTTGTTTGTGCCTGGCTACCGGGTATTGGTGAAACCCCAACCTGGAGAACACCGCAAAACCAAGTTCGACCTAGCGTTGGTGGATATGGGGTTCGGCTTGGCCTCGGCCGACGCCCGCCTGCCCAATGCCCTGGTGCGGGAGGCCCTGAATGGTGGACGGTTGCCCCAATTTGCCGATTATCCTGACGTGAGGCCTGAATCCACGTTCGGTGAAAGCAGATTGGATTTTCTGTTGGAGGGGCCGGCGGGCAAATGCTATTTGGAAACCAAGTCGGTGACCCTGGTGGAAAAGGGCGTGGGGCTTTTTCCCGACGCGCCTACGTTGCGGGGGGCCAAGCATCTGAAGAGTCTGGAAGAGGCGTTGGCCGGCGGGCACCGGGGGGCAGCCATATTTGTGATCCAGCGCGACGACGCCCAAGCCTTCTCCACCAGCGATGATTCCGACCCGGAATTCGCCCTAGCCCTTCGCCACGCTCTGGCCGTGGGAGTCGAGGCTTTTGCCTATAAGTGCCGGGTGACCGAGAGGTTGGTGGAATTGGCGGAGCAGTTGCCAATCCGGCTGGCGCCGCTGTCTAGCCCGGACAATCTGGATAGCTCCAACGCCCCAGAGGCTGCAGATGGGCAACGGTGACTCTTCCCAGGCCCAAGACCCGCTTGGGATCCCGGCGGTCTTGGAAATGGTCTACTCTCGGCTCTACAGGGAATATGGGCCCCAGCACTGGTGGCCGGGAGACGGGCCTCTTGACGTGGTGATCGGGGCGATCCTGACCCAGTCTGCCGCCTGGCGCAACGTGGAAATGGCCCTTGCCAATCTAAAGGGGGCTGGATGCTGGTCTCTGGATACGATCCATCGTAAGCCTCAAGATGAATTGGCCGCCATCATCCGTCCCTCGGGATATTTCAACGCCAAGGCCCGCAAGCTGAAGGCATTCGCCGCCCATATCACGTCAAATTACGCCGGACACCTGGACCGGTTCCTGGCCCTCGACTTAGCGCCGCTCCGCGAAGAACTCCTTTCGATTCACGGCATTGGCCCCGAAACCGCCGACGACATCATCCTATATGCCGCGGAGAAACCCTCCTTCGTGATTGACTCCTATACCCGGCGCATCGTTGCGCGGCTGGGAATCACCCCTGAGGGAATGCCCGATACCTACGATGCCCATCAGGCCCTGTTCCAGCGCAACCTGGCGCCGGATTCCAAGATGTTCAACGAGTATCACGCCCTGTTGGACCGCCACGCCAAGGAGACCTGCGCCAAGGTCCCCGGTTGCTCCCGCTGTTGCCTCCGCGAGATGTGCGCCACCGGTGGCGCAACCGCCGGAAGCTAGCCCATTTCCGGTCCTCATGCGGCCGGGCCATCGGCTTGCCTCGTGTCCCGCCAGCCTCGGTTTACATAAGACTTTCAGAATGGTCTCCGGATTGACGTAACGTGGGGCAGTGGTTATCATTGCGCCATTCGCCTAGCCGCAGATGAGAATGTCAAGTAGGCAAACAATACAATCTGGACCAGAATTGCTGAACAGCCTCTTAGCGGATGGCCAATTGGCCAACAACCTTTTCCGCGGGGCCAGGCCCAAGTTCCAAATGTTGCTTACCCTTAGTGGATGGTGCCCAAAATGTGGGGCATCCCTGGTCATGGAATACGCCTCGAATCCGGGACATTACCAAGGCAAGATGTTGAGCGTGGTAATCACCTGCGCCGACCGGTGCGATAAAAGTAACTTGGAGCCGGCCTGCGGTCCTGCCGAGCCAAATGCCGGGCAATCCCATTGGTGGCTGGACGAAGACGATATCACCGGCGAATTGGAAGCCATCATCCAGTCCCTCCCCCGGGGCGAGGCGGAGTTGGCAAGGATATTGAACTCCACCACCGCCCGGTTAAACGGCGCCTGGCAGAAGACGGCCGGCGCGGTCTCTTAACCCTACCCGCCTCATTCGGCTCCTGCCAAATTCGCAAACCGATCGATTCAGCCCCTAAGGATAGCTATATGCAGGTGGTCAGAATCTATACAGGCCCCGATGAAGAATCTCATTTTGAAGATTTGGACCTGGGCTACCAGGAAGTTGCCAACGCCCAGCAGAGCGCCACCCAATCCGCCACGGGCATACAGTTTAGAAGGACACCACCCGGCCGGTTCAGCGATTTCCATAATGCGCCCCGCCGCCAGTATGTGATCACTCTTGAAGGCCAAATGGAATTGGGCCTGGGGGACGGCACCAAGCGAATATTCAACCCCGGAGATGTGCTGCTGGCCGATGACCTCACCGGACGAGGGCATACTACGGCTGTCTACGGAAACGTGCACCGCGTATCGATCAGTATTCCTTTGGTGGATTAACTGCCCGGGAAGCACGCGCCCGCCACCATTCTCCCGGTTGATCAACGTCCCGTAGGAGATCACCTATGGTGATACTTCCCACGGCATCCCCGCAACGGCAGAGAAATCCTAGAATCAGAAGGAGAGATTTTCATGTTCAAGACGATAAATTTGGATCATGTAGCGGTCAATACCAATGACATGGAAGCCACGGTCCAGTTCTATTGTGGGGTTTTGGGCATGCGGCTGGCCCGCACAATGCGCACCGGCGATGGCCGCCGCCACTACAACATAGACATCGGCGGAGGCAATGCGTTTGCCTTTTTTGAGAGCTCGGAAAAGCTAGAAGGGTCAACGGCCCAGCATCTTAACCACTTTGCCATTCCAGTGGCTACCGAGGAAGAGTTCAACGACTCGTTGCAACGCCTAACTGAGGCTGGCGCTGTGGTGACCGACGTCATTGAAAGGGGATACGGCAAGACCTTCTATTTTCAGGACCCCAACGGCATACGGCTACAGATCGAGCTGCAAAGCCGCCAAGACGATTCGGACCCCAGCGGCGACCCAGACCCGGTCCCCTCGGCCGCAAAATACCTGGCTTAGGCCCACGGGAAGGTTCACATTGAGGCCCGACAAGCCCGTCCCGAGAGGAGTCGAAGGGGTTGTCTTGAGCCTGACCGGTCGGGAGGAAGCGCTCACGGTGACCGGGATTTGGTTAGGCCGAGCGCACCCGGTTCACCAGCGGCGGCGTTGGCCACCCGCTTGAGTCATCCTCCTGTCTGAACCCAACCCAAATCACCAAAACCGCTCATCCTGAGCTTGTCGAAGGACCAGCCACCATGGGCAGCCGTCGCCAAGGATTGACGCATGCGCTGGTTCCATTGCTGTGGTTCGACAGGCTCACCATGAGCGGGGGTTAGTTCACAGCCATTGGCCACGGGCCTTGGAAACCACCCTGGCCGAAAGGGCACTCAGCGCAAAAGTTTGACCCAAACCCTGAGCAATCGATAGCGGTCAAAATGACCCGGCTACTGCACCGGTCCTCGCAGGAAGCCACAAGTCAGAAACAGACCGCCCGGGAGGAAACGCGTGCCCACCGTTCAGTTGGACCCCACCCTGGAAATGTACTACGAGGATGACGATTACACCGATCCGTGGCGCACGCCCGAGGCGGTGGTCCTGCACCACGGCAACGCCAAGAACACCCAGTTGTGGTACGCCTGGGTCCCACTGCTGGCCCGTCAATACCGGGTGGTGCGCTTGGACGCCCGGGGTTTCGGCCGTTCCTCGGTCCCGCCCGAGGGTTATGACTGGTCGTTGAGCAACTTCGCCGGAGACCTGTTGGGTCTGTTGGATTTCTTGGGGTTGGATCGGGTCCACCTAATCGGCGAGACGGTGGGCGGGACAATTTCGCTACGATTCGCCCACGAGCATCCCGAACGCTTGAAGAGCCTGACGGTTTGCACCTCGCCCTACAAGTTTGCCGGTGTGTCCACCTACCAGGATTATTACCGGCTGGTGCAGGAATCCGGCGTTCCAGCCTGGGCGCGGGAAACCGGGAACCGGCGGGTGGACCCCGATGCCGACCCGGAGCACCACGAGTGGTACATCCAGCAAATGTCTCAGACTTCTAAGCGGGTGGTGTTGGAGACCCTGGCTTACCTGTCAACCCAGGATCTGTCGGACATCCTGCCCCAGATAGCGACCCCCACCATGATTCTGGTGGGTGAAAACAGCGTGGGAAATACCCCGGAGCGGACCCAAAGCATGGCCGATTTGATGCCCAACGCCCGGGTGGTGGAGATACCCGGCGCCGGCGGGTACGTCCAGCATTCGGCCCCGGAGAAATGCGTAGCGGCCTGGCACGAATTCATAGGCCGCCTGAGCCACGAGACCAAAAGCTAAAAGCTGACCGCTGACAGCCGTTAGCTACACCTGGTTTTGCTAATACTCGGTAGAACCTTCCGTTCGCCCTAAGCTTGTCGGAGGGTCCTTCCCCGGCAGAATAGTTCGGCCCGATTGCATCGGGGTCACCACGAATGGGATTCATAAAGCTGAAGCCTGACAGTTAAAACAGCGACCTCGACTGGCCGCCGTCCACGTTTATGCAGGCCCCGGCCACCAGATCGGCCCTGTCCGACGCAAGAAAGGCCACCATCTCCCCGATCGGTTCCGGCCAGCCGAACTTTCCTGCGGGGAGGTTGTTGGCGATGAAATCGGCAACCACCTCTGGGGTGTTGGACTGCTGGAACCGGTCCCAGGTGCTGCCGGGAAAGTCGATGGAGCCGGGCGCGATGCAGTTGACCAGCACGTTGTACGGTATGGTCTGCAACGCCAGGTGCTTGGAAAAAGCGATGAGTCCCGCCTTGCCGGTCATGTAGTCTATGGACCCGCCGTACTCCCGGCCGTATATCGAGGAGATGTTGATGATTCGCCCCCAACGCTGGCTCTTCATGTGGGGCAGCACCATGGCCACGAAACGCACGGGACTCACCAGGTTGAATTCCAATCCGTCGCGGAACTGGTCCAGGGTGGTCTCCTCGAACAAGCCCGAGCTCCGCCTTCCGCCGGCGTTGTTCACTAGGATGTCCGGCGGTCCCAGGTTTGCCACCGTTTCTTCATAGAACCGGTTGGAATCTGCCTCGTTGGTCACGTCGGCCTGGGTGCCGTGGACCTCAAACCCCTGGCCTTTGAATTCCTCCACCGTGGCTTCCAGTTGCTCCCGGCCCCGGGCGCAGATGGAAACCTTGCAACCCTCCCTGGCGAGGGTGTAAGCGGCCTGCTTGCCCAACCCGTGGCTGCCTCCCGTTATCATAGCTACTCTGGCGTTCAATCCCAGGTCCATGGCCACCTCCAGCGCAACGCTTGGTTGTTTCAAGAATTCCTCATCCCGTTGGCTCCTAGAAGACACGTTCGGGGCGAGGGCAGGGGAATTATAGCTTCTGGTCGTCTCCCTTGCACCATGTGTCACCCTGGCCCAATCACCATGTCATCCTGAACCCTTCGCCCCGATCTATTCGGCTCGGGAAAACGCCGTGAAGGATCTAGATTCGGTGGCGGCCTCCGCCCCAGATGTTTCGCCCCGATGACGATTGGGGCTGGCTCAACATGACATTTGGCGGAAACCCCTGCTTCTGACTGAGAGAGGTGTTATATAGTTACCGTGATGCCGAAACCGAACGTTGGAGCGCCTCGATGCTTGCTCTCGAAGGGATCAAGATACTGGACTTCACCCGCAACGCGCCGGGCATGTTTTGCACCATGGTGTTGGGAGACCTGGGCGCCGATGTGCTGATGGTGGAGCGGCCCATGGACGCCCAATTGTCCGAATATCAAAGGCTTGTGGCCGGCATTAACAGCCCGGAAGACGAGCGGCGCAGGGCCGACTACAACGCTCTCCAACGCAACAAGCGCAGCATCACCCTAAATCTGCGAGAGCCGGAAGCCAGGGAGATCGTGTACAGCTTGGCGGGAGACGCCGACGTGGTGGTAGAAGGCTTCCGTCCGGGAGTCATGGACCGGTTGGGCGTAGGCTATCAAAAGCTAGGCGGCATTAATCCCCGGTTGATCTATTGCTCCATATCGGGATACGGCCAGGACGGACCCTATGCCTCCATGGCCGGCCATGACATCAATTACATCTCCTTTGCGGCGGCGCTAGGGCTTTTCGGCCATTCCGAGGAGGAAAAACCGGCCATTCCCCTGAACCTGGTGGCTGATTACGCCGGCGGCGGCCTGTGTTCGGCAGTGGCGATCCTGGCTGCGTTGCTGGCCCGCGGCCAGACCGGCCGGGGCCAATACGTGGACATATCAATGACAGAGGGCGTGCTTTACATGATGGCGTCGCTGATCTCCGACCATTTTTCCGAGGGAGCGGTAGTAAAAAGGGGGACCAGCCGGCTCAACGGTGGCGCTCCCTACTACAACGTTTACCAGACCAAGGACGGCAAGTATTTCACCATCGCCGCCATAGAGCCCTGGTTCTGGCAGAATCTGTGCCGCGCCCTGAATCGGGAGGACTTGGTTTCTCACCAGAACGCCAAAGGAGAACAACGGTCCGAAGTCTACCGGGCGCTGCGGGATACATTTCTCACCCGCACCCGTGACGAATGGTTTGAGTTGCTAAGGGACGAGAGCATCTCGGTAGGCAAGGTTTACAGTCTGGCGGAAGCTCTGGCCGATCCTCAGGTCAGTCAAAGGGGAATGGTGGTGGAAGTGGAATCGCCCCATTCCCCCGGTGGCGTGATTCCCCAGGTGGGCATCCCGCTGCGGCTGTCGGACACACCGGGAAAAGTCCGCCATGTTGGCGCGGTGGCCGGCGAGCACACCGGCCAGGTGCTGGCCGGCCTGGGCTACACGCCCGGTCAGGTGGATGACCTGCGCCGCCGCCAGGTGGTCGAATAGGTCCGTGCTCAAACGGGCCACATCTGGCAGGCCATCAACTGGGCGGGGCGCACCGGGCGGGTGGGAAGCGGCAATTGCCGGGCGGGCCGGCGCTTGGCTGGTGCGGTATTCCGGCTGGTTCATCGCCTCGGTCTTGCTTGCCACTGGGTTGCTGGCGCTCCCCATATTCCTGATGGCGCCCACGGAACAGGCTTCCCAGGACCCCGGCGGACCGATTTTCGACCTACAGGAAAAAGTTCAGGCAAAATTTCCTCCCCGCATCCATGGCACAGGATTCATCGTCGAAGACCGAACCGGAGATATCCTGCGGCAGGCCCCTTTATGGGAGCTGTACCAAAATGAGGAGAGGCTGCGGGAATCCAGTCTGGAAAGGTTCCTCTACGACGGCTACGACGCCGACAACCAGCGGCAGATCATCGGCGTTTTCACCATCGCAGATGCCGTGAATACCATGTTGGCGCTAGACCGCCGGACCGGCGCCACTTTAGCGACGGCCACCGATGATCAGGTGAAACAGGCCGTGCACCGCCTGTTTGCCAGCGACACCGGCCGGCCTCTGCGCGACTCGCTCTCCCGGGACGCGGGGTTTGAGACCAAGATGGTAGACGGTCAGGAGTTCAACTACTGGCGGGCCTCGGCTCTTTCCTCCTTCGTCGCCTCGGACAACCAGTTGTTGGGCGGCGGTCCATCGGTGCTCAACCTGGCCAACGACGAAGTGACCCTGGCGAAAGAACGCTACAACCGGCAGGTGCAGGAAACATTGCGGGGAGACCAGGCCAATTACCGTTTATGGGGTCTGGTCATCGACCTCAACCTGGAATCCAGAGAGCAGGGCCGCACCGCCGTGCCTTTTGTGGCGGCCACCGTGCTTCTTGTCCTCGCGGTGGTGGGGATTTCCCTGCGTTCTCCCCGGTCGGCGGGACTGGCCATGGTGGGCCTGTTGATGCTTTTCGTTTGGCTCAAGGGCGGCTCCAACCTGGTGGGGTTAAAGTCGTCTTTGACCCTGGACCTAATAGTCCCCATCGCCATGATCTCCCTGGGCGTGGACTTTTTCATCCATGCCATGGCCCGCTATCGTGAGGAGAGGTCGCGGAAACCTCCACCGGCGCCAACGTTGGCGCTACAGAACGGGGCCTCCCGGGTCATCGGGGCCCTGACCCTCGCAATGCTCTCCGACGGCATTGCTTTCCTGGCCAATGTGACCTCGGGGATCGAGACGGTCATCGGCTTCGGCATCGCCGCGGGCATCGCCGTCTTCGCCAGTTATATCGTTATGGGCATGTTTTTGCCTTTGGTGGCCATGCGCTGGGACCAGAGGACCGCCCGCAAAGTGCCCGGCAATGCCGTGCCTAAACTTCTCGTTGGAACCGCGAGAACTTCACCGGTAGCCGACGGTTTGGCTGCGATCGTCATGGCCCTGGTGCGCTTTCGCTGGGCGGTGCTATTCGTGGCCGCCGGGCTCACCGTGATTACTTCTTACCTGGCGTTCCAGTTGGAGCCGCGGTTGGACGTAAAAGAGTTTTTCTCCTCGGATTCTGACCTGGTCGCCGGTCTGGACAAGCTGGACCAGCACGTGGGCCCGGCTTTGTCGGGAGAGCCCGCCGTGATATACATCCAGGGTGACTTGACCGAAGCCCAGTCCTTAAGCGCCATCAGTGAACTGCTGGACCGGATGGGCGACAATCCAAACTTGGGGCAAACCGGGGATGGCGGGGTTTCCCTTTATCGGCGAACCTTGTTGACCGTGCTGGGTCGCGCCACCGGTAGCGAGTACGCCCGAAGCCGTATCAGCGAAGAGACCGGCGTGGCGATCACCGACTATGATGGCGATGGGATACCCGACTCCCCGAAGCAGATCCTGGCCACCTACGATTACATCGTGGAAAACGGCGTGCCGGGCAGACGGGGGCGGGGAGCGCTGGTGTACGACCCGGTACAGGTCAGAGAGACTTTGTTCCACGATCCCGGATCTGATTCCGGACCCAGCGCCGGCCGGGCAAACGAGCAGGCCACCATAATCATATTCGGGGTATTGGGAACGCGCCAACAGGCCAACGTCTCGCCGGCCCTTGAGTCATTGGAAATGGACCTGGAGCATCTGCGAAAGCTGCCGTCCATATCCTTCGCCGGGGTCACCGGTTCGCCCTTCACCAGGCACTCCACTCTTCAAGCAGCCACCAGCGCGCTGAATACATCCCTGCCGGTCGCCGTTGCTGCATGCCTGATCTTGCTGATGGTTTGGATGGGTTCGGTCCGCTACGCGGTGGTGACCATTGTTCCAATCGGGCTGGTGGTTTCCTGGCTTTACGCTTTCATGTATCTGGCCGGGTTCCATCTTAACTTCGTCACCGCCACCATCGCCGCTGTTTCCATCGGCGTGGGGATCGATTATTCCATTCACGTGACCCAGCGTTTCCGTCAGGAGATGGCGGACCGGAAGGATCCGAAAGTAGCATTGCGCGCCACCGCCAGAGGTACTGGGGTAGCGCTGGCGGGTTCGGCGGCATCCAGTGTCATCGGCTTCGCCGTGCTGGCCTTCGCCCCCATGCCCCTTTTCTCGGCCTACGGCATCATCACAGCCGCCATGATCGCCATGGCTGCGGGGGCGGCCTTAGTGGTTTTGCCCTCGCTCCTGTACCTGGTGTCGGGAGGCGGGCCGTGTTCGGAAGACGAGGTAAGGGCGTAGCGGTTGCCGTGATATAATTGCGCCGTTTTCGGAACCACCCATCCGGTCCAAGGGATAGTAAAATGCCAGTTCGCCCGGTGTTTATCGTCCACGGTATCGGAAACCAGAAGAAAGGCGAGGTCTTGACCGCGGTGGTGGAGCCGTGGGTCCAGTTCCTAGGCAAGCATCTGGGCATTGAAAACGTTCACCTGGAAGCAGACATTCGGCCCCAGACCGGACCTGCCCACGCCACCATAACCTTTGGCGACGAACGGTGGGAGATTTGGGAGGCATATTGGGCCCAGAGCTTTCATCCACTCAAAGACGTTCGCGTGCTGACCTGGGGGTTCTCCACACTCCTGCGCCAGACTTGGTCCATCTTCCGAGGATTCAATTACTTTTCCAAGCGCGAACCCTACCCTAACCCTTCCCCTTTCGTCTACCATCGGAGGCCCATCGGATGGACGGCCTGGGTCTCAGACAAACTCGTAGGCTATCTGGCGGTGACGCTGTTCGTACCCCTTTACGTCATGAGCTTGTTGGCGGCTTCAGTGTTTTTTGTTCTTTCCCAGCTTCCCGTGGGAGCGATCCAACCCAAATTGGGCGAGGTCGTAACCAAATTGACCGAGGCTCTGGTACAGGGCCCCGGCGACATGGCGGCCATCCTGCTAAGCGAGACCCGGCTGGCCTCCATGAAGAATGAGTTGAAGCAACTGATGCTCAGCAAGATTTCCAGCGGGCCGGCCGGTGAACCGGCGCCGGAGCGGGCCACCGTGATCGCCCACTCGGCTGGAGCGACCGTGGCGTTTGCCGCCCTGTCCGACGGCTCCCTTTGGGATGCTTGGGACCATGGGATGCCCGGCCCTAAAGAGATATCCTTCCTCACCGTGGGGAGTTCTCTGAACTTGGCCTGGCGGTCGGACTCCAACCATCCCATCTGGAAACGCGGTTTGGACCCCAGGGTGCGGTGGATCGATTTCTGGGCAAGGTACGATCCCGTGCCTCACGGCCCCGCGGCAAGGGAAATGCAGGCCGAAGCCCGCGGCCGGAATGAGGGGTTCTTTGAGAGCGTCCGTGTAATTAATCTGGACAACCCTTTCACGGACCACGTTACCTACTGGGGCAACCACCCCGAGGTTGTCAGCAGGTTTGCCCTTGAGATTGCTGGCCTTTCCGAAGAAACCGTGGCAGGGGCGGAGGAAGCCGACGGGAACTTGCCTCCGGAACGGGAAGCATTGGTCAAAGCCGTCCGGGTGGCGCTGAATGATATCCAAGGTCACCGGATAAGGATCGGCGCCATGTCTTTGTTGAGGGCCTTCGTTCCGTTCGCGACCCTCGCGGTGGTGACGGCCTTGGATTTCGCTACACCGTGGGACACGGCCAGTTTTCTAGGCGGCCCATTGTTGGAGATCATGCTGCCCGGTGAGCAGCAAATAAACGGCGTAGTGGCCTGGCTGGCCGGCGTGGCGGTCATCGCCGTGGCCCTCTACGCCCTTTGGCAATTCGTTAGACTGTGGTTTGTGGAGCCAAAGCTTTCCAAGGATTACCCTGCTTTGGGCCGCGGCAAGAAACTGGGATAAATACCTGAATTAAGGGGGAACAACGGTCCATGATCAAACGGTTTTCTGTGCTGTATGTCGGGCAGATCGATTTCGAGAACGTGGGGCCCGGCAGCACTCCTGCCGACGAGCGCCTATACCCCAACGAGCGTTTGGTGGGGGCCTATGATAACGCTGTCAACCTGGCCAAACATATGGACGAGCTGGGCTACTACTGCATGTGGACGGCCGAGCACCATTTCCAGAGGGAGGGCTACGAATGCTTCCCTAACCTGATCTTGTTGGGCGTCCACCTGGCGGGAATCACCAAGACGCTTAAATTTGGCTCGGGTTTCAACGTCGTACCCATGTGGCACCCGATAAGGCTGGCGGAAGACTTCGCCATGGCCGACGTGCTCACCGGCGGCCGTTTGATCTTCGGCGTGGGCCGGGGCTATCACTCACGGGAGGTGGAAACCTTCGGCGCGCCGGTCATCGACAACGACGCCAACAAGGAGCTCTTCGAAGAACAGATGGAGATCATATTCAAGGCGTTCAACGAAGATTCGTTCAGTCACCACGGTAAACATTACACCATCCCCGCCGATGTGCCCTACCGGGGTTATCAGCTCAAGGACGTCACCATGGTGCCCCGGCCCTTAAACCGGCCGGTGGAGATCTGGCAGCCCATCGCCAGCGGGCGGACCCTGGAATACATCGCCACCAAGGGCATCAAAGCCATGGTTGCTCTAACCGGCGAACGGTTGGTTGACGAGTTATTCCGCAGCTATCAGGAAAAGGCGGCCACCGTGGGCCACCAATTGACTTTGGGTCAAGACATGGCGCTTGGCATTGGATTTTACCTGGGTGACGATCAGCAGCAGGCGATGGAAGATGTCAGGCCTTACCACGACGAAAGATATAAATGGTTCGCGCCCTTTGGGTTCGTCCGCTACACCGATTCCCAGGGCAGGGCATGGGGGACGCCCGGCGCGCCCTCCGGCGCTCCCAGCATTGAAGACGGGGTGCAGCAAAAGGTTTGGGCCTGCGGGCCCGCGGATACGGTAATCGGCATGTTGCGGGAGTATGAAGAAAAGTATCCGGGCCTGGAAGACATCATCCTGCAATGGCCCGAAGGCATGCCCTGGCCCGAGTACAAAGACCAGTTGAGCCGGTTTGCCAAAGACGTGATGCCGGCCTTTTCCGGCCGTTAAGAGCGGCGGGCCTGGGCGGCGCGCTTGAATCAGGCTAGCGCGGTGTCCCCGGCACCCAGTATTCCACCGGCGCGTCTTTGTCCAGCATCAGGCAGGCCTCTCCCCATTGGGCCGGGTCGTAAACGTCCCACTCGTCGGTGCTGTCCCAGGGTTGCAGCCTGATACCTTCGTCGCCGCCGTATACCAGCATTATCACCCCTTCCCCCGAGTCTTCCGATTGGGCTGCCCTGGCGGCGCACGGTCCTGAAGAACTCCATCCGGTGACCCTGCACCACCTGTCTTCTCCGTCTAGTCCAGCGGTAAACACGCCCGTGATGTCCCTGGGCTGGTCCAGCAGATCGAATATCCGGTTGACCGTAAGGGGGCTGTTCGAGCCGTCGGTCACGTCGATTTCCAGCAGCATTCGAATCCCATCCCCGTGCCAGATTTGTGCAAGATTCTAGCACATCGTCCCCAGATGCATGATGCCGGTCTGCCCGGAAACTTACCATGTCTCGCCATGTCAATTGAGGCGTTAACCCCTTGGGACGACACGATGTTAACCCACCGGAATCTAGTTCTCGATTGGGATTCAATTGATTGTGGCGTTCCAGCATTAAAGCTGATCCAGTCCTGGAAATATAAAGAATTACCACCCGGGCTTTTTATCAGGGGATATTGATTGGAATGTTCGGCGATGCCCAAGGAGGTCCAATATGCTGTCGGTACGGCAGTTGAATCCATTTGAAGAGGTGAATCTGTTGTTCGACCGGGCGGCCGACCGGCTTGGGTTGCCCGATGGGTGCAGGGAGATGCTGCGCCGGCCGTGGCGGGAGTTGCAGGTGCAGGTGCCGGTGCGCATGGATGACGGGCGTATACAGGTTTTCTCTGGTTACCGGGTGCAGCACAACGCCGCCCGAGGGCCATACAAAGGTGGAGTGAGGTATCACCCGGAAGCCGGCCTGGATGAGGTAAGGGCCCTGGCGTCCCTGATGACCTGGAAGACAGCCCTGGTGAACATACCCTTCGGCGGGGCCAAAGGCAGCGTTCAATGCGACCCCAATGCCTTGTCCCAGGCAGAATTGAACCGGCTTACCCGCCGGTACACCACAGGGATCGATCATTTCATCGCACCCCACCGGGATATTCCCGCGCCGGATATGGGCACCAACGCCCAGACCATGGGGTGGATGATGGATGCCTATGGCTTGCTTCACGGACACTCCCCGGCGATAGTCACCGGAAAACCGGTGGAATTGGGAGGGTCCCTGGGACGGGAGGCAGCCACGGGACGTGGCGTGGTGACCCTCCTTCAAGAGGTGGCCCGTGACCTGCCCATGGACCTGAAGGGCGCCCGGATAGCCGTGCAGGGCTTGGGCAACGTTGGCGCCTGGGTGGTCAAACTGGCAAAGAAGCAGGGATGTAAGGTGGTGGCCGTCAGCGACATCAACGGCGGGCTCTACAACCCCAAAGGCTTGGACGTCCCGGCGCTGATGGCAATCAATGGACTGGATGCCCCTGCCGACGACCTGCCCGAGGGAGACAGGGTGACCAATCAGGAGCTTTTGGAGTTGGATTGCGACGTGCTGGTCCCGGCTGCCATTGGCAACGTCATCACCGTCGAGAACGCTTCCCGGATCAAAGCGCGGTTGGTGTTGGAGGCGGCCAACCATCCAACCACGCCCGAGGCCGACGAGGTCCTGATCGACCGCGGAATCGAGGTCCTGCCGGATATTCTGGTCAACGCCGGAGGGGTCATCGTCTCTTACTTTGAGTGGACTCAAAACCTGCAGGAGTTCCGCTGGGATGAGGCTCGGGTGAACCAAGAACTGACCAAGATCCTGATCGCCGCCTACCGGGAGATGCGAGCCAAAGCCAAAACCCGAAACCTGACAAATCGCGAGGCGGCGCTGGAGATCGGCGTGGAAAGGGTGGCCCGGACCGTGGAACTCAGGGGGTTTGTGTAAACCAACGATTCGCCTCAAACAGCCAAGTTGACGCCAAATGCGGCCCCCGGTATATAATCTAGCCTCAGACTGACCGGTTATCGAATCATTGCAGTGGCCGCCGCGGGAAATGGGGCGGTCCGGGAGGCGCGCCTTGGCCATCGGAATCCGTACCTATCGTCCCTTGATCACCGGAAAGACCCATATGGCCGCCGCCGGCCATTACCTTGCCACCGCTTCGGCCTACCGGATATTGGAACAGGGCGGAAACGCCGTGGACGCGGGCGTGGCAGCGGGTATCACTCTAAACGTCGTCCTGCCCCAGTACACCAGCTTTGCCGGTGTTGCGCCCATACTCATCCATCACGCCGAAAAACAAGAGACCGTCACCATCAGCGGACTGGGCCGATGGCCCAAAGCCGCCAGCATAGATTATTTCAACAAAAATCATGGCGGGAAATTACCCGCGGGCATCCTGCGCACCGTCACTCCGGCGGCAGCAGACGCTTGGCTGACGGCCATCAAACTCTATGGCACCATGAGCTTCCAGCAGGTTGTCACACCGGCAATGGAGATCGCCGAAGGCGGCTTTCCCATACCCGCCACGCTACAAAGGGCGCTGGCGCGGGAGGGAAATGCTCTGATCGGCGACGAGGGAGGCCCCCTGCCATGGCCCAGCACCCGGGAGATATTCGTACCAAATGACCAACCCCTGGCGACCGGGGATGTCCTGGTTCAAAAGGACCTGGCCCGCACCTTCCAAAGGTTGATCCAGGTCGAGAACGACAACGCGTCTAAAGGCCGGGAAGACGCCATCCAAGCCGTCAGGGATTTCTTCTACCACGGCGAGATCGCCCAAGAAATGGTGGACTTCTGCCAAGAGCAAGGCGGCCTGCTCACCATGGAAGACTTAGCCGATTTCCACGTGGGGCTGGAGCCGCCGGCGGTGGGATCTTATAAGGGAGTTGACGTTTACACCTGCGGTCCCTGGTGCCAGGGACCGGCCAGCATCCAAGCCCTGCACATCCTGGAAGGATTCGACCTGCAGACGATGGGCCACAACAGCGCAGATTACATTCACACGGTGTTGGAAGCCCTGAAACTGGCCTTCTCCGACCGCCACTTTTTCTACGGCGACCCGGATTTCGTGGACGTGCCTATGGAAGGACTGCTCTCCCACGCTTATGCGGCCCAACGCGCCACAACCATCGATCCCCGGCGTGCCAGCGCCGGAATGCCCGCTGGTGGAGACCCCTGGGCCCACCAGGACGGTAGATCCAACGGCAGTAAGCCGGCGCACCCGGAAGCCGTGGCTGGCAGGCTAGAGGCCGACACCAGTTACGTCAGCGTGATGGACCGGTGGGGCAACGCCTTTTCCGCCACTCCCAGCGACGGCCTGGGCAACGCGCCCGTCGCCAAGGGATTGGGATTCATCTTGTCTTCCAGGGGTTCCCAGAGTTGGCTGGACGAAGACCATCCCTCTTCTCTACAGCCCGGCAAGCGGCCCCGGTTGACCCCCAACCCGGCCCTGGCGATGAAGGACGGCAAGGTGTTGATGCCTTTCGGCACCCCCGGCGGCGATGTCCAATGCCAGTCCATGGTCCAGACATTCTTGAACATCATCGAGTTCGGCATGGACCCCCAACAAGCCATAGAGGCACCCAGGGCGTCTACCTGGAGCTTCCCAAACTCCTTCTATCCCCACGCATACAATCCCGGATTGGTGGCAGTGGAAGGTCGTATAGACTCTGGCGTCGTGGAAGATCTGCGAAGCCGGGGACATCAGGTGGAGGTCTGGGACGACTGGACTTCCCGCATGGGCGGTATGTGCGCCATCAAGGTGAACCAGGAAACCGGCGCCCTGTACGGAGGCGCCGACCCCCGCCGCGACGGCTACGCCATGGGGCGGTAGGGGCGCACGGCCGTGCGCCCATAGGTAGCTGCCAGCTCTCAGCGCTCAGCTATCAGTCCTTGGGCTGACGGCGGGTCTTGGGGATGTAGGCGGGTTAGTGACCGGTGGCTTGATTAGATATTGCCCATCTGTTCATGACGGCTTTGTAGTAACCACACCAACGGAAATAGGTGAAACAAGGATGATGATTGAATCAGAGGTTAATATCAACTCATCCCACTTTTACATGCGCAACCCAGATGTGGTTATCCTAGAAACTGATCAATCAACATTGTTCCTCGATGTCGAGGGGCATGTCCTCCGGCTTGATGGCGGCGATCCGGTGAACTGCTCCCAATCACTTCAAAAACTGCTAGCTCCGACACCTGGCGCTGACCTCATCGGCCGGCTTACGAAAAACCCAAGTGTAGTCGCCAACAACTTTCAACTACTTATTGAAAAGGGAATAATATTTGAGTCAGCTTCCCTAGCTGGTTTAGCAAAGCGACGGGATAGCGTATTCACCAATAACCTTGGGTATTACCTTGAACGTGGTCAGCCAAGATGCAGGAACCTGGTATTAGGCATCACGGGCAGCGTGGTGTCAGGCCTTATGGCGCCTGTACTGCTAAGTTTGCTCTGCTCGGGCTTTCAAGAACAATTGGACGTGGTCCTTACTGAAACTGCGCTCAAGTTTGTAACCCGGGATTTGCTTGAGTCTTACGGCGTTCGAACCTGGGTGGATAAGTTCGAAAGGAGAGATGGGATCACAGTGCCTCACGTTTCCTTGGCTCAGTCCGCGGACTGTTTATTCGTAATGCCCGCTACTGCCGCCTGTTGTAGCCGTTTGGCCAGCGGCGATTGCTCTGACCTTTTGTCTTTAACGGTTGCTGCGACTACTGCTCCGGTGGTGTTGGCGCCAACCATGAACGAGGCGATGTGGAATCATCCACCGGTTCAGAGAAATATGCAGTTGCTACGCGAATCGGGTTTCTACATCGTGGAACCGAGCTTTATCTTCTCAGCAGCGGACATGAACAATAAGGGCGCCCCCATGTATGGGGGGCCTGGCACATTTTGGCGTGGGCCATTGGGAGTGATGCACTCGATTTCCGCAGTGATCGAAGATCATTGTGATCGCCGGAGACTGGATGGCCCGAACATTCGTACGGCACAGTGAGTGCGTCAACCGTCTTCTTCTGACCGCTACTGGGCCGTCAGGCCGCCGTCTATGACCAGTTCACTACCGGTCATGAATGACGATTCGTCGGAGGCCAGGAACAACACCCCGTAGGCCACGTCTTCAGCCTGGCCCACGCGGCCCAAGGGGTGCCTGGAAGCGGATGTGTTGCGGCTGTCTTCATCGGCCATCAGGTTCGGCGCGGTCATGGGGGTGTCTATGATGCCGGGATGCACCGAGTTGGCCCTTATCCCCTCTTTGGCGTATTGGATGGCGGTTGACTTGGTGAACAAACGCACCGCGCCTTTTGACGCCCGGTACGCCGCCGACCTGGCGCCGCCCGTCAGGCCCGCTACCGATGAGATGTTGATGATGGACCCTCCGCCGGCCTTCCGAATCTCCGGGATTGCCTGCTTAGTGCCTAGAAAGACACCCTTGGCGTTGATTTCCATCACCTGTTCCCACAGATCTTCGCTGGTTTCCTCTACACCTTGGGTTCGGAAGATCCCGGCATTATTCACCAGTATATCCAGCTTGCCGAACCGGGCTACAGTGGCCGCCACCGCCTGATCCCAACTGGATTCGCTGGTAACGTCGAGATTGAGGAACAGGCATTCGCCGCCGGTTTCGTTTATCTCGGCCTCAGTCTTACGTCCCTCGTCCTCCAACACGTCGCCGATGACCACTCGGGCCCCCTCTCCGGCGAATAGCCTGGCCTCCACGGCGCCCATACCCCTGGCGCCGCCGCTGATCAGCGCTACTTTGTTGTCCAACCGGCCCATCATAGACCTCCAAGATCTGGGGATGGGTCGATTTTAGTGCTTGGGCCGCTTGAGTCAAGAGCCAGTGACCCCACGGCCATGGCCTTCCCATAATCGCCACAGTCCCCACCAGACCTCCAACCCTAATCAAGGGCATCCCTCGCCCACCGGGAAAGGGATCGAGGGTAAGGGTGAATGTAGGTAGCGGCGACCCCAGACCCCCAACCAAGCCCTCGTTGACCGCCTTCAGCGCCGTCGATAAAATATGTGCAGGAATCTGATAGTAACTGCCGGGTTGGTGTTTTTGATGCTTAAGCACGTCCGTCTTCGCATCACTCCAAGGGTGGGATCAGCGTTAACCGCGCTGGCCGTGCTTTTTTTCCTGGCGGCCTGCTCCAACTTCTCCCAGCCGCCGGTCATGGCAAGCGACTTCCAGGTGACCCTTTTCACCGGCGAAGATTTCCGGCTTTCAGACCAATTGGGTAAAAAATCCGTGGTGCTGAATTTCTGGTACCCCTCATGTCCGCCTTGCCGGGCGGAAATGCCCGCGTTCCAAGCGGCATGGGAGCAAGTGCAGGAAGAGGGCGAGGATGTGGTGTTCCTGGGCTTATTTGTTCCCAGGGGGTTTGACTCGGAGCAAGACGCCAGGGACTTTGTGCAAGAAACGGGCCTGACCTACGATTTTGGCACCGACGCCGGTGGGATGGTCACCCAGGATTACAAGTTGGAATATTTCCCCAAGACCTTTTTCATCGACAAGACGGGCAAAGTGTTCAGCTCCATGATCAGCGCCTTAGAGGCCGAGGATATTATGCTCAAGGTCCGCGCTATGGGCCAGAGTTGATTCGGCCTTCCTGCCCCGCGGTTCGGCCCGGATACCGTTACTGACGGCCCCCAATGGACGTGCTGGATTGGATCTTGGTGGGTATCCGGTGGGTCCACGCCCTTGCGGCGGTGGCCTGGGTGGGTGGAAGCATTTTCTATGTGTTGGTGCTGCGGCCCAGCCAAAAGCGGTCCGGTACGGCTGGGTCACCGCAAGGCGATGCCACGGCCCAAGAGTTCCGGGGCTTGGTTAACACCGCCATCGGCGTGCTGCTGCTCACCGGAGTGATCCTGTCGGTAAGCAGGTTGACCGCCAGCGCGGCGACGGGTCCCTACATGGCGGTGCTGGCGGTAAAGATCGCGCTGGCCCTGTACATGTTTTACACCGTGCGTTTTTTCCGGCGCCGCAGTTATCCCGATACCCCAACCATAGAAGGGGGAAGGTGGGCCAGGTGGCGGGCTAACCTGTCTGGAACCACGGCCGTGCTGGTGATAGGCGTGGTGGTTTTCGGGTTGGCCGATGTGTTGGATGCGTTGTTCGAGGCCAAGCTGGCTGGTTCATAGCGGTCAGCATTCAGTTTAATAGTCAGGCACTGATAGCAGGAGCCTGGAGGGAAGGAAATTGAAGAAAGAGTTGATGGAGATTTTGGCGTGCCCGGTTTGTAAGGGAGAGCTGGAGCTAAAGATTGAGGCGGAAGACGGCGAAGAGGTTATAACCGGCGGGCTGATCTGCCATAAATGCAATGAGACCTACCCCATAGAAGACGCCATCCCCAACCTGTTGCCACCCAGTATGCGGGCCTAAAGCTGTCAGCATTCAAGCTGACAGCTGCGCGTTGACAGCCTACGGTCATGACACCGGCCGCCCCGGCCTCAAACTCTCTACGGACTGGGCACGGCGCCCAATTGGATCAGCAGTCCCAGAAGATCAATCTCGGACCACATTTCGGCGATCTTGCCGTTCTCCAGACGGTAGATGTGAATCTCCGTCCAGGTCACCGCCGTCCCGCTGGGAGGGATGCCGTTGAACTCTCCTGTATGGGTGGCCCTGGCGGTTGTACGCTCGATCACCTTGTCCCCGTCTGCAAGCAGGTCATTCACAGTTACCTGTACGTCGGGAAATCCCGCGGTTATTGACTGGCCGACGAGTTTCAAGCCCTCTTTTCCCGCCG
Source organism: SAR202 cluster bacterium Io17-Chloro-G2 (assembly GCA_002816875.1). Classification (GTDB taxonomy): domain Bacteria; phylum Chloroflexota; class Dehalococcoidia; order Lucifugimonadales; family UBA3495; genus Io17-Chloro-G2. The sequence goes on from MUCP01000017.1 coordinate 54,925, forward strand.
GTAGCCTTGGGTCTGGCAGGTGGTGAACGAACCCCGGGGTGAATAGTTCATCGACGATGCCGGCATTAGCGTTGTTCTTGAATTCCTCTATGAACCGGCTCACTACGGCTCGGTTAGCCTCGGATCGGGCTACCTGGGGATCAGGCGCCTCCTGACCACCACACGCTCCCAGCACAACCGCCATCATTGCCACGGTCAGCAGAATCGGCCATGATTTTAGCCTGCGCAGAGCGTTGGTTTGGTTGATAAGAGCACTCATTCTAAGTGGACCTCCAAAACTTGTTGATGCCGGACGCACAACGTTCGCTGGCGCGAAACACCCTATCCACGCGCCAACTGGCTCAGAATGACATGTGAATACGACAGGACCAGGTTACTTCTGATTTGGAATCGCGCTTTAGGGGACCGACGGAATAATGTGTAGCCGGCCTTCGCGGTTGGGGCAACGAAGGCCGGCTGAGGGGCGCTATTCGGCGGGCTGCGCCATAGCCAGAGCGTCTTCCCGGCTGACTTCCCTTTGGTGCACCTCTTTACCGTGGGCTTGGACCAGCTTAACCAGCTCATCGTCCGTTTCACCGGTGATCTTTTCGCCGCAGGGGCAGTTAACTACCTTAGCCATGATTGTTCTCCTTCGCCTTGGAATAGGACGTTATAATACGACGCATAGTACAAGGTGGACCTTGGCAAATTTTTGGCAAAAGCTTGGCATGATGTGGGCGTAAGAATCTACCTTACCGGGCGCCTGTCCATAGAAGCCTGCGGGAATGTTGTGGTTGAGGAGCGGCAATTCCGGGGCAAACAAGGGCGTCTGCTGTTTACCTACCTGGTATGGGAACGCACCAGACCCGTCTCCAAGGAGGAACTGGCCTCGGTGCTGTGGCCTGAAGACCTGTCTCCAGCGTGGGAAAGCGGATTAAGCTCACTCGCCAGCAAATTGGGCAGCATGCTGTCTTCGGAAGGCATGAAAGATCAAGGCTTGTCGCTGTCCCGGGGCTTGGGCCAGTACCAAGTCCGGTTTCCTTCAGATGTATGGGTAGACGTGGAAGCGGCGACTTCCGCGCTGGACCGGGCGGAGGCCGCGGTGCGGACCGGGGACCCGGGTAGCGCGCTGGGCCCGGCTACCGTCGCCGTTTCCATCGCCGGCCGGCCGTTTTTGCCGGGGGTTACTGGAATCTGGCCCGACTCTCAACGAAGGAAGCTCGTGCGCCAGTTGGTGCGGGCTTTAGACTGCCTCAATGAGATGCAGCTAGCGGTCGGGGAAGCTCAATCAGCGGTGGAGACAGCGCTGAGAGCAGTGGACTTGGACCCGTACCGGGAACGAACCTATCAGAGCCTGATGCGCGCCTACGCCGCCACCGGTAACCGGGCGGAAGCCGTCGGCGTCTACCATCGTTTTCGGGAATTGCTGGCAGCCGACCTCGGCACCGAGCCCTCTCCAGAGACCGAGGCAATCTATCTGAACCTTCTAGGCTAGGTCAATTCGAAGCTGTCAGCTTTATGCTGTTAGCTACCAGTCAATACGCCAACCACCAGTGGCGCAAGCTCTTCCGCTCGTTGGCGGATCTGCTCTCGGTTCAGGTTTTCGATAGGATGGGGAGTGAAGATGGTGGGATAGTCTGGGGCGCCCCACATCTTGGCCATTCCCTGGGCCGTGGGAACGAACCTGTCGGTGCAAATGGTGGCGGAAGGGATACCTGAGTTCTCTACGTGGATTCCGTCGTGCACACTGCACGCACTGCAGGAGCCTCAATCGCCAATGGCGATGATCACTGAATCGCACTCCTGAGCCAACTCCGCGATCGCCTTCGGATCGGCGGCTCGGGAGGCGCTGGGCTTGCGGTGCCACTTTACGTCAGAGATCTCGTAACGGGTCCGCAGCAGGTCAACCAACTCTTCCAGCAAGGCGTCGGCGTTGCGCTTGCTGTCGTCGATGATACCCAGCCTGGTTCCCGCCAACGTGGGGAGCCGGGGAGCGCCGTCGAATGGCGCAACGATGGCCTGGGTCGTTGGGTTGACTAAGACGTGCTCATTGCTCTGTGTCATTTTCCAGGTTCCCTCCTGAACCAGACCTGACGGTGATGTTGGCCTGGCGGGGTGTTGAGTGATTGTCGCAATCCTGCCCGATAAATGCAACGTGGGCTAAAGGCAAGATCGATTTAAACCATTATAGCGGGTAGTCAAAGCGCGAGAACTCTCCGTATTTACCGGTACATTCGAAGGACATGCCTTCCGCGATCAGTCGATGGGCCGCCGTGCTGCACATCTCTTGGACCTTGGACGTGAATCCCGTGGGCTTCTCCAGTGTGGCTGCCTCCACGTCGCCGGTCACAGGATTGATTATGGGCGTCAAGCTTAGCTCCAGGATCCCCGGCACTTCCAGTCTGCTGTTCAACCCGTCCAGATGCAGGTTGAATGGCGCGTAACGGAAGCCCAAAAAGTTGGAACTGAGATCGTGGAAGACGCCGAAGGGAGGAATCTTAACCAGCAACTCCTCGATGGCCGGCCTCCGGCCCGCCGGTACTTTCTCATCCACCAGTACCAGCGCGGTCCCATTGCCTTCGTGCACCGGGCCGGGAAAGGAACTTATCTGGCAAAATGTGGAGCCGTCCAGCGTGGTCCCTTCGTAGTGGCCGGTTTCCACGTGCCAGACGTAACTACCTTCGCATTTGACATAAGTAGGAGGCGCCTCGAAGTTGCAGGGGCAACCCCAATCACAGTTACACCCGCCGAGAAGTTGACCTTTTAGCTGGTAGTTGGCCTGTCGGGACACCGGGCACTCCGGTAGCGATTGTCTTTTTGGTGGCTATTTGACTTCCCTGGTGACTGCCGTCGAACCCACTTTGGGGCCCCAACTGGGAATCACCGACGACATGTTGGATTCCTCGCCGCCCGCGAATACCAGAAGAATGTCCTGGGGTTCCGGAATCAATGAGACGAAGGTTTCCGCATCTCCCGCATTGGGGTCTCCCGGAAAGACCTGCGCCTCTTTCAAGTCGGCCACCGAACGGCGTATCCGGGAGTGAAGGTGCTCCCGAACCTGATCCTTGGTCCAATCCTGCCAGAGGTTGCTATTGCCAGCAACGGTCACCACGATCTGGCCCTGCCGCAGCCCGGCGGACCGGTCACCCACGGACCCGGAGGTGGACATGCTGGTGCCTAACGATGAAGCAACGTCGGCGATGGCGTGGAGTATGGCCTTGGGATGCCCGGTGGCCCGCACCTGCCGGGGACTTTCAGCGGCGAAAACCGTCACCGCGCTCTGGTCTGGAGCGAAGCCCCGGTCAACGTGGAGGGGTGTCCAGTGGGTTTCGGTCTCCGCCTCGGCAATGCAGTAGCTGTATTTGCCGGGATGTCCGATGACGCTACGGTCGAACAAGCCCGGCACGGCGGCGCAGGCGTTCATCAAGATCAGGCGGATGGCCCGGCCGATGGTGGCGTTGGCCCGGTTGCCAGGGCCGAATAGGTTGTTGCGGGAATTGATGTTCAGCCGCCGGGCCACCGGCCCGTTGACCATCACCAGCACGGCGGCGCCTCCCATGCTGGAAGACGGGCCCACCAGGTTAAATACGGGGTCAAGCATGGCCTGTGTAGCTGCCAAGACCACGGGCAGGTATTCGGGCAAACACCCCGCCATGACGGCGTTGGCCGCCACCTTGCCGGCGGTGATCTGGCGGCGGCGTTCCGGGATTTCCCCCACGGCATCAGAGCCGGCCAACCCCGCTAAATCCAAAAACTGGGCCACCCTGGCCTGGGTGGGAGGCACCACAGGAAGACCGTCGGTCCAACCCAGTTCATAGCACTTTTCGATGGCTTCCAGGGAATCGTCCCATTGGACGGTGGTGGTTTCGCCCAAGTCACTCATAAGGCGGTCAGCCCTCAGCTTTCAGCGGTCGGCTTTTGGGCCATTAAAGGACAACGTCTGCACCCGCCTGAGCATTCGATTGGATAAGATCGCTGCGATCAGAGAGTCACAACGGCCAGCTGTCATCTAACGGCTGACCGTCGATCGCCCTGTTCTACCACTGCCGCGCGTATTTGGAGAGGCTGCGCAGTTCCCTGGGCGGGTCCATGTGCGAACCGCGGATAGTGTAGGACACCTCACCCACGTATAGGTCGCCCTTGGAGTCCACGGCGATGCCGTGGGGGGCGATGAACTCACCGGAACCTTCGCCTTCTTCCTGTGCTCCAAACATGCAGACCCGGTTGCCATTCAGGTCGTAGACCGTGACCCGGTGCCCCAGGCCCGGCGCGCCGCCGGGAGGTCCTATGCCGTTGAGCTCGCCAACGTAGATGTGGTCTTGCCAAAGCACCATGGAGTCGGGCCGGTGGATGTTGTTCCACATGGTGATGAAGTTGCCCCTGGCGTCGAAGATCTGGATGCGGTGGGCTTCCCGGTCAACTACGTAGACTCTGTCGTTGCTGTCGACGGCGATGTTGTGGGGCCGCATGAACTGCCCGGCGTCGATTCCCGACTCGCCCCAAGAGAACTTGTAGTCTCCCGTTCCCGAATAGCAATGCACCCGGGAGTTGCCGTACCCGTCAGAGATATAAACGTCGCCGTTGCTGGGCATGATGGCCGCCGAAGTTGGGCGGTTGAAAGGCTGGCCGCTCCAGATGGGGGCCGGGTGGTTGCGCTCGCCGATCTCCATCAGCTTGTCGCCTTCCCGGTTGAACTTTTGGATCGTGTGGATGCCGTCGTCGGCGGCCAGGATGGAGTCGTCGTAGGCGATGTACAGGCCGTGGGTCCGGTTGCTGAAATCGCCTTCGCCAAAGCTGCGGATGTAATTGCCGTCCCGGTCGAACACGATGATGGGGTGTTCTCCCCGGGTCAGCACGTAGACGTTGTCCTGGGAGTCCACCGCCACGCCGGGGCATTCCAAAAATTTCATATCAGCGGGCAGTTTGGCCCAATCGTCAACATGGGTGTAGAGAAAATTTCCCTCGCCGTAACTGTCAGCCATGTCATTTACCTCTCATTTGTATGTGGGGCATGCGAGACCTTTTTGGATAAGCAAGGGTAATCCTAGAGTCTCACCAAACAGGTGTCAATGGGATGGGATTGAGGCCGATTCGCCGGGCGTCCGGCTGACCACGAACAAGACCAACAACAACCGCTGGTCCTGAGCTTGTCGAAGGATAGTCCACGTTCGGTAGAGGTCGCTAACATTTGAAGTTCACTCAGGCCCCGGACCGTGGTTCGACAAGCTCACCATGAGCGGTGTTGGTTCAAGCGGCCTGAGTGATCGAGTGACTCCGTTTCCATGGGGTGGAACGATAACCTACTCCAACACCGCTCTCCCTTCGCCTTTGATGTAGTCGGCGGTGCGCAGGGCCAGCGCTTGGATGGTGGTGGTTGGGTTGACACAGGCTCCGGTCACGAAGATGCTGCCGTCGATGATGAACAGGTTGGGCACATCATGGGCGCGCCCCCAGCGGTCCACCACCGATTTTGCCGGGTCGTCGCCCATGCGGGCGGTGCCCAGCAGGTGCCAGCCCGCGTTTCGGCGCAGGTGGGAAGAAAGCACTCGCTTCGCTCCGGCGGCCTCCAGGACCTCGGTGCCCCGATCCACCGCATGATCCAGCATCCGGTTGGTGTTGTCGCTGACAGTGTAATTGATCTTGGGGGCAGGGATGCCGTTGCTGTCAGTCAGCTCTGGGTCCAGGGTGACCCGGTTGTGCTCTTCGGGCAGGTCTTCGGTCATGATGGTGAGCCCCACCGCCCGGCCGAACCGCTCCTTGAATTCCTGGTGGTGGCCCGATCCCCAGGGCACACGCAACCCCAGCAAGCCCCCTAGGGCAGTGCCCAGGGGAGCTTCCGCGGCGCCCAAAACTTGCAGGTCGTATCCCCGCACAAAGTCGTTGTTTGGGTTTGTCTCGTAAAACTCCTGGCTCAGCATGGTGCTGCCCCGGGGATTTCCCGCCTCGGTGCCCAACCATTCGTCGAATACGCCGACCACGACCCCGCAGGGATGGTGCATCAGGTTTTTGCCCACCAGTCCGCTGCTGTTCGCCAGCCCATCGGGAAACTGGGAAGAGGTGGAGTTGAGCAAGAGCCGGGCTGTTCCCACGCCGTTGCAGGCCAGCACCACCACCTTGGCCCGCTGCTCTCTGAGCTGTCCCTGGTTGTCATAATATAGAGCGCCGGTGGCATTTCCGGCGGCGTCGATAATAACTTCCCTCACCCTGGCGTGGGTCTTCAATTTGGCGCCCATGGTCAGTGCCTTGGGCCAATAGTTCAGATCGGCGCTCGCCATGGAGCGCAGGAACCCGCCGGTGTCCGGCGGGCGGCCATCGAAGGGCACCGAGGATATGGCAGTGTCCGAAGCCCACCAATGCCAGCCGAGTTTGTCGAACCCTTTGGCCATGGCTTGGCCGGCGGGGCGGATGGACAACGGAGGGCAGGGACGGTCGGTCTTGGGCGGATAGGCCGGGTCTCCCTTAAGTCCCGATACGCCGATCATGCGGTCGTTGAGGTCGTAGTAGGGCTCCAATTCCTCGTAGGTCAATGGCCAGTCGTCGGCCACATTATCGAGGGTCTTGACCCGGAAATCCGACGGGTGAAAGCGGGGGAAATGGGAACCCCAGTGGATCAGGCTGCCGCCAACGGCGTTGTACATCAGCGGGGCGATGGGGGTATCTTTGCCGTTGACCGGGTAATCTTCGGGCAGCCGCCGGACGCTGGGGTCGGGGTGGAAGTCGGTCTGCAAGTGCAGTTGGGCGTCTGGCTCGCTGATTGGGAAGAGGTTGGCAGGCGCCCATCCGCCTTGTTCCAAGCACACCACATTGATTCCCGCGTCGGCCAAGCTCCAGGCAAAAGCGCCTCCAGAGGCCCCGGCTCCTATCAGTAGCACATCGGCAACGTCGTTTTCATTCGGCATACTTGCTCCAAACCATCATTGTCATTCTCTGTCCCTAATAGCTAAGGGCGTGAATTTACTAAACGGCGCCGTTAAAGCAGTCTGTCGCTGCGGCTGGGTCAGAATGACACGAACGTTGGTACATGCCGGCTCAGCCCGACATACAGACCGCAGCAATGAGATCCCTGGGGCGAGGATGGTCCTCAGGTCAGGTCATGGCTGGGACTTACTTTCGCTCGAAAACCGCCGCCACGCCCTGTCCGCCGCCTACGCACATGGTTTCTAGACCCCATTGGACGTCCCGGCGGTCCATCTCATATAGCAGGGTGGTCAAGATTCTAGCGCCGGTGGCGGCGATGGGATGACCCAGGGATATCCCTGAGCCGTTGACGTTTAACTTGTCTTCGTTGGGCAATTTCCACTCGCGAAGCACCGACAGCACCTGAGCCGCAAAAGCCTCGTTCAACTCGATCAGGTCCATGTCTTGTAGAGACATGTTGACCTTGCCCATGGCCTTGTTCACCGCCGCCACGGGGCCGATGCCCATGTAGGCGGGATGGCAGCCGGTCACCGCCCAACCTCTGAGATAACCCATCGCCGTGAGACCCAGTTCTTCCAGCTTGTCTTCGGCCACCACCATGACGACCGACGCGGCGTCGTTTTGGCTGCTGGCGTTGCCGGCGGTCACGGTGCCGTCGCTCATTATCGGTCGAAGCCGGCCCAAAGCTTCCATCGAGCTATCGCCTCGGGGCCCTTCGTCTTTATCGAAGTTCACCGGATCACCTCTTCGCTGAGGGACGGGCACCGCAACTATCTGCGAGTCGAATTTACCCGATTCCGCCGCGGCCACCGCCCGTTGATGGCTCCTCAGGGAATATTCGTCCTGCTCTTCCCGGGAAACCTCGTATTGCTTGGCCAGGTTTTCCGCCGTTCCAATCATTCCCTCAATTACCCCGAAACGGTCTTCGGGGGCTATGGTTTCACGGGCACGGGCCAGCCGGTCGTGGAGGGTTACCGAACCGAACCGCGCGCCCCAGCGGGACTCGTTACTATAGAATTCGGCGTTGCTCATGCTCTCCACGCCACCGGCAATGACCACGTCGGCGTTTTCCGTCTGGACCAGCATGGCGGCATTCAAGATGGCTTGCAGACCAGAGGAACACCGCCGGTCTAATTGATACCCAGGGACCTCGATAGGCAAGCCCGCTTTCAATGAAGCCAGGCGCCCCATGGCTGGATTTTCTCCACTTGGATAGCCGTGGCCCAATATAACGTCGTCCACCAGGGCGGGGTCCAGGCCCGTGCGTTCCAACACCTCTTTTATGACCAGGCTGCCCAGGTCGGCGGCGGACACACTCTGCAAAGTGCCGCCGAAATTACCAACGGCGGTACGTACTGGTGAAACGATGGCTACTCCACGCATTGAAAGCTCCTCGGGCCCATAAACCAAAGGCGGCCCGTTCCCTTAGGATTTCGCTCTTGGGTCAACAGCGGTCATCATACCCTTTGAGCCCGAATGTGTCGATTGGGAGACGCCCTGGATATTAAAAAAAGTACGTGCTAGTTTCAAATGGACCCTGAAATTATTAAGGGTTCCCTCTGGGGATCACCTTCGGGTTTAGGCACGGGAACCGGTGATGGGAATGGGGAGTCGGGTATGAGAATTCGGCGCGCTGCATTCGCGATTTTGGCCGCGGTGATGGCGGTCTTGGGCTTGGCGACCTACGTCTTGGCCGCCCCAGCCTTTCAGAGCGGACCTGGCGTCACCGTCACCCCCAGTGAGGTCTATACCGGCGATTCTATTGAGATCGCCATCGACGGCCTGCCACCTTCCTATTACATACAAGGTGGTTGGGTGACCCTGGCTGGGACGCGCCTTTCCGTTCCGGGGGTGCTTGGCGCCGCAGGCACTCAGCCCGTTACCAACGATTCTGGTGAAGTCAGCTTCAACACCAAGATCCCTCTGGAAGTGCCTTACGGCTCCCACGATCTGGTGGTGAGAAACTTGCCTGTGGGAGGAGACCGCACCGCCACCGTAACCGTGTTGGCCGCGGAGATCACCCTTTCCTCCACTTCTGCTTCCCCCAATGAGACCGTTACCCTGAGGGGGTTGGGTTTTAGCCCCTCCACCAGCCTCGGGGGTAACGGTCCATTGGGGGTCCATCAAATCACCGGCGAGGGCAAAAGCGGCATCACGATAAACGGCAAATTGCTTGAAGCCCCTTACGCCAGGTACCCCATCAATCTGGACAGCGATGGAGGACTCACCGCCAGCATCATCATTCCGGAGACCTACGTGAGCGCTCCCAACACCGGCCTACTGGTTAAAGTCATCGACGATGTCGAACGGTCGGGCTGGGGCGCGTCAAGAATCAAATCACGCACCATCACCGTGGACCCCGCCGAAAGCGGCCGGGGCAGCGAACTTACGATCACCGGTTCAGGGTTCGCGGGGACCGCGAGGTTCAACAACCTTTGCACCGCTGTGGACATATCCTATGGCAGCAAGTTGATCAGGCAGGTGATTCCCGACGCCGTTGGGTCGTTCACAACGGTGGCCAAGGTCCCCAACGACGTGGCCCTCTCATCAACGAACACCATCAACGTTACCACCCCAGCCTGCACCCTGGTGGCTGCTGCCACCGCCACCCACAAAATACCGGCCAGGACCTTGAAGGTCTCGCCGGCCACCAGCACGCCCGGCGGCCGGGTGACCATCACCGGGGTCAGTTTCGTCGGATACGTTCCCATATCCCTTCTGACCATAGGCGGGATATCGGTCCTGCCTTCACCGGCGCCCTTCGTAGACGCGAATGGAAGTTTTTCCGTTGACGCCGGAGTGCCGGTGCTGGAAAAAGGTGTCCACACCGTCAAAGCAACGGCCGGTGGAGTCCAGACCACGGCTAGTCTGGTGGTAGTCACCTTGGCCCCCAGCGCGACAGCCACTCCCACGCCCGTCCCAATTCCCACCCCGACCCCAGCGGTCACCGCTACCCCAGCGCCGACACCCACACCGACATTGATACCTCTGGCGCCGGCCACGGCAACACCTGCGCCGGCGCCCACACCCACAGCCACACCAGCCCTCGGGCCTGAAACCCTGTTGGCTACCTTAAGTGATAATCTGGTGGTGGTTTGGTTTTATGACCGCAGAGCCCGGTCTTGGCAATATTTCACTCCTAGCCCGGAATTCACTGGCCAAACCCAACTCACTACGTTGGTTACAGACCAACTCTATTGGGTCAGGGTGAAAGCGGACCAGTCGGTACAACTGAACGGGCGTCAACGAGACGTCGCAGCTGGGTGGACCTTGATCCACTGGTGATCGCGGTGCAGCCATTGCCGAGCATTTCACCGCATCATAGATTAGGGGTCGCCTAATTCGATAAACAAGTTGGCTGGATCTTGCTTCGCGGCGGCAAACCCTTGGTCAAAATCAGGAATACTACTCCAAGTAAGTACCACCCCGCGTTAACCAAACAGAAACTACGTCTTTGGGTCCCGGCTTTTGCCGGGACGACGCGCGGCACGCAATCCTCCCGGTATACGTCGTGTTCAGATATGGCTTAGGACGCGGTTGCGCTACCCCTGGCTTGCAACACCCGGCCCGGGCCCCACAAGATAATGGGACGTTTGTTGGCCCGTATAATGGGCGGGATGACGCTAGACGGGATAATGCCATGAAAGCGATTTTTATCGCGATGTTGTTACCGCTTTTGGTCTTTGGTTGCAGAGCACCCAATGCTGGATTTAGTGAGGCGGAAAAGCGTTACGACTCGGGTGTAGTCCTCGCTGCGCGGGGACAACTCGCCCAGGCCATAACTGAATACGACGCCGCCATCAACCTGGACCCTGAATTTGCCCTGGCCTACAACAATCGGGGCACTGCATATGGTGAGGTAGGCCGGCACGAAGACGCTTTTCAGGATTTAGCCGAAGCGATCCGCTTGGATCCACAGCTTGCCTCAGCCCGTTACAACCGGGGCAATATCTACAGGAACCTGGGCAAGGTTGACCTTGCGATTGTGGACTACGACGAGGCCATCCGCCTCGACCCGCAATTCGCATTCGCCTACGTCAACCGGGCAATCTCTTACGCCGGCTTGGGCCAGCATGCAAGAGCCATAGGGGATTTCGGCGAGGCGATCCGCCTCAATCCCCAGGACGCCGACGCCCACTCTAACCGAGGCATCTCCTACGCGGGTCTGAGCGCATATGAAAGGGCCATCGAGGATTTCGACAAGGCTATCCGCCTTGATCCCCTATTCGTCAACGCCTATTCAAACCGCGCAATAGCTTACACATTTCTCGGCAAAGACGTGGAGGCCCAGCCGGATATTGAGACAGCGGTGAAACTGGGATTTGACCAAGTCGAACTGGATGTAATAATCGACGAAGTGAAGAACCGGCGGTAGCCGCCGGGAAAAGAGGGTTCTTAACGGTCGTGAATGTTCTGCCGGTGGGCTCTGTCCAAAGTGGGCTCTGTCCAAACCGGAGGGCTTAGACTAGAAAGGCTCTCGAAAAACACCAGCCAGCCTGCTCGCTCTAGGCGGTCGTGCTCATCGAAACAAATGTATTCCCCTAGTCTGAAAACATGCCGGCTTCTAACGATGGCAGGGCCTTTCGAATCTCATCTATGTGAACCCCGAAAAATGTCCCAACGACCCGTTGCCCGCCGGTGTTCAATCGGGCCAGGCGGACCATGCCGATAACCTCACCCGCCTGATTGAGAATAGGTCCGCCGCTGTCTCCCGGGTCCACCGGCGCATCGATCGCTAGATTAAGGCCATAGCTTTGCGGGCCGAAATTGGTGATCTGCGACAAAACCCCTACGTTTGCAGTTGCACCACCGACCCCTCCGAAGCTTGTCACGCCAATAGTGCCCGAGTAACCGACGGCAAGGACGAAAGATGCAATATCCTCGGTACTAACGGACCCGGTTGGCAGGCCACTCTGCTGTACAGCGATATGCATATCTTCGAATCCCTCGGTGATCTCCAATAGCGCGATGTCCTTGGTCTTGTCCCAACCCAGGATCCGGGCGGTCATGGGTGGTGCGTTTGCCTGGCGGACCACCACGGAAGTCTCTCCAGCCACCAGGTGCTGCACGGTCAGAATCAGGCCAGGCCCGGCCATCCAACCCGTCCCACTGTTCGATTCGGTCTCAATCTTGAATACCGACGGCCAAACTTCGCTGTAGATATCCTTGAAACTGCTACCTGGCTGGCTTGACCGCGCTAGGACTGTCGCCGGGGGAGTGGGCTGAGCACTGGCTGTTGAGGTGGGGAGCGCCGGCAAAGCGCTGGCGATTCGTTCATCTACCAACCGCTGAAGTTCTTCCTCGGACCTTTGACAGGCTACCCCCGAGAGAAGGAGTACGGTAGCTAGGATCAATGGGAAACCCCAGGGATTCATCGCAAGACATCCGCTTCAGAAGGTACTATCGCCGGCGCCAGATGGCCGATTTTAGCAGAGGCCGTCAAAGCTCTCCAAATACCCGATAGGTGCATGTGGCGAGCCAGAACCAGAGAGTTAACATAACGTTTAACGATTATTTAACATAAAGCATCCCTTAATAGACATAAGCCGTTGAAAACCCCAATAAAGAGATCATATTTAGCATGATTTGCCCCTCTATATTGATTTTTTGTTGACAGCACGGCGTAATTTTGCTACGGTTCGACCACTTATCGCCACTGAAATTCGGGTATGCGATTAAATGACCAATCTCTGATGTTGCTTAGGGACCTAGCGGTCTCCGGACTCTGAATCTTTAACGGAATAAGCGTGTTGGACCGTGTTGGATACGGAAGTCGATTATGCCCAGTCTAAGTCAGCGGCAAACCCTGGTGGCGGGTCAATAGGGACGAATTCTGGAATGTTACGGGGTTTGGGTTTGCGGTGTCGACCGAACTCGAAGTTGGCTAACCTGAGTGCCCTTATTAGGTTCCCTGACACTATCGAAGCACTCACATCCGCATGTCACTTAGGTGCTATCCGCGCCTGATATTCCAGATCAACGATAATATAGGTGTGAAATCAATTGACATACCAAGTTATTCCTGCTAGCTTCCGGCTCTATGCCACGCTGCACTGAGTTGTCGTGCAACAAGAAGAGTTAGTCCAATCGTGACCATTTGAGGCCTTACATGGGAAACATAGCGAATTTCATCACAAATCGCCTGATCATTTTGACCGTCATGACGATTGTCGCGGTCGTTTTAGTGTTGGTTTTTGTGAACCGGCCCCAACTTGGTGACACGATTGTTGCCACTCCAACGCCAGTCGCTGTCCCTGGGACGTTGGTAGAGGTCGAACCCGACGCCCTCAATGACCTCTTGGGTATCCCATTGGGTACCTCCGTGGATATTACCGAGGTCGTTGTGACTGCCTACGAGATTCCCGCTGAGGTCCCGGTTAGGCTGGAATCACCCGGCGCCGAGATTCTCGTAGCCATAGAGCCCCAGACCATAGAACAGTCCGCCATCCTCAATATAACCCCGCTCCCCTCGGCCGTAGTGGAGGAGTTGTCTGAGCTGCCCACAGGGATCACCACCCTCACCCGCGTGTTCGATCTTGCTTTAGGAGCCGCAGGACCCACCGGCCCCGACCAAGCGGTTGCGGAAGAGGCCAGCGCTCCTAAAACCCATTACGGTTACCATAGGCTTCGATGTTAGCGATCTGCTCAAATCCGATTGGGACCCCAAAAACCTGGGCGTTCTTCACTTCCACAACGATGAGTGGACCCCATTGTTCACCACCGTCGATGAGGAGAATTCCACAGTTTCCGCGCAAGTCCAGAATTTGAGCCTTTTCGGTTTGGGAGCCGCCGCCAGGGCGTTCAACGTCGCGTTTTCTCTACAACCGCCGGATGGTCAGCCCTCAGACGAAACTGAGTTGGCCCAAAGTGACGCCCAGGGACCCGGCGAGCAACCAGCCCCAGATGCGGCACAAACGGGCGAGCAACCAGGCGCAGATTCGCAGGCCGCCGCAGCCGATGTTTCCGCTCCTCCTGGGGAACAACTTGCCCAGTCCACCCAGCAAGGAGATCAAGGACCTCCGGGACCTGAAGGCGAACGAGGGCCCCCGGGACCTGCGGGCATCCGAGGTATACCAGGTCCGGCTGGTGCGGCCGGACCCCAAGGAGAAGCTGGGGAGACTGGACCCGCTGGTGCGATCGGACCGGTGGGAGCTACTGGACCCCGGGGGTTAGAACCGGGAGAAACGGGCGAACAAGGTGAGAAGGGCGAAAAAGGAGATCAGGGAGAACAGGGGGCTGCAGGGGCAGACGGAGCCGACGGGGGAGACGGCGGAAGTGGTGGTGACGGGGAACAGGGTATCCAGGGAATACAGGGAGAGACAGGCGCCGCTGGGGCTGCCGGCGCTGACGGCGCTGACGGCGCTGCCGGCGCTGCCGGTACTAACGGGACTGACGGTGCTGACGGAGCGGGTATATCCGGCGGGGTCATCACCGGGTCCAACAGCGAGACCCTGAGTGTCGGCGCCACGAACTCGACGTTCATCTTCAAGCGAGACGATTCGGGTACGGTGACCTTGATCGGCGCGGACGACGCCGGAGCTTCGGACCTTTTGCTAGACACTACCGGAGCTGGGGCTATCACGGTGGGTTCGGCCGACGTCACCAGTATTACCTTGACCACCGACAATGGCGCGGCGGCTGATGTGGCCATTACCGGCGGCCTGACGGTGACGTCTGGCAACAGCCACGATTCGTTCACCGTGACTTCGTCAGCCGATACGGAAAACGCGGCGGTAATAACGGCGAACTCAGTAACCACCGGAAATGGCCTTTCTGTCAGCGCCACGGCGCAGACGTCGGGAAACTTGATCCTGCTGACCGGGGGCGGCTCAAGCCAACTAGCGGGCGGGGCCCTTCTCTCGGCTAACATGGGGGCGGCCACCGACGGCTTCGGGCTCGAGATCGTCAACACCGGAGCTTACGCGGGGGCAGGGGGCATCCTTGGGATCACCGCCAACTCGGCCACCACCGGGGACATCATAGATGTCAGCGCCACGGCACAGACCTCGGGCAACCTGATCGTTCTCACCGGCGGGGGGTCCACCATGACCTCCGGCGGGGCCCTTCTCTCGGCTAACATGGGGGCGGCCACCGACGGCTTCGGGCTCGAGATCGTCAACACCGGGGTTTACGCGGGGGCAGGAGGCATCCTTGGGATCACCGCCAACTCGGCCACCACCGGCGACATCGTAGATGTCAGCGCCACGGGACAGACCTCCGGCAACCTAATCGTTCTCACCGGCGGGGGGTCCAACATGATTTCCGGCGGCGCGCTTCTGTCGGCCAACATGGGAGCGGCCATCGCCGGGTCCGGCGTTGAGATAGTCACCACCGGCGCTTACACCGGCACCGACGGCGTGCTGGCGGTCACCGCCGACTCGGCCACCACCGGGGACTTGATCGTGGCCAGTTTCGACGCGTTGACCACGGGTAATGGACTCAATCTTTCCTCGAGCTCAGTGAACCTGGCCGCTGGACAGTTGGCGCTGCTGGACCACACCGCGTCGGGCACCCTGGTGGCCAAGACGGCGCAACTGGTGGACATCACAGCCAGCCGGACGCATACGGACACCACAACTGTGTCGGATGACTACGACGCGTTGTCCATAGTCAGGACCAACGTGATGAATAACGGCGCCGGCACCCTCAACGCCGCGGGCGCGGTGCTGAGAGTGGAGAACATCGCCACCCAAACTGCGGGCACGCTGTCGGATTCCACAACCGGGATCGAAGTGGTGATGGACGCCGACGGCACCGGGAGCGCAATAAGCATAACCAACGCCGGCACCACCGTGGGACAGGCGTTGACCATAGCCAGTTCGGCGACCACGGCGGACACCATCTTGGTGACCGCCAACGCCACCACCCAAGGCGAGGTCTTGAACATCAGCGCCACGGCGCAGACCACGGGCAACCTGATCCTGCTGACGGGCGGCGGCTCCACCTTGGCGGCCGGCGGGGCTATGCTCTCGGCGAA
>MUCP01000018.1 GCA_002816875.1 SAR202 cluster bacterium Io17-Chloro-G2
ATGACGCCATCCACGGGGTCCGGGGTGCTATTGTCTATACCCGCCAGCTCCAGCCCCTGGCTGTTGAGCACGGTGGCGTGGCCGCTGCGGTGGTCCAGCCGCACCGGATGGCGGGGCGTTGCCGGGTCCAGGTCCCAGCGGGTGGGGTGGCGGTTCTCCGAAAGGGCCCCGTCGTCGTAGCCGAATCCGCGTACCCACTCGCCCTGAGGCTTGCCGCCGGCCTCCTTTTGGAGGACCTGCTGGAGTTGCTCTATCGATGACACGGATGCGGGTCCGCAGTCGAGCCCCCCAAGAGAAGCCGCCATGGCGAGGACGTGGCAGTGGGAGTCCATCATACCCGGGATCAAAGTCATGCCCGCGCAATCGATAGATCTGGCGCCGGGACCGGCCAAAGCAGAGACCTGAGAATTGCCGCCCACGGCGATGATGGTGTCGCCGGCCACCGCCACCGCCTGGGCATGACAATGCCCGGATTCCCGTCCCTTTTTTGGGGTGAGAATCCGGGCATTAAGAAGCACCATGTCCACGTGGTTTTTGTTGGCCAAAGCTACCGGTTTGCTCCTGCGGTGTTACCCGGTGGGAGGTATCCTAGCTGGACTCTATGAGCCTGGCGCGCTCCATATCTTCCAACAACGCCGGAACCGGGTCCTTGTCCTGGAACACGTTGGGATTGGCGTAGTCAGGCGTGTGCCCGGTGGGATTGTGTATCCAAACCGAGGCTTCCAGGGCGATGCCGTTGTAGTCGTGGAAGTAGATGGAGTGGATGAACTTATGGTCCACCACCGGCGTCACTTCCACACCGGCTTTTTCCAGCCGGGCTTGCAGTTCCAGCAGTTCGTCCTCCGTCTCCACATCAAAGGAAACGTGGTCGAATTGCAACCGGCCGCTGGCGGGCTGTCCCGCAGGCTTGTGGAACTCCTCCACCATCCCCGGCCACTCGAAGAAAGCTATGGTGCTGTTGGGACCCGTTTCAAAGAAATAGTGGCGGTAGGGATACCCTCCGGGGGTGTTCCCCACAGCCCCCACCAGGGGCATTCCCAGAACGTCGCGGTAAAAGCGGACGGTCTTTTCCATGTCATTGGTTACCATTGCCAGGTGGTTAACGCCTCGGAATTTCATTATTGCTCCTCGAAAAGGCCGTCACTAAAGTGAACGATGGCCTATAAATGTCATTATATTTGTTGCTGCTTTTGAGACCCTGATAAATCATTCTACACCACGGTGGCTCTTGCATCCTCCTGATTGGACAGTGGGTGATTATTGTGCATGCAACAATTTAACATATATTAGTTGCACTGTCAACAGTTGCTGTAGAAACTGAATCCGAGTAAAATTCAGCCATGGCGTCAGACTTGAATGATGTGCAACTGGCGGTGTGGCGGGGTTTCCTGGAAGCCCATTCCACGGTGACCCGGAAGTTGGAGCGGGATTTGCTGGAGCACGTGGGGATTCCCCTCACCTGGTACGATGTGCTGGTGCACCTTTCCGAGGCGCCCCGTGGAAGGCTGCGCCATCAGGTGCTGGCGGATTCGCTGGTTCTCAGCCGTAGCGGAGTCACCCGGTTGGTGGACCGCATGGTGAACGCGGGTCTGGTTCAACGGGAGGCGTCGACCGATGACCGGCGGGTGTCCTATGTGATGTTAACCCGGGAGGGACGGACCACGCTGGACCGGGCTGGTCCCGGCCATATCCACAGCGTGGTTGAGCATTTCGCCCGCCATCTCAGGGGGCCGGAGACCGGCGCGCTGAGCTCGTTTTTTAACAGGTTGTTGGAAGAAGACTCACCCCCACCCGTGGAAACCGGGGCATAGTAGCCTGGTGATGCCGTGAAAGCCATAATATTCGACTGGGACCTCACCCTGTGGAATAGCTGGGACACCCATCTTGAATTGTTGCGCCAAACCGCCGTGGCATTGAGGGTCCACCAGCCCGAAAGTTCCCAGGTGGCGGACCGCTACTCCATGCCTTTTTTGCAGCACCTGGAGTCCTTTTTTCCCGGCGACCAGCAGCGGGTGATGGACACATACCTGGGGTTTTATCGGCAGATCGTCACACATATGCCCAAGCTGTACCCCGGAGTCACGGAAACCCTGGGCCGTTTGAAGGAGAGCGGTTACCGGTTAGCGGTCTTCTCCGACAAACGCCAGGCCTTTGGAGATGCTGAGCTGGAGCAGACGGGCATCGGCGGCCTGATGGACTATTCGCTGTTTCTAGTGGACGGCAGGCCGTACAAGCCCGACCCGCTGGGATTGCTGCAAGTCCTCGACGCTATGGGAGTGCCACCGGACCAGGCGTTATACGTAGGCGACACCGGTGACGATATGGAGTGCGCCCACCGGGCTGGGGTCAAAAGCGGAGCGGCGCTGTGGGGCGCTTTGAACCGGGAGAAGGTGCTGGCAGCCGGGCCGGGCTTCCGCTGGGAGCATCCCGGTCAAATGGTGGAATTGCTGGCCCAATAACGATTCGGCCCTTAGAGCGCCATCCTGCCGTGCCCGTGCGTTGTCTCAGCCCATTGCGCATGAGACATCACCCGTACACGGGGGAAAACCTCCTGTTTGCCGTGGCACTAACCGTGCTGGTACCGTACGTGATGGAATTCCATTTCATCTGACGCTACCACTTCAATCAACCCAACGGTCCGCAGGAGTGATATGTATGAAAATCACAGCTTACCCACGTTTTCAACACGCCGGGAGTTTGTGGGGCCCATTCGACTCCCGGGATCCGAGGAATCTCGTATTTTCCGAAGGCTTAGAAGTGGACCTACGCAGGTGTGAGTTTATTCTTCCGCCGGCTGTTCTCTGGTGCGTCGTCTACCCGCTCCTCGCGAAATTTAAAGGTACCGATTGCACGCTTTTGGTGCCTGAAAATTTAGGAGTGTGCATCTACCTAAAGTCTTTAGGTCTGTTCCGCATTCTTCAAGAGAATGGTGTCGACGTTGATGACCGAGATATTCATGAAAGAACTGACATTCAACTTGTGCTCCCATTGACCCGTTTTGACACGGTTTCCGAAGTTGAAGACCTTGCCAATCAAGCCAGTGAAACCCTAATCGAATCAGGCCTTGGAGCGCCGAATCTGCGTCCCTTGGTCAGTGAGACCTTTGCCGAACTCTCTATGAATGCGGTTCAGCATGCTAATTCGCAGATTGGCGCATATGGCCTCATTCAATTTTATGAGTATGCGCATGAGCAAAGGTTCGTGTGCGTTGTCGCCGATGGTGGAATCGGAATCAGGAAATCACTTGAAAACAATCCTGACCTAAGGTCACGGGTGCCGTATGATTGGGTTGCCATCGAGCTAGCAACAAGAGAACGCATCAGTGGTACAGGTGACCGCCACCGCAGTATAGGGTTATACGGGGTCGCCGAGGATATGCGAAAAGCGAGCCGAAGCCTAATCATCCATTCAGGGATAGGTTCCATGCGTATAGATGAGCAGATGGAGAGCAGAGCACAGCGAACTAGATTGTTCCCGGGTTCCCTGGCATCTGCGTCAATTCCCAGCTGATTTGGAGAACGATGAAGCGAATCAACCTATTCGAAATCGTGGGTAAACGAGTTCTCGTAACGCGGGAGTCGGCCCGGTCACTCGAAACCATCGTGCTAACGGCATTGGTTGAGGGTCAAGGGGAAGTTGAGCTGGATTTTTCGGGTGTCGACGGATTGACGCCCTCGTTTTTTGACGAAACCTTAGCAATCCTGGAAGAAAGTGCGGTAGAGGGTGATGAATCTCAATTCCATATACTTATGACGAACCCGCCTACTGAACTATCGTCAAAATTCGCAGCAGTTAGCAGGGGACATAATCTTGCTTTAGATGAGTTGGAAAACGGAACCTGGGTCATTACTAAATCAATCCAACGTGAAGGAGAGACATAATCCTCTTTGATGAAGTGACTCCTGTTGGGCCGACGCCTACGCAAGCGTTGCGCGTTGAGCCGCGGCGTGCTGCTCATCGGCGTGGTAGGAGCTGCGCACCAGGGGGCCCGAGGCAACGTGTTTAAAGCCCATGGCCTGGCCGGCCTGCCTTAGCTGGTCGAATTCAGCCGGAGTGTAGAACCGGTCGATGGCCAAGTGCTTTCGAGAGGGGCGCAGGTACTGTCCAATGGTCAGAAGGTCGCAGTCCACGCTGCGAAGGTCGGCCATGGTTTCCAACAATTCATCCGTGGTTTCCCCCATTCCGACTATGATTCCTGATTTGGTGGCGGTCCCCGGCGCCATCTCTTTTGCCTTGGCTAATAGCTCCAAAGACATCCGGTAATCGCCCTTGGGCCGGACCTTTTTAAACACCCGGTTCACCGATTCTATGTTGTGGTTCAGCACATCGGGCCTGGCGTCCATCACCTTCTGCAGCGCGGGCCACGATCCGGCGAAGTCCGGTATCAAAACCTCGATCTTGCAGGCGGGGGCCTCCTCCCGGATCTTCTTGATGCATGATGCGAAGATAAACGCCCCGCCGTCGGCCAGCTCGTCCCGGTTGACCGACGTGATCACGCAATAATCCAGGCCGATCTCTTTCACCGTCTTTGCCAGGCGGGCGGGCTCTTGCAGGTCGATGCCGGCCGGGCGGCCCGTGGTGACGGCGCAATACAGGCAGGCCCGGGTGCATATATCGCCCAGGATCATAAAGGTGGCGCTGCCCCGGTCCCAACATTCACCGATGTTGGGGCAATGGGCCTCTTCGCACACCGTGTGCAGCGACTGCTTTTCCATCAGGCCCTTAAGCTCGATGTAACGGGGGCTGCCCGGCGCCCGGACCTTCAACCATTCCGGCAGACGGGGTCTGATGGCAATATTTTCGTCTTGCTGTGTCATGGGAGGGTTAGCTCTTTCGGGGTGTGACGTGAATGCTGACAGATTTAAATTATATCAGTCCGGCCTGCCTTGGTTCGGACCGGCATTTTTCGGCGGTGATGATGGCGTCTATTTCGGCCACAGCCCTTGCCAGGTTGCCGTCCTGGTTGACCACACGGTATTCGAACTCGGACGACCGCTTCATCTCTTCGCCGGCCGTCTTTAGCCGCAGGTCCATCTCGGGGGAGCTTTCGGTCATCCGGCCGGACAACCTCTGGTGGAGCTCCTGAAATGACGCCGGCAACATGAAGATGAAAACGGCCCCGGGAGCCAAACGGCGAACCGTATCCGCTCCTTGCACGTCTATCTTAAGAATGACGTCCTTGCCTTCTTGGAAGCCCTGAAGCACTTGGCTTCGCGGCACACCGTACCACCGGCCATAGACTTGGGCGCACTCCAAAAATTCCGACCGGTCCTTCATGGCAGAAAAAGTGCCGTGATCCAGAAAAATATAGTCCACCCCTTCGCGTTCGCCGGGCCGCTGGGGCCGGGTGGTGGCAGTAACCACGAAATGCCAAGGCCGGTCGAACTTCTTTAGCTCTGTCAAGGCCGCGTCTTTCCCAACGCCCGAAGGGCCGGACAACACCACTAAAAGTGGAGGCGCTGGTTGAATTTCCGGGATGTCTTGCATCTATTCCGTTATGTACTCAGGCAAATATGAAGGTTGGCGCAAGGCCTGCCAACCCTTGTAGCTCGCCAACCAGCGGGGTCTCTAAGGAAAGGGGTCTGATGTGGAAGATGAGTGTCCAGAGCCGGGAATCATTCTCCGGATAGGAGGTCCAGATGCTCCCAAAAGTCGGGATAGGAGATGGACGCGTCTTCCGCCCCGTTAATGGTGGTTTCTCCCTCGGCCAATAGACCGGCCACGCCCAGGGCCATGGCCAGCCGGTGATCCAAGTGGCTTTCGCAACCGCCGCCCTTCAGTCCGCCGGTGCCGTGAATGACCATCCCGTCTTCCCGCTCCTCTATGCTGGCACCCAGCCGGGTGAGCTCGCTCACCGTGGTGGCGATGCGGTCGGATTCTTTCACTCGAAGCTCCCCGGCGTCTCTGATGACGGTGTCTCCCTGGGCGAAACAGGCGGCCACCGCCAATATGGGTATCTCGTCGAGGATTCGGGGAATCAAGTCACCTTCAATCTCGGTGCCCGAGAGCTGGGTAGACGTGACCAGCAGATCGGCAACCGGCTCTCCGCCCTCGTCGCGCTGGTCCACCAGTTGCAGGGCGTCCCCGGCGCCCATGGCTTCCAGCGCCTCCAGAATGCCTGTGCGGGAAGGGTTAAGACCAACACCTCGGACCAACACCCGGGCTTGGGGGTGGCACAATCCCGCCACCAACCAGAAGGCCGCCGAACTGATATCTCCGGGAATCGCTATGTCCACGGCGTTGAGTTGGGAGGGTTGGACCACCAGTGTCAGGCCGTCGGAGATCACCGTCCCGCCCATGGCCGAGACCATACGCTCGGTATGGTCGCGGGAGAGGGCCGGTTGATGGAGAATGGTGTCGCCTTCGGCCGATAATCCAGCCAACATGATGCAAGATTTAAGCTGGGCGCTGGCCACGGGCATGGTGTATTCGATGCCCCGTAAAGAACCGCCGCGTATGGTCAGCGGCGCCAGGGTGTCGTCTTTGCGGGCCATTATCTGTGCGCCCATCTGCTTCAATGGCTGAACGATCCTGCCCATGGGCCGGCTGCGAAGCGAGGCGTCTCCGGTCAGAACTGAGGTGAAGGGCTGTCCGGCCAGCAGTCCGGACAGGAGGCGCATCGACGTGCCGGCGTTGCCGGCGTCCAGGATGCCATCTGGTTCCTGAAGACCCCGTTCAGTCCCGTGCACGATCACCGTTCCGGGCTCGACTCCAGGTTCGATCTCCACGCCCATGGCCTGCAGGCATCCCATGGTTGACATGACGTCTTCGCCACTGGAAAGACCGGTGACCAGGGCGTCTCCCCGGGCAACTGAGTTCAATATCAAAGAACGGTGGGAAATGGATTTATCGCCCGGCACCGACAGGTTGCCGGAGATGGAGGCTGGACTGCTTACGGAACGCTGCACCCTGGGAAACCTCCTAATGGGCTAGGCCTAAACGAGGGCGTTTACTGCGGTTAAATGGCCGGTCCTACCTGTCTCCGGAGCGGTCATCCCGATCGCCTCCGAACAGCTTTTTCTGGGATTGTATGGCCTTGCGGGCCAGACCGCCGCCGAAGAAGTCTCCAACGCTTTCGCCGAAGCTGGGAACATCGAGCTGAGACTGGTGGACTTTGAACGCTTGGTTCACCGCTCCCGCCTGCCACAGGCCGCGGGCCACGAACGCCTTTTCGAATACGTCGTGCACAGAATCTCGATCGGGTCCCGGCTCGGCATTTAAGAGCTGGCGCACCTCGTATAGCTCTTTGATGAAAGAATCTATCCAGGCCACTATCGGCTCGGGATTAGAAAGGCAAATATCACGGTGCATGACCGGGTCGCCGGAGGCCAGGCGGGAACTGTCTTCGTACCCGGTGGCGGCTAGTTGGGCGATGTCGTCCCAGTTGGGGCTCTTGGAGGTGCAACCCACCAGGGCCACCGATAATAGGAAGGGTAGATGGCTTACCGCCGCGACGAAGCTGTCGTGCTCGTCAACGCCGATGAAGTAGGACCTGGCGCCGATGGCGTCGGCTATGTTGGTGATCTCGGAGACGGCCCGGCTGCTGGCCCTGCTGCTGGGGACCACGCAGTATACCTTGTCTCTAAACAGGTTGCCGTCAGCATTTTCCGGGCCCGACTTCTCCCGGCCGGCCATGGGGTGCCCACCCACGAATTCTACGTGCCTGGGCAGGTATTGGTCGGCCCAATCCAGAACCACCTTTTTTGAGCTGCCCACATCGGTGACCACGCAGCCCTCAGCCAAGTCGTCGGCGATGACTTCCATCACCTCTTGCATTGCCATGACCGGCGTCGCCAGCACCACTATCCCGGCGTCACGCACCGCGTTGCTCAGGCGGTTCTCAACGCGGTGGAAGGCGTTGGTCTTGTTGGCGCCCGATCTGGACGTGTTGTCAGAGTCGGTGCCAACGATCTCCAGGTCCTTCAACTTGGCCTGTTGCAAAGCCATAGCGAGAGAAGTCCCGATGAGGCCGGTGCCGATTATTGTTAGCTTTGGCATGGTCACCTCTGTTCCTGAGTGCGTGACTAGTCCCTTAAAATGATAGCCGGATTGCTGATAATCTTACACTATCGGTTTATGGGCCGAGAAAATCCTTATGCTGCCTCCGGACCCCGCCACCCGCGTACCGCCGTCCCCGAACCGGATTAAGAATGTATTTCAAATCCGTCTATCCAACATGGACCATCCTTCGACAGGCTCAGGACGAACGGGCAAAAAGAACCCTAGCCGTTCGTGGTGAGCTTGTCGAACTATCTTTTGAGAAAGTTGCTAAGACCAAGTGGCAAAGCCCATGCCGCAGCCGGTGCCCGCCGGTGACCGGTAGCAGGGAACATAGTCGATCAACTCCATTTCCAGGTGCTCGGCCGCCCCTGCGGCGGATATCCAGTTGCGAATCTCCGAGCTGCCAGCGTTGAGCCTTTCCCTGGGCAGACTGGAAAGCTTGGCGATGCTCTTTTCCTTCATGCCTTCAATGGCCCACTGGTCCAGCTCTTCGTCCACCACAAAGTGGCTGAGACCGCCCGAGGCCAGCACGCCGACCCTGGCTTGCACCGGCCATGCTTCGATGGCGTTGCGTATGGCCCGGCCAAGGTCGTAACACCGCTTGGGGGTGGGCTGGTTCGGCGCATAGTAGGTGTTTACCATGAATGGCAAGGCGGGGATCAGCTTATCCGTCATCAACCGATGATAAACGTATCCGAAGGCGTGGCCGATGCCGCCCTGGGAAGCCCCTCCTTTGTCCGGGTTCAAGTATTTGGATGTCCCGATGTCGAACTCCGATTCAACCAGATATTCGATCATATGCCGGCCCAAATCCGGGTGAGTGGGCACCATCTGGTCTTCCGGTGTGTAGCCGATCAAAGGCTGGTTCCCAGTGGATGGCGCCGCGCCCCGGCCGGGGACGTTGACCTCGCCTCCCCAGTAGACGCAGAAGGCAGGCATATTGTCGTCCGTTAGATACTCCTGCTGGTCGTCGCCCAGCATGACCAGGACGTCTAGGTTGGCGTTGTAAAGGGCTTCCGAGAGTTTGGCGATACCCTTTTGGTTCCGCTGGTGCCTGTCTTCCATCTTCTCCGGGGTGATCTCCTTGGCGATGCGGATCACATCCGTCCTGGCCAGGAGATCTTCGTAGTTTGAATGGACACCGTCGGTGCCGTAGAGCATGGTGTTCCCTTTGTCTCGCTCTCCCCGGGCCGGCCAGCCTTCCGAAGGTGTGCTGAGCTGAGGACTGTGGGAGCTAGCCAGACCAAACACAATCTGCGCCATTAAACTCCTCCCGATCGTTTCTAAATATTCGGGCCAGCGGCCCTTTGCCTGGATTTACCTTACTATGGCATTACACCCTTTGGCGAAGGTTCATGTCAATACAAAGAGAGGGTATGCTAGTGTTGCGGCCTTCGTGGTGATCGCCACCGCACTGCCTATGCTCCCAGTATCTCCCGCCGGGACAGCACCCGCTCCATCAAGGGCCGCATGCCCAGTTCGCTGGCCAAGCTTAGGGACTCTTCCAATAGAGACATGGCCTTGGCCCTATCTCCCTCACCGTCCCGTTCTCGAAGGGTGTCGGCGTAGTCACAACAAGTCCAGGCCAGCTCGGGCCGGTAGCCCGCCTGGCGGCAGAAGGTCAGGGCGTCCTCGAAATGAGTCGCCGCTTGGTCCAAGTCAGCCATGGAATGGGCCACAACGCCTAGGAGGCGGTCATCACAGATTTGCCCAATCAGACTCAGCCCTTGCTTCTGTGGCTTTAGGAAGGCGTATAGCTCCCCTAATGCCGCCACGTCCTCCCGTAAGACCGCAATCAGCGCCAGGCCGGCCCTGGCCCCGTGGGTAACAATCGCCGTAGGAGACGGATCCGCAAGCACGGTTCGGGCGGCTTCCTCCGCAATGGCGAGGCGGTGAAGGTCGCCGGAAATCCGAGCCGCCACTGGGATGACTATAGTTGGTAATAAGTAGGGTACTGTGGGTCCTTTGGGAGTAGAGCGCATTACATCCACCAGTTCATCCAGGAACTTCTCTCCCCAGTCGGAGTTTCCCAGGTCGTACTCCAGTCCGGCCATACGCCCCAGAATGCGGGAATCTCCGGGCTGAACCGCCAATCCGCGTTCGGCAAAGTCTCTCGCCGCCTGCCAGTCGCCCCTTACCTGGCATAGGGCCGCATTGTGCCCCAGGGCGGAGGACAGCCAGAATCGGTCGCGCAGCCGCTCCGCCGCCGCCAGCATGGCCGTCGCATGCACTTGTGCCTCTTCTGGGTCGCCATTAATACAGAGCGCAACGGAGGCCTCATAGCGGGCGGCGGCTTCGACCTGGGGGTCGTCAAACCGCGCGAGAAGCTCGATTGCCTGGCGGCTTTTGCTCAAGCTCTCCGGTAAGTGAAGGCCGAACCGGTCAACGCGGGCAGCCTCGGCCAAAGTAGGCATCTCCAGGGCCGCGTCCTGCTCCTGCCGGGCGATGGCCAGGGCTCGGCCAAAAGCCACGCTGGCGGCCTCGTGGTCGCCTTCCTCCATTCCCAACACGTAACCTTGGCGGGACAGAAGGCCGCCCGCCTGGTGAGAGTCGGCAGGTACAAGGGAAAGTGCACGGGCAATCAGTTGCGCAATCCCGGTCCTCAGCCCGGTTCGAGAAGCGTAACGAGACTGGGCCACGGCCACGGCGCGGTCCACATCACCGGCTTCCGCGTAGTAATCGAAGGCGAGGGCCAGGGTGGCTATTGCCTCCGGCATCTCGTTTCGATCTAGGAGAGTCAACTGGGCCCTTCCCAGGCCGAAAAGAATCGCCGCCATCTGGGCGTCCATAGCCTGCCCTGACCCCGATTGCGATCGGGGCGAAGGGACCTGTCCTATCTTCGAGGCCGCGGCTCGCTCGAAATGGGCCAGGGCCTCCTCCCAAGCGAAGGACGCCATCGCCCGATCTCCAGCCAGCAGCGAGTATTGCACCAGTTTATCTGTCCCCGTGACCGCCTCGGCCTGGGCGAAATGGTGGGCCAACTCAGCGGCGTGGGACTCGGCGTCGACTCCGTACAGGTCTTCCAGAGCCAGAGCGATTCGTGAATGGAGCCTCACGCGCCGGGTTAACGACAGTTCGGCGGTGAGGGTCTCTTGAATCAGGGCGTGAGTGAATTGGTAGCGGCCGACAGATTGGGGCAATTCTTCTATGACCCGAGAGGCAAGGGCCTCTTCAAGAATCTCAACCAGGCGGTCTTCGGTCACCTCTTCGACCAGGGGCCTAAGCTGGGCCAAGGTGAACTCCCGCCCAAGTATCGAGGCCACGGTCAAGGTCTCGTTGCAACGCTGGGACAGCCGGTTCAGGCGCCTTCCAATCACCTCCCTGACTCCCTCAGGGATACGGATGGTCCAGGATTCCGCCTCCCCCGTTCGTCCTGATCCGCCTGCGGCGGACGAAGGATCGGCGCCCAACTCCCCTTCTTGGACCAACAACCGAACCACCTCGGTCACGAACAATGGGTTGCCCTCGGTCTGGGTGTGCACGGCCTCGACCAAGCCTCGCGGTGCGTTGTTGCCCGAGGTCATCTCGATGAAGCGCCCTACGTCTTCCTGCGCCAGGCCCCGCAGAAGTACCCGTTGAAATAGTCGCTCTCGGGTCAACTCACCCAGAGCTTCCGCCAGTGGATGCTGTCTGGACAACTCCATATCACGGTAGGTGCCGATGAGCAAAAGCCGCGCGCCGCCCAACTCCCTGGCCACGAACTGGAGCAACATCAACGACGGCTGGTCGGCCCAATGCAGGTCGTCCAATACCAGCACCAGTGGTTGGCGTTGGGACGCTGTCCTCAAAAAGACAACGATCGAGTCAAACAAACGGAACCGCGCTTGCTCCGGCTCTAGCTGGGGAGCCGAGGGCAGGCCAGGCAGGCGTTCCCGCACGTCGGATACCACCTCCGCGATGTCGGCGGCCCCGGAACCCATCTCAGACCTTAGCTGCTCGGGATCCCGTTCCCGGACGTAAGAGCGGATGGCTTGCACCCAGGGCCAGTAGGGCGGCACCCCCTGCTCTTCGTAGCTCCGTCCCCACAATACCTGAGCCCCCCGCAGCCCGGCGTAGGTGGCCAGCTCTTGGGCGGTCCGGGTCTTGCCGATACCCGGCTCGCCTACCAACGTGACCAACCGCCCCCGGCCCGAGAGGGCGTCTTCCAAGCACGCCTTCAGCTCGCCCATCTCCCGCTGCCTGCCGACGAAGACGCCGCCTGCCAGGCTATCTAGGGAGTGCAAATCATCGGTAGGGGCAGGTTTTAAACCTGCCCCTACGTCTTGCAGGTCCAACGCTTCCAAAGCAGCCAACACATCCGACGCCGACTCCGGCCTTTCCGCCGGATCTTTAGCCAACAATCGCAGGATCAGCGCGTCCAACTGACGCGGGCAATCGCTGTTGTGCCAGGTTGGGGCAACCGGCGGCGTGTTGATGTGCTGGCCGATGATGGCCACCGAGTCGTCGCCTAAGAAGGGTGGCCTGCCCGTGACCATCTCGTAGAGCATGGCCCCCAGGGAATACAGGTCCGACCGTGGCGTGACCTCGCCACCCATGGCCTGCTCCGGCGGCATGTAGGAAACGGTGCCTACCATCATGCCTTCGGTGGTCAGGCGCGAACGGTCCAGGGCCACCGCCAGGCCAAAGTCGCCGATCTTGGCAATGCCATCGGATGTAAGCCAGACGTTGCCCGGCTTTAAGTCGCGGTGGACGACGCCCCGGCTGTGGGCGAACTCCAATCCGTGGCAGGTCTCTTGGGCTATCTTGATCGCTTGTTCCAGGGGAAGCCGGTGACCGGTGGAATCCTCGATCAAACCTTCCACGTCGCCGCCGCCCATCAACTCGGTGACCATGTATGGCTGGTCTCGTTCGTCGCCCAAATCGAAGACGGTGACTATGTGGGGGTGAGAACCCAACCGTCCCATAGCCTGGGCTTCCCGCTGTATGCGTTGGCGCGAGGTGTCGTCCAAGCCCTCGGTCTTGATCAGGGCGAAGGCCACCTCCCGGTCTAGGGTTGCGTCGTGAGCCAGGTAGACCTTCTTTTTGCCGCCTTCCCCTAGGAATTTCTCGACCTGGTAGCGGCCGTTGGCGAAGGAGGTGGGTTGAGGTGAAGATGGCGCTGGCTGGCCACGGCCTGGGATCACGGAAACGGCTGGAGGAGCGTCACTGGTTGGATTTGAACCGCCGCTCCCGACGGACAGCAACGTTCCGCACTGGCCGCAAAATTTGAAAGCCGGCGGGTTGTCGAAACCGCATGAAGGACAGGAGTTTGACAGCGCCGAGCCGCAAGCTCCGCAAAACCGCATCTCCGGCGAATTTTCCTGGCCGCACTGGGGGCAAGTCAACTTAGCTACTCCCGCGGTGCCCAGGCAGGAATCTAGCAAAGTATCCGGATGGTGAGCCAGCCGTCACGATAAAGCTTGCGGGACTATGTCGGGCCGGACCACTTTGGCGTAGGGCTGGCGCTCTTTGACCATCCCGGCCGCCATAAGTATGTCTTGAAGTCCCTGATATTCCGGCTCGTTCAGGGATGGCTCGGCGGGCCAGGTTTCCTGTGTTTTGTATCGCTCCACCGAACGCACGATGAGTTCAGGGTCCACCCCGGGGAAGAATTCCTTGACCGAGCCGCCCACCGTGGCGGCATCGTTGGCTGCCAGCCACTCCAAGGCGCGGGCGTATCCTTTTGTGAATCGCATTACCAGATCTGGGTTGGCCGCGAGAAACGCGTTGGTGGCGGCAAAGGAACTGTAGGCAATGTGGCCGTTGGCCGGGCCCAAGGCCACCGCTAGGCCCGCTGCCCCCTGAGCCAAGACCTGTTCCGCCGCCGGCTCTGGCAGGTGAATAAAATCGCCTTGACCACCTTGAAACGCGGCTATGGCGCCTTCCAGGTCCAGGCCGGTTATTAGATTCAAGCCGCCGGGGTCGATGCCATGATCGCGCAAGGCGTACTGGAACGAGGCCCAAGGCATGGGGGAAAATCCAACGGGAATCACCTGCGCCCCGTTAAAGCCGTCCCAGTTGAATGCGGCTGAAGTTGAGGTTGAGCTCGCCCGGCCCAGGACGAAAAATCCGTCCCGGGCGTTGATCTTGGCAAAATGCATGGGCACCGTTTCGGCGCCCCAATCGGCGGCGATGATCGAGCGCATGATGCCGCTCTGGGTGATGTCGGCCGCTTCGTGGAGCAGTGCGCTCAGGGGATGGGCGAACTGGGGAGGGCATGTGGAGAAGGTCACGTCCAACCCCTCCTTCTCCAGGAACCCTCCGGCAATGGAGACATGGATAGGTGTGTAAAACACCGAGCGGAAGGTCTCCATCAGGCGTAGCGGTTGCCGCCCTTGGCTGCTGGTCACTGACCCTTCCTCCTACGGCGCCGGTTGCTGAGTTAGCGTTAAGAGTTAGGGCCTAGGCTTGGAGGAAGGGAAGCAACGCGCCGATGAACGCCTCGGGGTCCTCTATTTGAGGGATGTGGCCCAAGCCGGGCAAAACTACCTTGCTGGCATTAACGATATTGTTGTGCAACAGTTCTTCCCCGTCGCGCAGGCGGTCAACCTCTCCGTACATGACCAACGTGGATGATGCCTGGATCCTGGGCAGACGGGACATCACGTCGTAGTGGGCCAAGGACTCCATAAGCTTGCCCACCCATACCCCGGCCTGGGCGCGGGTGCCATTCATGGCGTCGCCCCATTCCTTCCTGGGCTTGGCGAAGGTGGTGCCCTCTTTCAGGTCCTTCAGGGTGCGCCGTTTGGGTAAACCCTGGTCGTCGTAACCCGCGGCCGACTCTTTCAGGCGCTGTTTGGCGGTGTGGGCGTCCCACACCGGGCATCCCACCAACACCAGTTTGTCCAGCCGCTCCGGAAAGCTGGCGGCCATTTCAGTAGCCAGGATCGCGCCTACCGAGTTGCCGACATAATGGCCCCGGTGGATGTTCAAGAGCTGGCAGGCATGGTCTAAAGCCACGGCGTAATCGGGGATGTTGAAATGGCGTTTGGGCTTTTCAGATTCGCCATGGCCCAGCATGTCAAAGGCATAACAGGTGTAATGCTGGCTAAGGGAATCGATCACCGCCTGCCACGCCCAAGTGGACGTGCCCAAGGGGTGGAGCATCACCAACGGGAATCCGCTGCCCTTCTTGACATAATGCATGTCGCCTTCGGGTGTTGGAACCGTATCGGTCAGATCGCGGCGGACAAACATAAGCCCTCCTGCTGTACAGAGTTTAGTCCTAGCTGGACTAATGACTGACCCCATTTCACGCGTGGGGATGCCGGTATCGTATCCATTGCCCGGGTGTCTGTCAATTTGACTGGGCCTGGAAATTCCAGTTGACCTTTGCAGGCTGTTATGAAAGAATCGAATAGTAAGAATTAGTCTCGAAGGCGTGAACCTCCGGAATGGCGCCTGGAACCGGGTGCGGGCCAGTCGCAGCCGTGCGGTGGTTTTTTCTCCGGCTGCAGATCAGCGCCGATCCATTTGGCAGCCTTGGGCAAGTTGGAGCAGGGCCGGGGGCGGACAGGCTAGTTAAAACGGCCGTCAGCCTTGGGGAGAGTGGGAGGTGAGTGGGGCGGCATCCACAATCTGAAACAGTTGGGTTGAGCGGGTGGCTAGATGCGGGCTCCTATCTGGACCAAAGAGGACCTACGGCGGCTGGTCCAGCGTGAGATAAGCGATTACCGCCTGATTGTCGTCTCCAACCGGCAGCCCTACGTCCACGAGCTTGTGGAAGGCCGGTTGACCTATGCGGTGCCTGCGGGCGGTGTCACCACTGCCATTGACCCGCTGATGCAAGAATGCGGCGGCACCTGGGTCGCCCACGGAGGCGGCCAGGGTGACCGGCACGCCGTTGACGAACGTAACAGGATTCCCGTGCCCCCGGATGACCCCTCCTACACCCTGCGGCTGGTCTGGTTGACTGAAGAGCAAGAGCGGGGTTACTACTACGGTTTCTCCAACGAATCCCTATGGCCCCTCTGCCATAACGCCTACATCGAGCCCGTCTTCGATTCCAACCATTGGCAAGCCTATCAGGACGTAAACAAAGAGTTTGCAAAACACGTGCTGGATGAGATCGATGGGCGGCCCGCGGCCGTGTTCACCCAGGATTACCACCTGACCCTGCTCCCCCGCCTGCTGCGGGAAGCAGACCCTGAGATACTGACCGGCCAGTTCTGGCACATCCCTTGGCCCAACCACGAGATATTCCGCATCTGCCCCTGGCAGAACGAGTTGCTGGACGGCCTGCTGGCCAACGACCTGCTGGGATTCCACATCGGCGACCACTGCGACAATTTTTTAGAGACCGTGGCCCGGGCCGGCAAGGGCCGGGTGAACTTCGAATACAACATGGTCAGCCGGCAGGACGACCTGACTTTGGTTAGACCCTTTCCCATCAGCGTCGATTTCGAACAGATCAATTCAGATTCCCAACTCCCCGAGGTGGATGAAGAGATTCAAAGGCTTACCCAGGAATGGGACCTGGAAGGCCAATTGGTGGCGTTGGGCATTGATAGGATAGATTACACCAAGGGGATTCCTCACCGGTTTCGCGCCATTGGACGTTTCCTGGAGAAATACCCCCAATATATCGGCAAGATCGTATTCATTCAGGCCGGGGTGATGAGCAGGACTGACATCGAAGCCTACCAGCAATTGTCGGCGCAGATAGATTCCCTCTTGGAGGAGATCAACGGGCGGTTTGGCCAGGATGACTGGCAGCCCATCATCTACATGCCGACCGATCCCTCCAACGTCACCCTGTTGGCGTTGCGGCGCATCGCCCGGTTTTGTGTGGTTAGTTCCCTCCACGACGGCATGAATCTAGTGGCCAAAGAATACGTTGCCAGCAGGTTTGACGAGGACGGGGTACTGATCTTGAGCCCGTTCACCGGCGCAGCCCTGGAATTGACCGAAGCCCTGATGGCCAACCCTTACGCCACCGAGTACTTTGCCGACACCATCCGCGAAGCCGTGGAAATGCCCCTCGAAGAGCGGCGTTCCCGCATGGTGCGCATGCGGTCGATAGTCCGCGAAAACAACATATACAAGTGGGCGGCCCATCTGCTGGTGGATCTGATGCAAGGCACCCGGCGGTCCCGGCGTCCCTTTGCCAGCGCCTGATTCAGACCGGTCCCGTTGGCGTGCCTCCCGAGCTTCACATCAGTTAAACTGAACCTCGATTAAACCGTCATGCCTCATTTGCTTCACGTCTGGCCAAATATCAGCCAACGGCTGCTCCGTGCGTCCCACGTCCTGCTGTTGTTTGATTATGACGGGACCTTGACGCCCCTGATGCCAAATCCCGGCCAGGCGAATCTTCCTCCCCAAGTAAGGAAACATTTGACAGAACTGGTCTCCAGCGGAAAATATCTTGCCGGGGTGATCAGCGGCCGGTCGCTGAAGGACGTAGTGGCCAAGGTGGGCATTCCGGGTATGATCTACGCCGGCAACCACGGATTGGAGATTCAAGGACCGGGTTTGGATTTCGTTCATCAAGGGGCATTGGAACAAGCCGGCGCCCAGGTCCAGGTCACCGGGGAGTTGGAAAGCGCGTTGGCAGGAATTCCGGGGGTCATCGTGGAGCCTAAGGGGCTCACCCTCAGCGTGCACTACCGGTCCACTCCTGAAGACCACCTCGACACGGTTGAAGAGGCTTTCGCCCGGGTGGCCGCTCCCTTCGTGGAGTCGGGTACGGTCAGAATCACTCATGGGAAGAAAGTCTTGGAAGTGCGGCCCAACCTGCCCTGGGACAAAGGCAAAGCGATAACCATGCTGCAGGAAACCTACCCCCAAGCTTCGCTAACCTGTTTTTTTGGCGATGACCAAACCGATGAAGACGGCTTTGGTGTGGTGCAGGAATCAGGTGGGATAGCCGTGCTCGTTGGACCTGCCAGGCAACCGACCACCGCCTGGCATCGGTTGGACTCTCCCGGGGAAGTTGCCCAGGTATTGAGTTTGCTAGCTCAGGGCTAGTTGGGGCCAGTTTGGTAAGGGTTGAGCCGGCAAGCCCATGGGTGTCGCGCCGGGGGAGGTTCGCCAAGCTTGGGATAGGATTCACAAGCCTGAGTAGGTATGTTAGAATTCGTCAGCCTCCCACGGCGGGAGACTAATCAGGGGAGTCGCTCGACCCCGGTCGAAGGTTTCCCCGCTTACGGGTCGGTTTTCAACAAAGTAGATGATCAAAGCGATCTCTTTTGATTTCTACAACACGTTGGTCCGGTTTTGGCCGCCGCTGGACGAAATCCAACATTCCTCGTGCCGGGAATTGGGACTCAATCTCGACAAAGATAAAGTAGAACGTGGCTACGCGGTAGCCGACGTGTTTTTCAACGAGGAAAACGGAAACCAACCCCTGGCCAAGCGCACCGAAGAAGAGCGCCTAGCGTTCTTTTCCAGATACGAACAGATTTTGCTGGAACATTCCGGCCTGACTGTTTCGCTGGACTTGGCCAAGGACATCTGGCGATTGGCTATTTCGGTGCCCAAGGACTTCATCGCCTTTGAAGACACCTTGCCCGCCTTGAAATCGTTAAAAACCCAAGGATATCGTTTGGGGGTGCTGTCCAACCTGCGCCGGGACATGGGTCCCCTCTGCAAGGAATTGGGCATTGGCCAGTACCTAGATTTCTGTATCAATTCCGCTGAGGCGGGAGCGGAAAAACCCCACGCCCCTATTTTTTTGGCCGCGCTGGAGCGGGCATCGGTGGCGCCCGAGGAAGCCATCCACGTAGGCGATCAATACCATTCCGACGTTCTGGGCGCCAGGGGAGTCGGAATGCATTCGGTCTTGATCGATAGGGGCGGGTGGCAGGATGACGTGGACGACTGCCCCAAGATTTCCAGCCTAAGCGATCTTGAATCTCTCTTGGAAGGCGCTCCGGACTCCCTAAGTTGACACAAACTTCCTAATTATCAACGCCCAGTGCCGAGGCGCGGCCCGCTTTTCGACTATGCCGGGGTCACGGCCTGGTAATATTCACCCTCATTTAGTATGCTCCAACGGTAGCCATTCAGAACAGGAGGCTAGTCATGGCCGAAGAGGCACAGTCCGCGGGAAGCGTTGCCACGCCGGTTCGGGTGGCACTTTGGTACGACTACATTTGACCCTGGTGCTACGTCGGCCTGGAGCGGGTCGAAAAGTTGGCGCAGGAATACGACATCGAGGTGGAAGGCCGGGCTTATTTACTGCGCCCCGACACTCCCAAAGAGGGCGTTGCCCGGCCAGCGCGGCCCGGTGAGACGGAAAATGAGCTTTCCGCCCCGCTGCGGGATTATGCCAAAGAGGCCGGGCTGATCATGAAACCTCTAAAGCGCACGCCCAATACCATGCACATACTGGAAGCCACGGAACACGCCCAGCAGCAGGGCAAGTTCATGGAGTTTCACCAGGCCGCCTACAAAGCGATGTGGGAAGATGGTAAGGACCTGAGCGACCTGGCGGTCATTGGCGAGATAGCCGAGGGGGTCTCCCTGGACTCCGGGGAATTGATCACCCGTTTGGAAAGTGGCCACTACACCCCCACGGTGATGGAACAGTACAACGAGGCGTTGCAGCACGGGATCCGGGGGATTCCCACATTCCTGGTGGGCAACCTGATGTTCACCGGCGCCCATCCCTACGAGATCTTCCAATCGGCCATGAGGCGGGTGCTGGGCGAGGAAGCGCCACAAGATTAAGGCCCTTAGGACAAGATTACTAGCGCAAGGGTCGCGCAGTCGCGCAGTAGGGGCGGGTTTTAAACCCGCCCCTGCGTTTTGCGGCCACCACAAGGTTCGTCGGCATCCTAAACAATTGGTAAGGGTACGGCCCCGATGGAATCGGGTGCCCTTACCGCTTTCCAACAACGCCAAACTGCCTTATAAAAACCTGTCGCCAAGTGGTGGTAGGGGCGCACGGCCGTGCGCCCCTGCTTCCAATGGGCCATGCAGCGCGTGCTGGGCGAGGAAGCGGCGCAGGGTTAAAGCCCTTAGGACAAGAATACTAGCGTAAGGGTCACGCAGGAACTTGGTAAGGGTGGGTTTTAAACCCGCCCCTACGTTAGGTGGCTGCGACCTGGTTCGTCAGCATCCTGCCAGTGGTAGGGGCCCGCCGCGGCG
>MUCP01000019.1 GCA_002816875.1 SAR202 cluster bacterium Io17-Chloro-G2
TACAGGACCGCTGCTTTCATGACAGAGCCTCCTAAAGGGGGAATCGGGGGTTATCTTGCCTGGGGAAGGGGGTGGGTGTCAATTCGGGGCCTGGGTTAACGCACTCGGCGGTCTACTAGCATACCGATCGTCGCGCCGACGCCGGTTTTCAACAGCCAATCGGCCGCATTGGAAAGCGTTTGCTGGGACGGTGACAGGTTTCCGTCGATGGTCGATAACCAAATCAAACAGGCTAAACCGGTTAGGCTCAACCCGATAAAAATGAGGAGCGCCACTTTGAACGGCGCTCCTTGTTTACTTACACCAGTTTGCCCTCCATCGTCGTCAGGCGTCGCGATCTGAATCAACTCCTGAGGAACTCAGCCTAGATGAATCCCATACCATTGCCGGGCTAGCGCCTCCGCGGAGACCAGTTGGGATTACGACCTTTCCTGTAGTTTTGTCGATGACCGATGTGGAAAGGGGGCGGAGAACCGCTTCTTTTAGAGTGTTCCAAAAGAACAGGGCCTCTGGTTTCACTCGCCGGATAATTTTATTCAACAGGCACCCTCTTTCGAAGTCGATGGACCGCCCTACCAGTCAATGTTAGTATATCATCGGGGACATAATCATCGGAACTTGACATGGGCTCAAGACCTACCCCTCCACCCTCTCCAACGGCGCGTAGCTCAACAGAAGCTTTTTTACTCCTACGCCGTTGCTGAATTCTACGGTGACTTCGTGATCGGCTCCGGTGGCTACGCATTCCATGACTACGCCTTCTCCGAACGTGGTGTGACGGACGTAGTCTCCGGTCTTCAGGGTGGGCCGGACGGTGGCGGGGGGCTGGTTCTTTACTGGGGTGGGCATCCGGGGGCTTAGGGGGTCTGGGCTCTCATAATCGTCGATGGACGGACGCCGGTGGGTTGCCGGGCCCTGGGCCGTTAGGGGCTTGGCAAAGAGGTGGGCGGGGATCTCTTGCAGGAATCGCGAGGCTTTGGTGGGGCCCGACGCTCCGAAAAAGCCCCGGCGAAAGGCCCGTAGCAGGTAGACCCGTTGCTGGGCACGAGTGACTCCCACGTAACACAGCCGCCGTTCCTCTTCTATCTCTTCTTCGCTTTCCATGGACCGGCTGTGTGGCAGAAGCCCCTCTTCCATGCCCACCATGAACACCACGGGAAACTCCAGACCCTTAGCCTGGTGCAGCGTGATCAGGGTCATCGCTTCTTCCGTCTCTTCGTACCCGTCAACGTCGGCCACCAGGGCCAGCCGCTCCAGCATGGATGCCAGACCGTCTCTCGGCGCCTCGGCGTTGAACTCCCGGGCGGTGTTGCGCAACTCCAGGATGTTCTCCCAGCGTTCGTCGGGCCGGTCGTCGCTGTTCTGGATGAACGTGCGGAAGCCGGTCTCCTCCAGGGCAAGGTTGATAAGGTCGACGATATGCAGCTGCTCCGACTGTTTGATCAGCCCGTCGATCATGTCGGCGAATCTGGCTATCGCCGTGGCCGCCCGGCTGGACAGGGGGGCTTGCTCAACCGTCTCCGGCGGCGCCCCCTTTTTAGATTCGGCGATGCGTTGCATGGCGGTGAATAGGGGAATCTCCTGCCGTTGGGCCCAGGCGACCAGGTCCTGCATGGACTTGGCGCCGACGCCCCGGGGAGGCACGCCGATGACCCGCGCCAGGCTTACCTCGTCCATCGGGTTGTGCAGCAGCCTCAGGTAGGCCATCAGGTCTTTGACTTCCCGCCGTTGGTAGAAACGAACCCCTCCCACCAGCCGGTACTTCATGCCTCGGTGGAGGCACGCTTCCTCCATGGCCCTGGACTGGGCGTTGACCCGGTACATGACGGCGCAGTCGCCGGGCTGGAAGCGTTCCTGGCGCACCAGGCGGTCCACCTCGTTGACCACAAAGGATGCCTCGTCCTCCACGTCGTAGGCTTCGTGAACCACCAGGGGAGCGCCCTGGGAGTTTTCCGTGAAAAGGTCTTTGTCCAGGCGCATCCCGTTGGCCGAGATCAGGCTCTTAGCAGCCTCCAGGATGACCCCGGTGGACCGGTAATTCTGTTCCAAGGAGACGGTCTTGGCGTCGGGATAATCCCTTTGGAAGCTCAGAATGTTTCGTATGTCGGCGCTGCGCCACGAGTAGATGGACTGGTCGGGGTCGCCCACGACGCAGATGTTGCGGTGCCCTCCGGCCAAAAGCTGGGCCAGCTTGTACTGGGCCACGTTGGTGTCCTGAAACTCGTCCACCATCAGGTATTGATACCGCCGCTGGTAGTCCTCGCGCACTTCTTCAGAGTCTTGAAGCAGCAGCACCGCCTTCATCAGCAGGTCGTCGAAGTCCAGGGCGTTGTTGCGGGCCAGGATCTCTTCGTAGTGGTGGTAGACCCGCCCGCAGACCTCTTCGAAATAACTGGAAGCGAATTTGGAGACTGCCTGCGAGTCCTGAAGCAGGCTCTTGGCTTTGGAGATGACGCTTCGCACCGCCTGGGGAGGGTTGCGTTTGGGGTCCAGCTCCGCCAGTTCCATGGCTTGCTTGATGGTGGATAGCTGGTCATCGCCGTCGTAGATGGTGTAGTTGGTGGGCAGCCCCAGGTAGCCGCCATCCATGCGCAGCATCCTGGCGCAGAAAGAGTGAAAGGTCCCCATGGTCAGGCTCTCGCCCCGGGGACCGACCAGGCGGTCCATTCGGTTCCGCATCTCCCTGGCGGCCTTGTTGGTAAAGGTGACCGCCATGATCCGGCGGGGGTTGACCCGGCAATCCCGGACCAAGTAGGCGATGCGGTGGGTGATGACCCGGGTCTTGCCGCTGCCGGGACCGGCGATTATAAGCAAAGGGCCGTCGATGGTCTCGACGGCCTCTTTTTGCGCCGGGTTCAGTCCTTGCAGGACATCGGGAGTGCCTGCCGAGTTAGGGGATGTCATGGGTCAATTATAGCATGTTCACGCCTGGATTTTGGAGGATTTTGGTCAATACCATCCAAAGTGATTCGCCCCTGGCGGCGGTGGTTTCATTAGAGATTTTCCTCCGCAGATGTCCAACTGGAACTGGGAGTAGGCGGCGTTGCCGAGGCGCACTGGCCGGGAGTGGCGGTAACCCTCTAGCTCGGGGAACTCTATTTCGGTCAGGCGCCGCTCACCAACCAATCCGTACATGACCTGCAGGTCTCGCGCCCTTCCCGCCGTGCTCCACTCCAACCACTGTTTGTAGGCATGGGCTTCTTGGGTGTGACCGACAATGGAAAGGGCATATAGGGCGAAGCGGCGTCGCGTAGCCAGGTGAAGCGGTAATCCCAGTTTCGGGAGCCCCCGATGGTCTCAGGCAGGGAAGTGGTGGCTGCGGCCACCAGATCGCCGGAGGGAGCATAGGTCAGCGCCATCAATACCAGCGCGCTGCGAAGGACATCGTCCCGGTACGGTCCTGTGTAGGTGCAGATCTCCGACCATTCCCGCCAAGCGGCCACCGTTTGCGCCAACTCTTCATCCAGCAGGCCGGCGTCCACCTCCTCACCCTGGTGGGGAAAGGAGTTCTGGTTGCTGACGGAGGCATGAAATCTCCGGCCGGCCGTCAACTCACCAGTGAGCTGGAAGCCATCGCCGGCCACGGTAATGGGCAAAG
Organism: SAR202 cluster bacterium Io17-Chloro-G2; assembly: GCA_002816875.1. Classification (GTDB taxonomy): domain Bacteria; phylum Chloroflexota; class Dehalococcoidia; order Lucifugimonadales; family UBA3495; genus Io17-Chloro-G2. The sequence continues at coordinate 3,599 of MUCP01000019.1, forward strand.
AGGAATAGATGGACAGCTCTTCGGCGCCGCCGTGGGCAAAGCCGTTGTGGGGGCCGCTGACTACGGCATTGGGGATAATGGCGCCGTAGTCGAAGCGGGGATAGCAGCTCATGGAAAAATCCACGCTGCCCTGAGTACAATCCAAAATCCGGGCGACCCTTTGTCCGGCGCCTGCTTCCAGCGGCGCGGTAGGCCCAGGATGATGATGCAAGGGCATGAAAACGGTCAGGGTGGCTATTTCTGTTTCCGTCTGGAAAGTCGTCTCCAAAACATTGGTGCCTGGTATATAACGGCGCTCCACCGACTTGACGGCCGAAGGAGTGATCTCAAAATAGCCGCCCTGTTCCGGTCCAATAGCCGGCTGAACACGGCTGACCCATCGAAACGCGGCAGGCAGCACCAGTCCACCGATCCAGCCTTGGAGACCAGGGCGCAGGAGTGCATATCGCCGATCAGGCCGTAATCGCTGATGGGTTGGTAATCCATGGATTAGCTTCCCCAATCCCGGTTGAGCCGTTTTAGGACAGGGTGGCCGAATCTCAACGTCTAGCGCCTGCCTGTCTAGATTCATTGGACCAAATCACGACTGGAGCAACTCACTACGAACGGAAGGAGCGCCTGTCTATCCGTCGGTCCTATGCCTTTCGCGCGCCGTAGGCGGATCAGAACAGGGGTGCCTAAGGATTTTTGAAATGGCATATTGCCGATTCAGTGGCCGCCGCAACCCCTTAACCAATCCCGACCATCCCCTTGAATGAAAGCGTCTGCCTCCTGGGGGCCCCAAGAACCTTGAGGGTACTCCGCTGGTGGTAGGGTCTGGGCCGCAGCAAACCCCGCAATGAACGGGTCTATGATCGTCCACGCCTCCTCGATCTCATCGTTGCGGGCGAATAGGGACGCATCGCCGGTCAACGCATCGATCAAAAGGCGTTCGTAGGAGTCGGGATTCGCCTTATCTCCAAACGCGTCTTGATAATGGAACTCTAGGTCCACCGGATGCAATTGGAGCCAAGAGTCCGGGGCCTTGGCCTGAAATCGAATGTGGAACCCTTCATCCGGCTGCACGCAGATGGCCAGGGTGTTTGGCGGCAGATCCGCGTCTTGACCCCCCGCGTCCCGGTTCATCGAAAACATCAGATGGGGCGGCCGGCGGAATTGAACGACGATTTCCGTGGTCTTGTCCGCCAACGCCTTCCCTGAGCGCATATAAAAAGGCACGTCCTTCCAACGCCAGTTGTCGATGTGGAGGCGCAAAGCGGCATATGTAGGCGTCCTTGACCCGGCCGCCACTCCCCGTTCGGCGCCATACCCTTGGTACTGGCCCGCCACTCCGTGCCGAGAAACGTCCTGAGGCTCAATCCTGCGAATCGCCCGGAGCACTTTTACCTTTTCGTCGCGCAAGGAATCGGCGTCGAAGCTGGAAGGTGGCTCCATGGCGATCAACGACAAGAGCTGAAGCATATGGTTTTGGATCATGTCACGCAGCAGCCCCGCTTGATCGTAGAAGTCTCCCCGCTCTGATACCGATACCGTTTCGGCGACGGTGATCTGTACATGGTCTATATAGTTCCGGTTCCAGAGGGGCTCGAAGATGGTGTTGGCGAAACGGAACACCAAGATATTTTGGACGGTCTCTTTTCCCAGATAATGGTCGATGCGGTAAACCTGGTGTTCTGAGAAAACCGATTGAATCGAGTTGTTCAGTTCTTGGGCCGAGGCCAAGTCGACGCCAAAGGGCTTTTCCACCACCACGCGCCGCCAACCGGGGTTTTGGCCGGAAGATTGACTGGAAGACTGATTGGAGTGCTCCCGGGCCATGTTCAATAAGCCCAGGGTGTTCACGGCGGGTTCGTATAATGAGGGGGCCAGGGCCAAGTAGTACAACCGGTTACCCTTTCCGGCAGCCGGAGCTTCCAGTTCGCCGAGCTTGGCCTGCAGGGCGTCCAGCCCGGTGGCGGATGTTACGTCGCCCGGCGCATAAAATATCCTGGAGGCGAAAACTTGCCATTCTTCCGGGTTGGGGTGCATGTCCCCGTTTTGGCGTACCCCTTCGAGTAAAGAGTCGCGAAACTCCGCATCGGTCCGGGCGCCCCGAGCGACACCTACGATTCGCAGGTCCTTAGGAAGCCTACCTTTGCCGTGGAGGCTGCAAAGGGATGGAATCAACTTGCGGTGGGTCAAATCGCCGCTGGCGCCAAAGATCACAAGGGTGGTCGCGTCGGTTGCGGTAATAACCTGACCTCCTAAACCGGCAACTGGGCGAAGGCCCGTTGCACCACCTCGGGCAACGCCGGATGCACGTATATCGATTGGGTGATGGCGTCGGTGGGAAGACCTAGCCGCATGGCGTTGGCCGCCTCTTGAATCAGGATCGAAGCTTCGGCGCCGATGATGTGGCAACCCAGGATCTCCCGGGTCTCGGGGTGGGCCAACACTTTGACGAAGCCGTCCCGGTCTTCGATGGAAGAGCCGTAGGCGGTATCGGAATAATTATAGGTTGCGGTGACGTAGTCAATGTCCATACGGGTGGCCAGGTCCTCGGTCAAGCCCACGCTGGCCACCTGGGGAGAGGCGAATACGGCGTGGGGCATTGCCCGGTAATCCACCGCGTCCTTATGGGCGGGATGAAAAATGTTGTTGGCGGCGTAGGCAGCCTCCAGATTGGCGCTGTGTTTCAACAGGTATTTACCCACTATGTCGCCCAGCGCCCAAATTCCGGGAACGTTGGTTTCCAGGAACTGGTCGGTTTTGATGTATCCCCGGCCGTCCACCTCCACGCCCGTGTTTGCTACCTCAAGCAGGTCGGTGTTGGACACGCGGCCGGTTGCCAGCAACAGCGTGTCCACGCCAAGCTCCACGGTGTGCTCATGGACCTCGTGTTGCGACGACACATTCAAATAGATCTCGCCGTCCTTGGTCTGGACTTGTGACACCTGGGAATCGAGCAGCAAATTGAACCTTCTTTGGTAAACCTCGGTGAACCGCCTGGCGATTTCCTCATCCTCTTCCCGAAGCAGGGTGGACCTGCGGTGGATGAGGGTGACCTCCGTTCCCAGCGAGCCGAAAAAATGGGCCAACTCGGCGGCGATATACCCACCGCCCACGATGGCCATCCGCTTGGGCTGCTGTGGAAGCCGCAGCGCCTGGTCTGAAGTGATATAGGGAGTTTTATCAAGGCCGGGGATGGAGGGAGCCCAAGGCCGGGTCCCAGCGGCGATGAGAATGGTTTCCGCCGTGATCTGTTGTCCGTTGACCTCCAGGGTCTTGTCGGCCACGAACCGGCCCGACCCCTTGAAAACTGTGATATTTTGAGCGCTTCGGTTGCCCTCCTCTATCGCCTGGGCGTCCTGGTCGATCTCTTCGTAGGTCCGCTTGATGATGAAATCCCAATCAATCTTGCCGAGGTGGGCTTCTATCCCAAAAAGATGAGCTTTTTTGATTGTTTCCACCACGTCGGCGCAATGGATCAGCATCTTGGAGGGAATGCAGCCCCGGTTCAGGCAGGTGCCGCCGAAGGGGCCTTCCTCAACCACGGCCACCGACATGCCCCGTTCCGAAGCCTCGGCTGAGATCTCAAGGCCGGACCCGGAACCAATGACCATCAAATCGAACTTGTCCACGCCCTATCTCCTAATATAGCCTTTCCTGGTCTCGAATGCGGTCCAGAATGAGTCTCAATATTAATCGTTTGCCGGGCCGCCACCAGTCGAATTACTACCTGGTTGGATGCGCCGGGGTCTGTTGGGGTTTGAAATGGCGGTGCGGGCATGATCAGCGCTTGTTTAGCCTATGTGGTAACCGGAAAGTTGGGGGAGATGTGGCGGACAGAGACTGGCTTATGATTATAAGCCCTGGGCTGCTGCCGGCGCCGATGGCCGGACGAAAACGTCCTTGGGCATGGGGGCTACCGTCGTGGCCAGTCGCAAAAGCAGATGATATAATTTGCTCTCGCTGGCGGACCGGCGAGATTTTTTTGCCCTTATTTGCGCTTTCCGTTCTGGAAACGAAGGCGCTAGATCGACAGAATCAGTGGAGGCCGCATCAGTGAAGATGCCCAGGCAGAACCTTAGAACTCCCGGACCCACGCCAGTGCCCGACGACATAGTCGAGGCCATGTCCAACCCGATGATCAATCACCGGGGCCCCGAGTTCAGGGACATGATCAGCAGGGTCACGGACCAGCTCAAGCAGGTGTTCATGACCCAGAACGACCTTTTCATACTCACCGCCTCCGGCACCGGCGCGTTGGAAGCTTCCCTGGTCAATACCCTATCACCGGGGGACAAGGTGATTGCCGCCACGGCAGGGTCATTTGGCGACCGGTTCATAGATTTAGCCAGGGCCTACGGGGCCGATGTGACTGTGTTAGAGTTCGAATGGGGAGCGGCGGTGGACCCGGATGCGATCCGCCGGGCCCTGCTGGACGACCCCTCCGTAAAGGCGGTGATGGTCACCCACAACGAGACTTCAACTGGTATAACCCACCCCCTGGCGGAAATGTCCGCCGTGGTGAAGGGAGAATTCGATAAGTTGCTGCTGGTGGACGCCGTAAGCAGCCTGGGTTGCATCCCCCTTCCGGTGGACGGTTGGAACTGCGACATGGTAGGCACGGCGTCCCAAAAGGGGTTCATGATCCCTCCCGGACTTGCTTTCATCAGCGTGAGCGAGGCGGCTTGGGAGGCCCAGCAAACCGCCACCATGCCCCGGTTCTACTTCGATCTCGAATCCGCCAAGAGTTATTTGGAGCGGGGCCAGACCCCTTTCACGCCCGCAGTTGCTGCCATGTACGGACTTTCCATGGGCTTGGACAAGATTCTCGACGAAGGCCTGGAGAACGTATACGAACGCCATGCCAGCATCGCCCAGTACACCCGGGAAAGCATGAAGAACCTGGGCTTGGAGCTTTTGGCGGAAGACGAAACCTACGCGTCAAACACCGTCACCGCCATCAAGATGCCGGCGGGGGTGGATCACAGCAAATTGATCGGCCTGATGCGCAGCGAGGAAAACGTGGTGTTGGCGGCGGGCCAAGGCAAGCTCACCACCGATATCTTCCGCATCGGCCATCTGGGCCACGTTGTCCAGGAAGATATAGAAGAAGTGGTTGACGCGCTGAAAACGGTGTTGCCCAAGGCGGGATTCAGCGCTTCTTAAAACTGTCCGGCAGCTTCAATCTTTGCATCAAATGTTGGCTGGGAGGTGGGCGCTTATCATGGCTTTTTCCCAGTTGCAAAATGCTATGGCCACCCTGCGCATGAGCCTGGCTGAGATTCAGAACAAGGAACGCCAATTGGACGCGCTGATCAGCCAGTTTCGCACCCAATTGCGCCGACTACCCAGACAGGTCGTTTATGGGAAGACCGGCCTGGATTCGTCCCTTTCCGCCATGGGTGAGATCGAAGAACGCCTGGACGACGCCGTTGCCAACCGTCGAAGGGTGCTGGAGATCAAGAAATCTGCGTTGGAAGAACTCCAAGCCCTGGAACTTGTGAAGCAGGTTGACGAGGCCCGCCAAGCTCTGCAAAGCCTGCGCCAGCAGGCGCGCGCCTCAGGTGAAGACGCCGAAAGCGCTGCGGAGATCCGGCGTCTGGAAGCCTTTATAGCGGACCACAGCAAAAGGGCCGAGCAGGCAATCACCACCAGCTACGAAGAGCGTCACGCCCCGGGTTGAGTTGGCCGCAGGGAGGCGGGTGATTCCAGCAACAAAATCCGGCCTCCCCAACACATTGTTACCTAGAGTGCCCCCTCCAACTGGTTGATTACCAGACCGGTGGGCAGCTTGGGATAAAAGAAAGTGGACTTCCTGGGCAGGACGTGGCCTGCGCCTACCACAGCCTCGAACCCGTCCATAGGGAACGGTTTTAGTAAAAACGCCAGTTGTTGTTTTCCCGAGGACACTTGGTCCAATGCCTGCTGGTGGTCGTGGGCGTAGTCGACCCTCTGGGGCATGGCATCTCCTAGGATCGGTTTTAGAACCTGCTCTTCCAGGATCCAGCCTTCGGAGATAGCCAACGGCCCCCATTGGCCGGCGTCCTGGGTCTCCTTCAAGGTAAGCAGGCTCAACCGGCCGCTTTGCAATCCGGCCACTCCCATGACTCTAGAACCGGAATCTGCCACCTGTTCCAGCAACCCTTCCAATTCGGCTGAGCCCGAAGGTCCTGAGTCTTGTATCTGGAACATATCGTTCAACCGGGACCTTAGCCGTTCCAATTCCGGAGGGGATAGCCCTGCGACTACCCGGTGGTACGGCAGCACGAGCAAGCCCGGATCGTTGAATTCAAATAGGGTCATCATCACGTAATTACGGGCCAGAGCCGCGTCGTCACTTGCTCCGGTCAGTTTTTGCCCCCGCAGGCGCAGCGCGGCTTCGTACCGGTGGTGCCCGTCGGCCAGGAACACTGGAATATCTTTGAATAAATCTGAGATTCGCGCCTGGGTCTTATCGTCGGTTATCTTCCATAGAGCCGTTTCTTGCACCGGTTCGCCGGCCACCCGAAAGAGCGGTGGGTCGGCCATGGCCGTGTCAAACGCCGCGCTCAAAGATCCGGAAGGGTCACGGTAAAGGGACATGATGGGGCTGAAGTTGGCGTTGCAGGCGTCCATCAAAGAAACCCGGTCTTGCACCGCGGGTTCCTGGGTGTATTCGTGGCGCAGGACCCGCAGGCGCTGGTAATCCTCCAAGCCGACGCAACCTATCAGGCCGGTGCGGGTCATTTGACGTCCCTGGTGCATGTAGGAATGCCGCATGAGATAAAAAGATGGCTCTTGATCCCTATTAAGGACCTTCTGGTCCTGCCAGTCTTGAAAAAGTTGGGCGGCCTGGGCATATCTTTCACTGGCAGGGGCGTTCCAGTCGGGCCGCTCGGCGCCCTCCAGATAAACTGCGTTATGGGGGCTGCGGCGGTGTAGCTCCTCTTCCAGTTCTTTATCGATGATGTCGTAGGGTGGGCAAATGACAGAGGCCAGATCGCCCACAACGCTGGGGTTGTACCGCCATCCACGAAACGGACGTAGCTCTACCATTTTTACGTAGGTCCTCCTGCCTAGGTTGCCCTGCCGATTATAGATGGGTCAGGGCAACCGGTCCACGTGCTGTTGCAAGGGAAATCACGGCCGGATTAGGCTCGCTATCAGGCCAAACACCCTTATGATATACTCTGTGCTTGCCGAAAAATCCCTATCTCACAAGGCAAACTAAAGCTATAGGGGAACATCTCTCATGGCCGGATCGATAAGCTCGGTGGAAGGCGGCACAGTCACCACTCCCCAGGGTTTCTTGGCCGGGGCCATATTCGCCGGCTTGAAAACCTATGCCGAGGACAAGCTGGACCTGGGCATCATATTCTCGGAGGCCCCTTGCACGGCTGCGGGTGTGTTCACCACCAATTCCATCCGGTCGCCGTCGGTAACGGTTTGCCAGGAAAACCTGGACAGAGGACCGGTTCGGGGATTGTTGGTCAACGCGGGTATCGCCAACGCCTGCGTGGGAGACCAGGGATACAAGGATGCCCAGCAGGGGACCTTGCTTGCTTCCGCGCATTTGGCGGTTCGGCCTGAAGAGATGCTGGTGTGCAGTACCGGGGTCATCGGGGTGGAATTACCCATGTCCCTGATAGAAGCCGGCATAGAGAAAATACAACTGTCCCGCGATGGCGGCCACGACCTGGCCAGGGCCATGATGACCACCGATACCCGGCCCAAGGAAATCGCGGTGTCCTTTGAGATAGATGGGAAACAAGCCCACATAGGCGGCGTGACCAAGGGTTCGGGGATGATACATCCCAACATGGCCACCATGCTGGCGTTCGTTACGACAGACGCCGCGGTGGAACAGGGATTTTTGAAAGCGGCCCTGTCAGAAGTCGCCGACATTTCCTTCAACATGATGACCATAGATGGCGACAGCAGCACCAACGACAGCTTCATCGTCATGGCCAACGGCTTGGTGGGGAACCAGCCCATCGCCAACGGTTCTTCCGGAGCAGAGACCTTCAAAGAAGCGCTCAGAGAGGTCTGCATCTATCTGGCCCGGGAGATGGCCCGGGATGGAGAGGGAGCGACTCGGCTCATCGTGGTGGATGTCGAGGGCGCCAGAGATACGGCCGACGCCCGCAAAGCCGCCCGGACAGTGGCATCGTCCAACCTGGTGAAATCCGCGGTCTACGGCGCCGATCCGAATTGGGGGCGTCTGATGATGGCCCTGGGGCGCAGCGGCGCAGAGGCTGACGAAGCCAAGGTAGACTTGTTTATCAATGGGGTCTGCATCATGCAAGAAGGTAAACCCGTTCCTTTCCACCGGGACGCGGTGGTCGCTTTGATGCGGGGTCCGGAGGTGACCTTCCGTCTGCAGTTGAACCTTGGGACGGGGCGAGCGACCGCTTGGGGCTGCGATCTGACCGAGCAATACGTCATCATCAACAGCGCCTATACTACCTAAGTCAGCCAGCTGGTCTTGGCCGGCTGATCCCGGCTGATTTAGGATATGGAAAGACCCTCTAGGGGCCGTCCGCGGACCGTGTTTGACCCAGCCCTTGATCGATTTTTGATTCGTCAGGTCCCGCAGTCCATTTCCGCCAAACCGGTGAAGTTGTATTTGCTTTGAATTTGACCGTTTATCATGGGAGGAGCCAGTGCCCGGCCTGCCGGTGGTAGTGAAAATCGGGGGCAGCACCCTGGGAAGCCACGACACCAGCCTGAGGGATCTGGTCACCCTCCAACAGGAGGGTACGGCGGCGGTGGTGGTGCACGGCGGCGGCAACGTCATTTCCGAGTGGATGCAACGCCAGGGTATTCCGCCACGGTTCGTCCGGGGACTGCGGGTCACCGACGCCGCCAGCCTGGAGATCGTCGTAGCCGTGTTAACCGGCTTGATTAACAAAGAACTGGTGTCGGGCCTACACGCGCTGGGCGGCAAGGCCATCGGCATCAGCGGTATCGACGGAGGGTTGCTTGAGGCGCGCATCGCCGACCCGGAGCTTGGTTTTGTGGGCGAGATCCAACAAGTCAACGGTGGAGCTCTTCAGGTCATTCTGGACAGCGGATACATTCCCATCGTGGCGCCTCTGGCCATGCATTGCCACGACGGCTCGGACCATGCCGGACGGGCGTTGAACATGAATGGCGACACCGTGGCCGGAGAGTTAGCCCACGCTCTGGGTGCGGAACGCCTGATCTTCCTCACCGACGTGGAGGGGATCATGGATGGCAACGGCCGTGTGATCCCGCGCCTGGACCGCCGCACCGCGAGCTTATTATCAACTTCCGGAGTCATCCGGGGAGGCATGATACCCAAGCTGGATGCCTGCATGAGGGCTTTGGAGGTTCAGCATTCCCCCCAAGGGCCCGCCGGCCAGGCGCCTGTTGCGTACGTAGTCGATGGAAGACGTCCGGAAGCCCTGCTGGACTGTGTGCGGGGCATAGCAACGGGCACCAGCATAATCGGCGACTTCGCCCGTTAAGTATATGTGACTGGGTCCAACCATGAGCTATAACCTGAGCAATGACGCCGAGCAGCCCGAACCGGCTAAACTACCCGCCATCTCCGCCGGGAACCTGCGCCGGCTGAGGATATGGAGCTTGGCCATTGCCCTATTGGTGGCCTTGATTCTCGTCTTATGGTGGGCTAAATCCGCCTACACCGATTGGCTCTGGTTCGGCCAGTTGGGCTATCAGGACGTATTCTTGAAGGTCCTGACCTATAAGGTCTGGCCGTTCATCGTTGGGACCCTGGTGGCGGCGGGCGCTCTTTCAGTAAACCTGTTTCTGGCCTACCGGTTCTCATTTGGCGAGTCCATCCTTTCCCAGCCGGAAGACGTGAAACGGCTGCTATGGGCTTTGGTCGCCGGCTCTGCCTGCCTTACCGTGGCCATTGCGGCACCCATTCTGGGAGGAGCGGCATCTGAGAGCTGGGAAACCTTTATGGTGTTCTTTAACCGGGTGTCCTTCGGGGTGCTGGACCCCCAGTTTTCTTTGGATGCCTCGTTTTACATAGCTACATTAAGCCTGTTCCACTTCGTCCAGGGTTGGTTTTTGGGGCTGGCGATCACGGCTATTGTGGCCTCGTTGGCCCTTTATGCCGCCGTCTACAGTGTAAGAGGGCTGGGTTTCGTATTGACGCCTAGAATGTTGGGGCACGTGGCGGGCATGGGCGCCTGGCTCATGTTGATCATCGCCGCCGGCCACGCGCTACAGGTGTACGGGCTAGTGCTTTCGGACAATGGAGTGGTGTTTGGAGCGACCTACACCGATGTCCATGCCCGTGTACCGGCGTTATGGTTGCTTACGGCCATCTCAATGTTGTCTGCGGCAGGTTTTGCGGTCAGCAGATTCTACGGCGGCCTGCGGCTGATTGTGGGCTCGTTCAGTCTTTGGGTGATCGCTTTTATTCTAGCCGGGTTGGTTTACCCCGCCCTTTTCCAGCGTTTCCAGGTGGTTCCCGACCAATTGACCAAGGAATTGCCGTATATCCAACGGAATCTTGACGCCACCAGGGCCGGATTCCAGTTGAATGATGTTCAAACGGTGCCTTACGCCGCGTCGGGCAAACTTGATGCCGCTCTGGTTGAAGAAAACCGAGCCACGGTGGACAACATCCGGCTCTGGGACGTTCAGCCTCTGCGGGACGCCTACAACCAACTACAATTCATCGAGCTCTACTACCGGTTTCAAAACATGGATTCCGACCGGTACGTGATCGACGGGCGCCTGCGCCAGGTGTTGGTGGCAGCCAGGGAGTTGGACCCTGAGAACCTGCCTGCAGATGCCCAAAATTGGGTGAACCAGACCCTTCAATACACTCATGGATACGGCGTGGCCATGAGCCCCGCCACCGAATTTACTCCCAATGAAGGCCGGCCTGGTTATTTTTTGCAAGACATACCCATCGAGGGCAAGTTGGCGGTGTCGCGCCCCGAGCTTTACTACGGCGAAAGCCCGGTGAAGTTTGTCATCGTCGGGCACTCCCTGACGGAGGTGGACCCCAATCCTGAGTTCAAAAACTATGATGGAGACGGTGGCGTGCCCTTGAGTTCCCGCCTCCGCCGTTTTGCCTACGCTTGGCACATGGGTGACATCAATGTCCTTTTGAGTGATCAAATCACCAGGGAGAGCCGCATACAGTACCGGCGGACCATCAAAGAGCGGGTCAAGACGATTGCTCCATTCCTGAAGTTAGACGCCGACCCATACCCGGTGGTGGACGATGACGGTCGGATGTGGTGGATCCAGGATGCCTACACCACCACCCGGCGATATCCGTACTCCACGCCCCACGACCCGGATCTGGCGAGTTTGGCTGGTACGGCACAAGCCAGGGCCGCGAGGAGGGACGGCGGGTACAACTATATTCGCAACAGTGTCAAAGTCGTGGTTGACGCCTATAATGGCGGCGTTGCCTTCTACGTCATAGACTCGGAAGACTCCCTGCTTCAGATATACCGAAAAGCGTTCCCGTCATTGTTCATGGATATTAAGGAAATGCCTCCGGATCTTCGCCGCCACATCCGGTACCCCATTGGGATGTTTTCCGCCCAGGCCCAGACCTATCTGCGGTACCATGTGACCGACCCCCAGATATTCTTCAATCAGGCGGACCAATGGGCAGTTCCCTTGGAATCGCGGTTTGGAAAGCGGGGGGTAAGAGTCACTCCTTCGTATCTGGTTTTGAAAAATCCCGGTGAAGACCAGGAAGAATTCGTTCTGATGTTGCCCTTTACTCCGGCGGGAGACAAAAAGAACCTGGTTAGCTGGTTGGTGGCGCGCAACGACTCACCCAACTACGGACAATTGTTGAGTTTTCGAGTACCCAGCAACCCTCAGGTCGACGGGCCCAGCCAAGTAGAGGCCAGAATCGAAAACGACCAGGAGATATCCCAACAGTTCACCCTTTGGGAGGGAGCTGGGTCTCAAATCATCCGGGGCCAGTTGTTGGTCATTCCCATTGCCGGTAGGATAATCTACGTGGAGTCCCTGTATCTTCAATCGGAGGTGCTGGCGTTTCCCGAACTTAAGAAAGTGATATTGGCCGACGGCAGCGATGTGGTCATGGCGAATAGCGTTGATGAGGGGTTGGCCATGCTTATTGGAGGGCCTGACACGGCTTCTCCAACCATCGGCGGCGGTTCCGCCGGAAGCCCTGGCGCAAGTTCTGGAGTTGGAGACGCAGGGCTTGAATTGCCAGGCTTTGACGAGATCGAGGCGGCGGTCACCGGCTTGGGGGATGCCGTCCAAGAGTTGGAAGAAGCTCTGGAAATTCTTCGCGAATCTGTAGGAGGTCGTTCACCATGAGCACAAGCAGCGAATGGATCGCCAAGGAAAACAAGTATTACGCCCAAACAGTGCGGCGGCAGCCGGTGGTGATCGTGCGAGGTGAAGGGACCCGGGTCTGGGACGCCGACGGCAAAGAATATCTGGATTTCGTGGCCGGTTGGGCCGTGGACAATCTGGGCCATTCCCATCCTGTGATCACCAAGGCCATCGTGGAGCAGGCGGGCACCTTGCTGCAGACGTCAAACCAGTTTTATACCGTACCCCAGCTTCAACTGGCCGAGCTGCTAGTGGATCATAGCAGCCTGGATCAGGTGTTTTTTGGCAATAGCGGCGCCGAGGCCAACGAAGGCGCGCTGAAGCTGGCCCGCCGCTACGGCAAGCTGCACCGGGACGGGGCCTACGAGGTGATCACCGCCTTTAGCTCCTTCCACGGCCGCACCATGGCAACGGTAGCCGCCACCGGCCAACCCCACTACCAGGAGAATTTCACCCCTCTATTGCCTGGGTTTGTCCACGTGGACTACAACGACGTGGAAGGCATCATGAGTGCCACCACCGACAAGACCGCGGCGGTGATGCTGGAGCCGGTGCAGGGCGAGGGCGGCGTCGTCATTCCCGCCGACGACTACCTGCAGCGGGTCAAGGCTTGGTGCGAGCAGCAAGGATTGTTATTGATCTTGGACGAGGTCCAGACCGGTCTGGGGCGGTTGGGCAGCCTCTTTGGCTACCAGGAGTACGGCGTGGAGCCCGACGTGATGACCCTGGCCAAGGGATTGGGATACGGCGTGCCCATCGGCGCATTCATGTCCAAAGAGTATTGCATGGCCCTGGTTCCCGGCGACCACGGCTCCACCTTCGGCGGCAACGCCTTGACCACGGCAGCGGCCTACGCCGGCACCAAGTTCCTCATCGACAACGACATTCCCGGCCAGGTCAAAGAGATGGAAGGTTATCTGCTGGGCCGGCTGAATGACGTGAAATCGCGTTACTCCTTTGTGACAGAAGTGCGTGGCAAAGGCTTGTTGGCCGCCATGGAGTTTGAAAGCGATATATCCGGCCAGGTGCTGACCAACGCCAACGCCGCGGGTCTGCTGCTCAACGGGGTAAAACCCAACGCCATCCGGTTCATGCCGCCCCTGAACATCACCAGAGAGGAGATAGACCAGGGCATGGAGCTTTTGTCCGAGGCCTTAGGGAAGATTTAGGGGTAACTTGGTCATTCCCATTTGAAGTGAGACCATGGGCAATAATGATTTGCTAGAACGCATTGTGCTAAACGAAGATGCGATGGTTGGCAAGCCGGTGGTCAAGGGGACCCGGTTGACCGTCCATCTCATCCTGGGGCTAATGGCTCAAGGGCAAGCCATAGACGAAATCCTCGCTGAATATAAAGACCTGAACAGGGATGATATCCTGGCGTGTCTCCTGTTTGCCCGCGAAGCGCTAGACCACATCGACTTCGTTCCTTCCACGAAAGGCTCGTAACCTGGCCGGGAGGCGCTGGAGCGGAAGGAGAGCGCATAGTGGCCCGCAAGTTTTATGTAGGCATAGAGAAGGATCAGGATGGGTTCTTTGTGAGCGAAGTTCCGCAATTAAAGGGCTGTTACAGCCAAGGCCGGAGCCTGGATGAGCTAATGGCCAATATCAAAGAAGTCATTGAAATGTGCCTGGAAGAACAGGGAAGCAATGCCTGATAAAAAGATCGTTTTGGCCTACAGCGGCGGGTTGGACACCACGGTGGCCGTACCGTGGCTCAAAGAAAAGTACGGCGCCGACATCATCACGGTGACCATCGACTTGGGGATGGTGGATCTGGAATCCATACGCCAGCGGGCCATCCAGGTTGGCGCCGCCAAAGCCGTCACAGTAGATGCCAAAGATACCCTGGTCGACGAGTTCCTGTTTCCGGCCCTAAAGGCCGGCGCCATCTATGAAGACCAGTATCCCTTGGCCACGGCTTTGGGCCGTCCCCTGATAGCCCGTTGCCTGGCCGAAGCCGCAAAAGCCGAAGGGGCCTACGCGGTAGCCCACGGCTGCACCGGCAAGGGGAACGACCAGGTCAGGATAGAAGTGGGCGTATCCGCTCTGGAGCCCAGCTTGGACCTTATCGCTCCAATTCGGGATTGGGGCATGAGCCGTCAGGACGAGATCGAATACGCCAACGAACGCAACCTGCCCATCAACCCCAGCAACAGCAAGTTCTCCGTGGATGAAAACCTTTGGGGGCGGAGCGTGGAGGCCGGTGAGCTGGAAGACCCGTGGCTGGAGCCGCCGGAAGAGGCATTTGCCTGGACCAATGCAGTGGCCGATGCCCCGAATGAGCCTGCCTACATCGAAGTAAGGTTCGATGCCGGCATTCCGGTTGCGGTCGATGGTGAGCCCATGGTTGGGACCGATCTGATTCGCCACCTCAACAGCCTGGGTGGTGACCACGGCATAGGCCGAATAGACCAGGTGGAAAACCGGCTGGTGGGCATAAAATCACGGGAGATATACGAGGCCCCCGCCGCGGTGGTCCTCCATGCCGCACACAGGGCTCTGGAGGCAATGACCCTGGGCAAGGACCAGGCCCGCACCAAGGCGCGTATCGCCCAGGAATACGCCGACCTGGTGTACAACGGCCTTTGGTTCACCGCCCATCGCCAGGATTTAGACGCCTACGTCGACAGCACGCAGCGTTACGTGACCGGGGATGTGAAGGTGAGGCTACACAAAGGCGCCTGTATCGTGGTGGGCCGTAGCGCTCCCCACGCTCTCTACCAACATTCGCTGGCTACTTATGACCGGGGCGACGAGTTCGACCATGCGGCGGCCCAGGGGTTCATCTCTATATACGGCCTGCCGGTGCGCACCCAGAATAAGATCCAGCCCCAATAGAGGCAAATAGGTTATTGACCCTGATTGGCACGTTCGAGAGGCCCGCGCTGAAGATCTGGCGGCCATCGAAAGATTGGTTGCTCTGGTGGATGGGGATCTCCACCAGTTGGACCAGGGCCAGTTCGTGGTCGCCGAAAGTGAGTGCGGGACGATTTTGGGCTGTTGCCGGCTGAGGCCATACCCCGAGTTTTGCGAGTTGGCCAGCCTGGCGGTAGATCAGGACCGGCGGGCAAACGGTGTAGGGCGGGCAATTGTAGCCCGCCTGCTGGAGCGGTATCCCGGCGACGTTTACCTGATCTGTGAAGATCACGTCATGAAATTTTTCAGTCATTTTGGATTCCGGCCGGTCCCCGCCGAGGATATGCCTGCCGGATTGGAGCCCAAGTGGCGGCATTTTCATTTCCTGATCGGTTCCATGAATGTGATGCTCTTGGAGAGGTCCCACGGCGCTTAGAATACATCTCAAAGTCGTCAACTCAAGGGGGACCATGCTTCGACGGGTCCCTCGATTCGATCGGGGAGACTCGCGGCCTCCGATCGGAGCTCAGAACGAACGGGGGAAAGAACCGTTCCGTCCGTGGTGACCCCGATGTAATCGGGGCGAACCATCTTTTCAGATAGTTATTTAGCCGTTGGGAACAGCGCGCAAACGAAACGGCCCGGAAAGCTTTTTCGGAAGGCTCGATTCAGCCAACGGTCCCGTTGTTTGCCCCAAGGCCGATACAGGAGGAAATATGACAGTAGCCGCCCGCATGATGGACCTGGGCACCGAGACTGCCTTTGAGGTGCTGGCCAAGGCCCGAGCTCTAGAGGCACAGGGCAGGGAGATCATCCA
>MUCP01000020.1 GCA_002816875.1 SAR202 cluster bacterium Io17-Chloro-G2
ATCGCTTGGCGTGATGAACTCAATGGTGTGCCGGGCGATAGCCCCCGCTTCATCCGGAGAAACTACCGCGGTGGGTTTGTCGCCGGATCCCGGACCAGTCACAACCGCGGAAACCTTGACCTCATTGGAGGCCCCAGAATCCGAAGCTGGGATCGCTTTGGCTTGTACTTCTGATGGCGTGAATACGCCAATTGCCAGCATCGTGGCGAAAACACCAACAGCCAGCATCAAAACAAGCCCAAAAGACATTCCGATTTTAGTTTTCATGTACTCCATTCTCCTTTAATCGTCGCTACTAAGGAAGTGGGAAACCTTGATCTCTCTCCTTTTGGGCTTGCCTAGGCAGATGGCTTTAAGCCACTCTTCCACCCACCGGGCTTAGCCTTTGGCTACATATATAACTCCTGTTGAGGCCGGGGTACCATAGAGGGGTCTAAAAGCAAAGAAATAAAACAAAATACACCCACGTGCATACACCCCGCTGCCCTCGTAATCAGTGTTTCCGAGAAAATCCTACCCTTTTTAGCATCAACGACTTTCCGTTGTCAAGGCCTCTGGATGTGGCTTATCTCCAATATTTGACCCTCGAAATTCGTCCGTCTCGAAGCACCTGTGGGACCAGTGGTTGAACCAGGGGCGCCGGTAAAATCAGGCCGGTTCCGTAACCCCCGCCGCCATGGCCCGCGGCAACTTCTAACGACGCCGGTGATGCTTGGGAGCCGCAGCCATGTTAACCGGAGAAGTGTTACCGGAGTGTTACCGGCCGGGATAGCCGGTGCGGCATCCACTATCAGCCTCCATAGGGTGGGTCGCCACCTGCCTTGAGGCAAGCCGCTGTTTTCAAGTTGGCCTGCACCCTATTCTCACTGGGTGTTTCCCGGCCCGGCGAATCCAGACTAGCGAATCCAGACTAGCGAATCCAGACTGACGAATCCAGACTGGCGAATACATCAGGGCCGGCCGTCAACGGTCGTTCTTGGCCTCTTCTATCGACTCCAACAGCGCGCCGGCGTCTAGCCCAAGTTCCGCCACCCGCCCGACGTCCAGCCGGGCTTTTTCGTCGTCACCCAAGTATGTATAGGCCAGGGCCCGGTTGTAGTAAGCCAACGCCAACCTGGGGTCCAGACGTATCGCCTCATCGTAATCGTCCAAGGCGTGGTTGATTTGCTCAAGGTTGGCGTAGGAGTTGGCCCGGTTGTTGTAGGCAATGGCCAGGTTAGGGTTCAAAGAGATGGCCTGGTCCAGGCCGGATATCGCCTCGTGGTATCGGCCAACGTCATTCAAGATGGCGCCCCGGTTGGAATATGCGTCGGCCAGGGAGTTGTTCAGGCCCGATCGATAGGCAGGGGGCCGCTTCTTCGATGTATCTTTCAATCTTTGGAACCGGGATATCGACCGGTCAAACGCAGCCAAAGCCTCCGCTGGTTGTTGGAGATCTCTCCGGGCGATGCCCTGAATCAGAAAAGAATTGGCTGCCTCATCGCTGTCGCCCAGGATGGAGAAGGAGGCCGTTAGAGATTCTAGGGATTTTTGGGGCTGTCCCACCTGGTTGTATGCCGCTGCCAGCATCTCCCAACGCCACCAGGCTTGCGGGTCCATCTGCGCCACGCGGCGAAACAGGCCGGTGGCGTCGGAGGACAGTTGGGTGGTCCCCACCAGAGATGCCAGGGCTAATGTGGACTGGGCTAAGGCCAACTGCGGCCTCCAGTCCAGAGGCCGTTGTTGAGCCGCCTCACGGTTATGTAGCACTGTTTTGCGGGCCAAGCAGGTCCGGTAATCGCCGGTGACGCTGCACTCGGCCTCCCGGTTTCCCTGGGCGCCGTCGGCGTAAACCGAATAGACGGCGGCCCGAAGTGCCGGGTAGACAAAAACGCCGGGGGCCCTCGACTCGGCATGTGCCAGAGACTCGAGGGCTTTGGGCAACTGGCCGCTTCGTGTTTGATCTAAGCCTTCCCGGGCTTTGACCGCCGCCAAGGGATAATCGATGGTTTTGATCCAAGTGAGCGTCCCGATGCCGGCGATCAGCGCCACCGCCACCGCGGGACGCCACATTTGACCGATTGCCATGGTTGGGCGGCTGCCGGCCGGCAGCCGCCGCTGCGTATGGGCGGGAAGCCGCCCCGGGTCTTGGACTGCCGGCGGTTCCTCCATGATGGCTGGAATGGCCGCGAAGGCCCCAAACAACACCCATGTTATGGCCAGATCGGACACAGACGCTACCCCGGTAGTCTGCTCCAAGAACCTGCCTGCCAGGGCGGCCAAGAGCCCTGCTAAAACCAATCTGTGAACGATTGAATAGCTTCGTCTATGCCGAACCAACAAGTATGCGCCGGCGCCCATCGGAACCAGAAACAGCCCCAGGGATGTGATCAGCCCCAAAGCCCCCAACTCCACCCCCTTATGTATGAAGTAATTGTGTGCGTATCGTTCAGAGACCAGCCGGCCCGTCCGCGGATCGGCACGCCGTTCCAGCAGGTATGTGTATTTGAACAAGTCTGGTCCGTAGCCAATCACCGGACGCAACCAGGGAAGGCTAAGGTCCTCGAATTCGAACCACGGCCGCTGCAATGCCAGACGCTGGGAAGCCCGCCAGATCACGATCCGCCCCGAAAGCCCGCCGGTCACCGCCCCGCCCACCGACGTAAATCTATCTACCACGTTGCGGCTGTTTGTGGCCCCGGTGACCACTTCCAGCGGTTCGGAGGTTGCTCCGGAGGCCGCGTTCTTTTGGGCCGCTTGCAGGTCACCAAGTAAAATCCCTTAGGTAGTGGCCAAGGTCAGGAAGCATAGTCCCCCGGCCAAACCAAGAACCAGCAGGCCTTTTAAGCAGGCCCGCCAGCCGGCGAACAAAAGAAACAATGCCAGCAGGGAAAAAAGGGCAGCTATTGCGCCCACCCACGGACCGCGTCCAAAGGTGAAGATCAAACCCAGCAGATGTATGCCCAAAACCAGGCCCCAACCCAGGGCCTTCCACCCAAATGCGCCTCTAGCGACCCGTCGTTCCAGCGTTATGACCGCGGAGGTCAGGGTCAATGGAAGGATCAAGACCAAGACCGAGCCGGCAACTACGGCATTGCCCAGGGTCGA
Organism: SAR202 cluster bacterium Io17-Chloro-G2; assembly: GCA_002816875.1. GTDB lineage: Bacteria > Chloroflexota > Dehalococcoidia > Lucifugimonadales > UBA3495 > Io17-Chloro-G2. Next base: position 3,088 of record MUCP01000020.1, read on the forward strand.
AGTGGCCTGGGATAGATCCACGGGGTCCAATAGGTTGAAGGGGTCGATGCCGAAGTGTTGCGTGATGGCGATTCCGGAAACCAGGGTCCCCATGAAGATCATAGCACCGAACAACCGGGCTAGTTGCGCGCTGGTCTTCAGGTGGCTGGCCACCGCGGCGAATAGCAAAAAGTGGGCCAAGACAGTGTAGGCAGGATAGGTGTCCTGCCCGGGTACCATGCCCCAGGCGCTCACGCTAAACGACGTGGACAAGACGGTGCTGAGCAGGGTACTGGCCAGGAAAAGCCCGGCGGCGGCGATGACCCACCGGCAAGGATGGCCAAATAGCGTGACGCGCCATCGTGGGAACGCGCGATTCGCACCGGCTCTGAACTGTTGGAGGTCCAATCTTGTCCCGTTGTGGCGTCCCGAGGCGAAGGACCACTCCACCAGCCAGAACACAGCGATAAAGGCGGCCAGGGTGCGCAACAAGGCGATCTTAGGAAGGTCTATAAAGGCCAGTTCCGCTTCGGAAAGCACATAGTCCCGGTCCAAGAAAGCCAGGGGGACTAGAAATACGGTCAACAGCCATGTGACCTCCATCGCGTGGGAGGTCCACGGTGTTTTGGTCTGGACGTTCCTCTGGGAATTCGGGGATGTGGGCGGAGTTGTCACCCTTGCGATCCGATATTGCGCACCGATATCACGCGCCGATATTATGGGGTTGGCACCGAGGGAGGGAAATCCTTAATTTCCGGATTTGGCAGCCTGCGTTTGGCCGCCGGATCATGGAGCGGCGGCCGGGATCAGACCTCTTTGTTCAGGTTTTCCAGAAACTCCTGGTTATTGCCGGTCTTGCCCATTCTCTCCAACACGCGTTCCGTTGCGTTGGACGCGCCGTCGTTGGATATGAGGCCAATCATTCGGCGCAGGAGCCAGATCTGCTTGAGGGTATCTTCGGAAAACAGCAATTCCTCCCGGCGGGTCCCGCTGCGGACTATATCGATGGCCGGAAAAAAACGCTTTTCGGCGAGACGCCGGTCAAGGTGGAGCTCCATGTTGCCGGTGCCCTTGAATTCCTCGTAAATCACTTCGTCCATGCGGCTGCCGGTGTCGATCAAGCAGTTGGCGATGATGGTCAGGCTGCCGCCTTCCTCAATATTACGGGCCGCGCCGATAAACTTTTTCGGAGGATATAAGGCGATGGGATCTATGCCGCCGGAAAGGGTACGTCCGCTGGAGGGGACCGCCAGGTTATACGCCCTGGTGAGGCGGGTGATGCTGTCAAGCAGGATGACCACATCTTGGCCAAATTCCACCAGACGTTTGGCCCGCTCCAAGGCCAGTTCTCCCACCCGGCATTGCTCTTCCACGGACTCGTCAAAGGTGGATGCGAAAACGTCCCCCTTCACGGCCCGGCGCATGTCGGTAACTTCCTCGGGTCTCTCGCCGATCAGCACCACCATCAACACGACCTCGGGGTAGTTGATGGAGATGGCATGGGCGACCTGTTTCAGTATCGTTGTTTTGCCAGCCTTGGGAGGAGACACGATAAGCCCCCGTTGGCCCAGGCCAATAGGTGCGAAAAGGTCCACCATTCGCGTGGCGAGGATGGAGCCTTCGGATTCCAACACCAACTGCTCCTCAGGAAAGATGGGGGTCAGATGCTCAAATTGGACGCGGGCGCGGGATTGGACCTGGTCGGTGTCCATCAGGTTGATCTTTTCCACCCGCACCAGGCCGAAGTAGCGTTCTCCCTCCTTGGGCGGCCGGACCTGTCCGGTCACTGTATCTCCTGTCCGGAGGCCAAATCGGCGGATCTGGGATTGGGAGATATAAACGTCACCGGTGCCCGAATGGGAGTTTACCTGCCGGAGAAAGCCGTAGCCTTCGTCCATGGTTTCCAAGATACCCGACGCCACCAATGACTGTTGGGCCGACGCCGCCTGCAACAGACGGCTAAGCAGGTCTTCCCGGCGCATGTTGGTCAAGGAGCCGCCGTCGGAAAGCCCGACATCCGGCGCCATAGCCAACAATTCGTCTTTGCTTTTAGCCCCGAGTTCCGCGACATCTACTGTTCGCTGTGTGGTTACCATGTTCACCTCGCTGTTTTACCGGACGCAGGCCGTCCGCCGATGCCCCTTTGAGATTGGCGCCGTTGCCGGCCCTTTCCCTTGGAGGTATTGTTGGGACACTACCGCAGTCCGATGCCGCATTCTGTCCCCGAATCATTGGGCGCTGAATATGGGTGTTCCCCGCCGTTAGTGTCGTCCATGGCGGGAATGATGACGGAAGAAGTAAGGGTTGGGATATCCATGATGGAGTTGTGGTCCCGATGACGGGCCGGTGCGGCCATAAAGACCCCGAGGCCAAAGGGGGGAATTTCAGGCTGCCGGCTCAGGATTTACCTGCCTTTTCCCAGTCTGCCTGAAACCGGGCCATGCCGGCGTCGGTCAAGGGATGCTGGGCCATTTGCAAAAGTACTTTATAAGGGACCGTGGCAATGTCGGCGCCTGCGTGGGCGGCCATAGTGCAATGGAGAGTGTGCCGGATGCTGGCCGCTAAGACTAAGGTCTTAATGTCGTAACGGCGAAATATGGACACGATCTCGGCGACCATGTCCATCCCTTGATGGCCGATGTCGTCCAAGCGTCCGACGAATGGACTGACCGCCGTCGAACCGGCCTGGGCCCCCAATAGGGCTTGATTGGTGGAGAAGCACAGCGTCTGATTGATCTTTATGCCGTCCCGGGAGAGGATGGACATGGCTTCGAACCCGGCGGGAGTACTCGGGATCTTCACCCATGGATTGGGTATCCATTCGGCGATATCCCTGCCTTCGGCCACCATTCCTTCGGCGTCAAGGCTCACCACTTCCACGGAGATGGGACCGTCCACCAAGTCTGAAATCTCTTGCACGGCCGCCTTATAACCCTGGGCGCTCCCGATGCCCTCGGTGGCGGCCAACGAGGGGTTGGTGGTCACTCCACTGATCACGCCAAGCCGGGCGCCGTCTCTGATCTCTTGAATATTTGCTGTGTCTAAAAAGAACTTCACGTCATCACCGCTTCATCTTTGATTGGTTGTTGCATTACGTTCTGCCGGCTAGGGGAAGACACTTCAGTTTCTCTTGTCATCGGGTAGCGGCAAGGGTTGCTGGCTGCCCTCCCGGATGGTCTTTCGAGCCGCGTCGATGAACCCGGCAAATAAGGGATGGGGCCTATTTGGCCTAGACTGAAATTCGGGATGGTATTGGACCCCAACCATGAATGGATGATCTCTGATCTCTCCCGTTTCCACCAAATTCCCATCGGGAGAAACGCCTCCTATGACAAACCCGGAATTTTCGAGAGATTCCCGGTAGGAGTTATTCAGTTCAAACCGGTGCCGGTGCCGTTCGTTCGCCACGCCGTCTCCGTAAGCGGCTTTGGTGAGGGTGTTTTCCTGGGGCTGGCAAGGATAAGACCCCAACCGCATGGTCCCTCCCATGGAGGTCACCGATTGCTGATCCGGCATGATATGGATCACCGGGTGTGGAGTGTCAGGGTCCAACTCCGACGAATTGGCGTTTTTCAACCCCATTTGGCTTCTGGCCCATTCGACGACCATCACCTGCAAGCCGAGGCACAGACCAAGATAAGGCACCTGGTGCTCCCGGGCGTAACGCACCGTTTGTATCATTCCTTCCACGCCCCGGGGACCGAATCCGCCGGGAACCACGATACCGCAGGCGTTAGCCAGCAGAGTTTCTGGACCTTGCCGTTCAACGTCTTCTGAGTGAACCCATTGTATCTCGACCTCCCGGTCATGGGCCAAACCGGCGTGGCGTAAGGCTTCTTTAACGGAGATATAAGAGTCGGGGTATTCCACATATTTGCCCACCAGGGCGATGGAGACAACCTCGCTCAGGTTATTCATCCGTTCGACCATGGCCGACCAACCTGCCATGTCCCTGGGTTGGGCCTGCAGGGACAAGTGTTCGGTCATGATATCTCCAAGACCGGCCTCTTCCAGTATCAGAGGCACCTCGTAGACGTTGTCCACGGTAGTCAAGGGAATCACCGCCCGCTCGGCAACGTCGCAGAATGAGGAAATTTTCCCCCGTATGGCGTCCGGAACCGGGTAGTCGCTGCGGCATAGGATGGCGTCGGGCTGGATGCCGATGCCGCGCAACTCCTTTACGCTGTGCTGGGTTGGTTTGGTCTTGAGCTCTCTGGCGGCGGACAAATAGGGTAGAAGGGTCAGGTGAATGTACAGGACGTTTTCCCTGCCGACATCGTTTCGAATTTGACGTATCGCTTCCAGAAAGGGTAATCCCTCGATGTCGCCTACCGTGCCGCCCACTTCCACCACTATCACATCGGCCAACGATTCATCGGCCAGAGCTATGATCTTGTCCTTGATCTCGTTGGTAACGTGGGGCACTGCCTGAATGGTTCCGCCCAGGAAATCTCCCCGGCGCTCTTTGGCCAACAGGCTGAGATAAACCTGACCAGCGGTCAGGTTGGACGACCTGGTGAGGTCTTCGTCGATGAACCGCTCATAGTGCCCCAGGTCCAAATCGGTCTCGCCCCCGTCCATGGTGACAAATACCTCACCATGTTGATAAGGGGACATCGTGCCTGGGTCTACATTGAGGTAGGGGTCGAGTTTCAGAACCGAGACGGATACTCCGCGGCTTTTAAGGATGCGCCCAATCGATGCGACGCTAATCCCCTTGCCGATGGAACTGACTACTCCCCCGGTGACGAAGATATACTTTGTGGCCATGCACCTACGCTAAAGCCGAAAATCGGAAAGGTGCCGAATATACGAGAAACGAAATACGGCTAAGGCGGAAGAAAGGATGGGCTAAAAAGGAAAAGACGCGGTTGGTGGCTGGGCGTCTTGTTCGTATTATAAGCAGCAGCGGATATTAGTGTCAAGCACTTTCCCCGTGTATTTGTTATTTATGGAGCGGTGGGGACTGGCTCCTGAGGTCTGGCTTTAGGGACTGGGTGAGTGGCCCTTAAAGCCGCCTCACGCCTTCGCCGGCTATCCGCCGGGCCAGTCTGGGTCATAGTCGACGATCCACCCCAACTCGGCCTGCCTTTGCAGCGGGACGGCCCCGGCGGGAGAACCCCCTATGGGGTGGGAGCCGATGATGCCGCTATCTGCCAATCCCTGCACCTCGCCCTCGTCCAGTCCCAGCAACCTCTCCAGAACGTACTCGTTGGAATCGCCTAGCTGCGGCGCCCCGGACCGGATTTTCACGTCGGCGCCGGACAGCCGCCAACCCCTGCTTACATATTCCTGGCGGCCTAGCCCCGTCTCCGGTGGATGGTCCACCGTTTCAAAGTATCCCCGTTCCCTCCAGTGTGTGTCGGCAAGCAGCTGGAGGGCGTTGAGCACCGGGCCGGCGGGCACGCCCGCGGCCTGCAGCGTTTCCATCACCTGGTAAGAAGTACGGGTCTCGGTCCAGCGGGAGATAACAGCATCCAGCGCATCTTGGTTTCGCCACCGTTTCAGCGGTTTGCTGAACCTGGTGTCGCCGGCCATATCCGGTTGACCCAGGGCCTGGCAAAACGCCTGCCATTCGGTATCGCCCCTAACCGCCAGCGCCACCCACTGGTCGTCTCCCAGACAGGGGTAACAACCGTGGGGCGACATCGACTGGTGGCGGTTGCCCAAACGGCGCGTTGCCCGTCCGTTGAAGGCGTAGTCCAGCAGGCCTTCTCCCAGGAACGAGACTCCCACCTGATACATAGCCAGGTCGATCCACATGCCCTGGCCGGTGCGGACCCGGTGGATGAGACAGGCCATGACGGCCATCTGGGCGGTCCAACTGGCCAGGAAGTCGGTGTAAGAATTACCCATCTTGTTGGGTACGCTTCCGCTGGACCCACCGTCATTAGCGCTCCTATCAGGGCCGGTATCAAGATAGCCCATAAAAGCGCCGGCGCCGTGGGTGGGTTCCAGCGCGGTGGCCATGGCGCCGAAGTCGGTCCAAGGACCGCCGTGGCCGTAGCCGGTGTTGGAGACCATGATCAAGTCGGGTTTAACGGCTTTTAAATTGGCATAGTCCAAACCGAAGCGCCGCATCACCCTGGGGGTGAAATTCTCCAGGACGATGTCGCTGACCGAGACCAGTTGCTTTAGGATTTCCAGGGCGGCATCGCTGCGCAGGTCCAAGGTCACGCTGCGCTTACCCCGGTTCAAGGTTTGGAAGGTGCCTGCCCGGTCCCAATAATTTTCGCCGGGATCGTTGCCGGGGTAGGGGCCGTTCAGGGTCCGCGTGGTGTCCATGAACTGGGCCTGGCACGAATCCACCTTGATGACCTCGGCCCCCAGGTCTGCCATATATGCCCCGGCGTAGGGCATGGCGAAAACCCGGCTGAGGTCGAGAACTCTGATGTTGGCAAGGGGCAGGTCGGGCATGGCCGTATTCTCACTTAACTAAGGAAGTACTTGGTACAGGGCGTGAAAGGGGTCTTCCCAAGCTTTAGTCACACTGGAGAATCCTGCCCGTGTGCATAGATCCAGCAGCTTGGGTTCGGGCAGGCCCACGGTTCCCAGTCCATCGCCATCCGCCGCCAGGGAAGTGGTCATGCAGTACATGACGCTAAGGCCCATCTTTATGGCGCCCAACGGGCCGATGTTGTCCTCCAACTTTTCAGCCGAGTTGACTTCCAACACCAGATAGGCTCCGCCCGGCCGCAATGCCCGCCGTATGGACGAAAGGAGTTCCAGCGGTCTTGCGGAATCGTGGACCACGTCGAAAGTGGTGATCAGGTCGTAACTGCCGGGCAAGTCCTGTGAGCCGTCCCAAATTTGGAAACTGACTCTGTCCGCCACGTTGGCATCCCCGGCGTTGGCGGATGCGGTGCTGATGCTGGGCACGTAAACGTCATAGCCTACGAAACGTGACTTGGGAAAAGACTGAGCCAGTTTGATTATGGCCCGGCCAGCGCCGCAGCCGATGTCCGCGGCCTCCATTCCTTGTTCGAGACTGGATTGGATCTCAGGTACGGACGGCAGCCACTGTTGCAGCATGAGGTTTTCAAATTTAGTGCATGTATAGCGCTCTAGGCCCTGCCAGAAGCCGGCGCCGTAATCGGATTGTCGAACGCCGCCGCCATGCTGAAATGCCTGAATCACGTCTTCCAGATGGGGTAAAGTCGCCGTCACCATCTGATACATTCCCCCCAAGAAAAGTCTACCTCCCTCCTGCGCGAGCAAAGCAGCATGTTCCGGGGGCAGCGAGAATTCAGCAGACTCGGGATGGTAATCCAGGTAGCCGGCGCAGGCCATTGCGCTTAACCATTCCCTTGCATAACGCTCGTCGATTCCTGCCAAGGTTGCCAGCCCAGCGCTGGTGGCCGGTCCTTTCCTCTCCAAGGTTTTAAATAAGCCAAGGCGGTCTCCGATAGCGCACATGAGTATGGCCATCGTCCCGGCCAAATCACCGACAGCATTTTGGGTGAACTCCCGAGCTTTTTCCCGGTCGAATGGGATATCCGCAGACATGATGTTCCTCTTTGATTTGCTCGTGTTTGATCTGCTCGTGTTGACGATGCCGGGTTCAGATGGCGCCCATCTGCCGTAGGACGGTCAGGTCTTCTTTGGTATAACCCATCTCGCCGCAGAAGATCTCTTGGTTGTGCTGGCCCAGAAGCGGAGCCGGACGGGTGACCTGGTATTCCATGGCGGATAGGCGGGGGCCCAACCCAGGGTAATCTGCCACGCCGGCCACCGGATGTTCAACTTCCACATAGAATCCGCGCTCCCGCAGGTGGGGGCAGTGGTACAGATCGCCGGCGTCCTGAGCCATGCCGAAGACCAGGCGGCTTTCCCCGGAAGCCTGAAATAACGCCTTGCGGTCCCATTGGGCCAGACCCTGGATCAAAAGACCGTTGAGTTCTTCCCCGTGCTCGATCCGGCCTCCGCCGGTGGCGAACCGTTCATCCTGCAATTCTTCCAAGCCGATGAGGCCGGCTACCGTGGACCAGGGCTGGGAGCCCTGGACCGACGGAATGACGTAGCCGTCGCGGGCCGGCATGAGCTCTTCGAACCCGGAACCCCTCACCGGACGGCGGCCTTTTATGGCGCCCATGTAGTTGTAGTAAGGCACCGGCTGGACCAGGTGGCTGGACAGGCATTCTGCCACGGAAACGTCGGCGTGTTGCCCCCGGCCGGTGGTGATGCGTTGAAATATGGCCGCCAGGGTGGCCACGGCCCCGTTGATGCCTGCCACGTATAGGGATTGGTCCAGGCCGTTGCGCAGAGGTTCTTTGTCGGAGTCTCCCGAATGGTACATGAGTCCGCTGAGGGCGGTGGTTACGATGTCGGTGGCTTCCATATCCCGGTAAGGCCCTGTCTGGCCGAAGGAGGCGATGGAGGTGACCACCAAGGTGGGATTGATCTCGGCCAGGGTGGGGTAATTCAACGCCCGGGCCGACGCCTCCGACGGGGAAAAGTTTTCCACCAAGATATCGACTTTAACCAGCATCTCCTCGAATAGCCGCCTGCCCGAGGACTCGTTGATATCCAGGGTGACCCCGCGTTTGTTGGTGTTTACATATAGGAAAGGGATGCTTTTTTCGGGATGGGGGTCGTCGCCAGCGAAGGGCCCGGCCCGGCGGGCGGAGTCGCCCAACCGGGGAGGTTCGATCTTTATCACCTCCGCGCCGTAATCGGCCAGGAGTTTGGCGCAGAATGGACCTGACACGCCGTCGCCCAGGTCCAACACGCGAAGGCCGCCCAAGATTCCTGAGGTCACCTGCCTTGAGGTCATCAGTCTTGTGGCTCCCAAACCAGGGGCAGGACTTGGCCTCTCTTGGGCAGGACGACAATGGCCCGGCCTGATGCCGTTTCCTCGCCCCGCTGGTTACGCAAGGCTACCCGGCATTCAACGTGGCCAAATCCGTCCCTTTCCTCCATGGAAGTGACCACGCCCGAGGCGGTGATCACGTCGCCGGGATAGTCCATGCCCCGATGCTCCACGTAGAATCGTCGGAACCAGCCCTCTTCTCCGGCGAAGTTAAGCGCCAGTTGGCCCAGGTATTGGTTCTTCAGGGAGCCGTTGACCACCACGTTGGCCAGGCCCTGGCGTAGTTGGGCGAAGGGGAGGTCCCAATGGATGCGGGCATAGTTGCCGTTGGCCGCCGCCCAGCGGACCAGATGGGTGGTGGTCAGGGGGCCTTTGACCACTGGTGTTAGCTCCCTGCCCACTGAAACGTCTTCATAGTGTATCTGGGCGTGAATCTGGGCTTGAGGCTGTTCCACCACAACATCGGGCGCCGGGGGAGAGACGGCGACCGTGCTTAGATCGTCGGAAACGTTCACCGCCTGGGTGGGCTGTTCCCCGGCGGGCAGGGCGCGGTGGATGCTGACCCGGCCGGCGCGTTGGACCACCAGCCCATCCTGGTTGGTCTGGGTCTCACGCCGCACGATAAAGACCAGCGGCCCGGACCTTCCCGCCTTTTCAAAGACGTCCATGACGCGAAATTGGCGGGTGATCCAATCGCCGGCGTAGACGGGACGCAGAAATTGCCAATCGGCGCCACCGTTCAACCCGTAACTATTGAAAGGCAGGGGAACCTGGAAGTGGGATTCCTGTCCCGCGCCGAAATAGCCAATGGGCGGGGCGATGTCTTTCCAGGTGGCCAAAGGGGGGCAGAGCAGACCGCCGAACCGGCTGCGGGCGGCGTGATTCTCGTCGAAGTACAAAGGGTTGGGGTCTTCGGTGGCATTGGCCAGGTCGTAGGCCATCTCCTCACTTATGGGGAACTTGTTTCGCTCCGGAGGGGTATCCTGGCCGATGAGGGCCAGCACTTCCGGTGTGATCAGCGTGTCTGGCAAGGGGTTCGCTCCTTTTGGGTTGGCATGTGGGGTTGGAAATGACGGGGGAAGGGCCGAAGAGTAGAATACCCGTGGCCGGAGGGGCGGTCAACTTAGACCGTATTTCGGCCCGTATTTTCATCTCTCGCGGGTTTTCAATCGGTTATTTCCATCGGTAAGAGGAGTATCCCAAATGACCTTGAATGAATTTATCGAAGACGCTTTCAGGCAAGAGAAGGAATTCTTGACCGAGGCGGTCAACGACCTGACTCCTGCGGAGCTTGCCTGGCGCGCCGGCCCCGAGGCCAACCCCATCGGCTGGATATTGTGGCACATGCTCCGGGTGGAGGACATGTGGTTCCAGTTCTTCATCCAGCGAAAGCCGGAAATATGGGAGAGGGATGGCTGGAATGAAAGATTCGGCCTGCCAACCAGGGACAACGGTTTCGGCCATACCCTGGAGCAGGTGGCGGAGTTTCCCGCCCTAGACCGGGACGAGTTGATGCGCTATGGCGACGCGGTGCGCGGTGAGACGTTGGAATATCTTAAAGGTCTGGCCCCGGACGATTTCAACCCGGCGCCCCGGGAGCAAAGGCCCGAGATGTCGGTGGGGGCCATCTTCCGCCAGGTGGTCGGCGAGTTGTTTCAGCATCAGGGGCACATTTCCTATCTTAAAGGGTTGCAACGGCCGGGAGCATAGGGGACTCGCCCTAAAATATTGCCGGCCTGCCCCGTCAATCTGAGAGGGGTGAAGAATCTAAAGTCGTGGGCCTGACAGCAATGTTTTACGCTGACGAGGTTAGATTTTTCACCGCTGCGGCTGGTTCAGAATGACAGAGCCGGACCAAGAACCGGTAAAGGATAAATTTTACTAGTATAAAATTCGTTTAAATATGTAGGCAGAAAGGCTTGAACTTAATCTAGGCAAGCCGTAATGTGTTTGCGATGTATCTTTTTGGATGGCAGGAGGTTCCCGTGGTGGTGTGGTGTTGCCGGTTGTTCTCCAGCCGGAGGCCCATCCGCCGCCCTCGCGGCGGCATTTAATCCGTTGACCCCGGCTATTATGCCGGCCGCCGCGGTCCTGCGCTCCCTTTGGGGTGGCAAGTCCAGAACCATTCTGGGCATCTGTTTTGCTTCGGCCATAGGGTTATGGGTTGCCCGAGACGTAGAATGGGGCACGCTGACCACCCAACTTAACCACCTCTCCCTGGGCTACACACTGCTCTCATTATTCCTTTTTTGTCTGGCAATGGCGCTACGGGTTTTTCGTTGGCAAGTCCTGTTTTTGGGAGAGAAGGTGCCCTTCCACCGGCTGCTGCTGGTTCAAAACGCCGGCATCGGCTTGAACAGCCTGTCGCCGGTGCGTGTCTTCGGCGAGGCCGCCCAATTCGTGCTGCTGACCCTTCGCTACAGCGTGAAACGTGAAGTGGCCGTCGCAACCCTGGGCATCCAGCGGGTGTTGGATTTTGTCATTGGGGGCCTGCTTCTCGGCGTGGGGTTGGTATTTGTCCCGGCGTTGCAAGGATTTACCCTCTATATCTTGGGGTTCATTGCCGTTGCGATCCTCAGCTTGGTGGCCGTTCCTTTGGTGATCTGGTCAAAGGGAGTCCCATGGTTGAACCGGATTCCTTTGCTGGTCTCCACGGCTGGTTCCCTGCGCGGTCTGATGTGTGCCCGGTCCAAGCTGGCGTCTTCTCTGGTACTCACCCTGGGTTATTGGCTGTTGCTGGGCTTGTCTGCTTGGGTGTTGGCCTTCGGCATGGGCATAGAGATATCAGTATTGGTGGCGACATTGCTCATAGTCGGGACCATGGGTTTCGTGGGCCTGATCCCTTCCCTTCCAGCGTCAGTCGGCACCTTTGAGTTTGCGGTCTACCATCTGCTGAAAGTCTTTGGAGTCGGCCCTGCCGAAGCTCTGGGATTTGGACTGGTGGTGCATGCCATCATCTTCATACCGCCCATCGTCATTGCCGTGATGGTCTTCGGCAGCTGGCCCTTTAAAACCCGCGCTGCCTGATACCGGCCGAGACCACTTGGCCAATCGAGGGGTAGCTATTCCTCTTTTGTTGCCCATTTGTCCCTGATTCCACTGTAGAATCATCCATATCCGGATTGGGACCCCAATCCCATGGCTACGGCCTTACTTTTATAGTCAGGGGTAGACGTGCACAAAGAGCAGGTTCGCAGATTCTACGAAAAACTTTGGAACGCCCACGACAAGGATGCGATGCCCTCGGTCCTTCACGAGAATTTCACATTCCGAGGGTCGCTGGGACAAGAGAAACGAGGCCGCGCCGGTTTTGCCGAATACGTTGATATGGTACACAAAGCCCTTGGGGATTACAGGTGCATTATTGAAGAGCTTGTGTCGGAAGGAGAAAAAGTATTTGCCAAGATGACCTTCACCGGTATCCATCAAGACGAATTGATGGGTTACTCCCCAACGAAACACCAAGTGAGTTGGAATGGTTGCGCTTTGTTCAGTTTCAACGGCGAGCGAATAGCTGATGTGTGGGTGCTCGGGGACTTGAAAGATCTCGAAGAACAGCTGAAAGCCAATGAAACATAACAATTCACCCCAGCCAGGTATTCTAATGAAGGTGCCGTCATACGGCGCGGTGCAGCAAACCACTCAAGAGCTTTTTTGGATCGGTGGTGCATGCCATCATCTTCATACCGCCTTTCGTCACCGCCGTGATGGTTTTCGGTAGCTGGCCTTTCAAGGCCCCTGGCTGCCTGACATTGCCTGAATTTGCCAGGCCAAACGAACCGCCCTATTTTAAGAATCAACAGAGTCCAACGTTATGGGACAGGCCTGAGAATCCTAACCTACCCGGCTCCAGTACTCCTGCATCGCTTCCTCCAGGGCGGTCCACGGCAGGAGGGCGCACTTGATGCGCACCGGGTAGCGCCGCACTACCTGGAGAGCGTCCAGTTCCCCCAATTCTGTCATTGATTCCGGTGGGATGTCTTTGCCAGCCATCATGGAACGAAATGCGGCGGCAAGGCCGGCGATCTCTTCCAGGGTTTTTCCCTTCAACAGGTCGGACAGCATGGATGTCGACGCCTGGATTATGGAGCAACCCTCGGAATCGGCATTGATCTCCGACACTCGGCTTTGCTGGTCCAGCTTTAGTTTGAGGCCGACCCGGTCTCCGCAGAACGGGTTGAATTCTTGGGCTTCCAAATCCGGTCCCGCCACGGGATGGCGGTTGTGGGGATTGCGGTAGTGCTCCAGGATCAGGTCTCCGTAGAGACCTCCTAGTTGGACATCTGGGATCTGAGACATACTTTTATCAATGAGAACTGGGGGTTCTCGCCATCAGGCTATTAAAGTTCTTCCAGCCTGGCTAGAAGTTCCCTCACCCGTCTTAAGTCCTCTTCCACCATTTCCCGGGGCATCCATAGTTCATAAAAATTTGCGTGAAGAGAGCTTGCGATGCTGAATAAAGATCTAAGCTGAGGGTCGGAGGCTTCCTGGGTCAGGCGGTTTACGATCTGGTAAAGCTCCCGGTGGCCGCTGTGCGGCCAGCCCCTCTTTTCAGCAACACCATTGACCATGTGAGCCGCCGCGCCCCAACCCTTCTCCGAGGCTTGGAGCAGGTCGTCTTGGTCGAGGGACTCTTGCGCCTTGGCCAGTAGCTCGCGGCTGGTGGTTATATGCTCCGGGGCGGCGCTTGTCATTCTAATCTCTGTAATCTTGGTCGGGGATCTGATAAGCCGAAGGTGTTCAGCGTGTTCTTAGCTTATCATAACCGGGCTTACGGGGACCTTCCGGGGGAAATCACGGATTGATTGAGGACTATTCGGTGGTCACTGGTTCGGATGTGTTGTCCAAGGCGGCGATCAGGGTGTGCCAGGCTAAAATGGCGCACTTGATTCGTGTGGGAAATTCTATGACCCCCGAAAGGGTCTCCAGGTCGCCCAGCGTGTCGTAGTCCAGATCAGCGCCCGGCTCGGTGAGCATGACGTGGAAGGCGTCGAATGTCTCTTGAGCCTTGGCGACCGGCCGCCCCTTGATGCTTTGGGTCAGCATGGACGCCGACGCTCGGGATATGGCGCAACCGGAGCCCTGGAACCCCACGTCGACGACGGTCCCATTTTCCACCTTCAGGAACAGGGTGACCTTGTCGCCGCACAACGGGTTGAAACCGTCGGCCGAGCAGTTGAAATCCTCCAACTGCCGGTAGTTGCGTGGTTTGCTGTTATGCTCCAGCAGGATCTCCTGGTAAAGCTCCCCCAGGTCGGACATCAGGAAAATACCTCAATCACCCGGTCAATACCTTTGACCAAGGTGTCTACTTCTTCTTTGGTGTTGTAAAAGGCCAAGGAGGCCCGTGCCGTGGCCGGGATCCCGAACCGGTCCATCAGCGGCTGGGTGCAGTGGTGCCCGGTGCGAATGGCGATACCCTGGGTGTCCAGGATGGTGCCTATATCGTGGGGGTGGGCCTTGTCCATCACGAAGGACAGGATGGCGGTCTTTTTTTCGGCCGTCCCCACCAGCCGTAATCCTTCTATGGATGATAGGCATCGGGTGCCGTATTCCAACAGTTCATGCTCCCAGGCTGCGATCCGGTCCATACCGATGTTGGACACGTAGTCGATGGCCGCCCCCAGGCCGATGGCCCCGGCTATGTTGGGGGTCCCTGCCTCAAACTTGTTAGGCAGGTCATTATACAGGGTTTCCTCGAAGGTGACCGACCGGATCATCTCTCCACCGCCCTGCCAGGGCGGCATGGAGTCGAGCAGTTCCGCCCTGCCGTACAAGACCCCGATGCCGGTGGGCGCGTATAGCTTGTGTCCTGAGAATACGTAGAAGTCGCAGCCAAGGTCCTGGACATCTAACTGCTGGTGGGGCGCCGCCTGGGCGCCGTCAAGCAGCACGGGAACGCCCCGGCTGTGGGCCATTTCCACAATTTGCTTAGCGGGATTTATCGTGCCCAAGGAGTTGGACACGTGAAGCACAGAAACCAGTTTGGTGCGGGAACTGAGCAACCGCTCGTAGTCGTCCATGAGCAGTTCGCCGGCGTCGTTGATGGGAATCACCTTGAGCGTGGCGCCCCGCTCCTGGCAGAGCATCTGCCACGGAACGATGTTTGAGTGGTGCTCCAAAGAGGAGATTATTATCTCGTCTCCCTGGCCTACGTTCTGACGGCCAAAGGTCTGGGCAACCAGATTGATCCCCTCGGTGGTGCCCCGGACGAAGATTATCTCCCTGTCTTCGGCGGCGTTCAGCAAACCCCGGACTTTAGCGCGGGCGCCCTCGTAGTCATCGGTGGCCATCTGGCTTAATGTGTGCACGCCACGGTGGACGTTGGAGTTCTTGGTCGTGTAGTAATTGACCAGGCAATCTATGACCACCTTAGGTTTTTGGCTGGTGGCGGCATTATCCAGGTACACCAGTGGGTGGCCGTTGACCATCTGCCCCAGTATGGGGAAGTCCTGTCTGACCTTAGCCACGTCCAACGGAACCGTGGCCGGAGTCTTGGATGGAGCCGCCGGCGTTCCAGGCGCGGCCGGCTGAGAGCCGGTGTGGTGGCTTGTCATTGCACGCCCCTAATCCTGATGCCTGATTCTGATGGTTGCGGCCGGGAGTTCGTCCTGGAACAGTTGGTCTAGGTAATCTCGCAAAGGTTCGAGCTCGACGGATTGGATTATTTCTCCAGCAAAGGCGTGAATCAAGAACTTGCTGGCGGTCTCGTGATCAAGGCCGCGGCTGCGCAGGTAAAACAGCGCCATGGGGTCGATGTTTCCCGCCGTTGCGCCGTGACCGCACTGAACATCGTCGGCGTATATCAGCAGGCTGGGCTTGCTGTCCACCTCGGCCGAATCCGACAGTAACAGATTCTTATCGCTTTGATGGGCCGTGGCCTTTTGGGAGTCCTTCCTCACCAAGACCGTTCCGCCGAACACCGCCCGGGAGTTGCCGTCCAATATCCCCTTGTAACGGAGGTTGCTGGTGGTGTGGGGGCTGGCATGGTCGATGTTGATCAGATTGTCTATATGTTGGCTGCCCTTGGTGAGATAAAGGCCGTCTAAACCGCAGGAGCTGCCCGGCCCGTCTAGGACCACTTGAACGTCATTTCGGGCGAGGGCTGAGCCGATGACGAAGGATGATGACGAAAGGGCGCTGTCCCGGCTTTGGGAAACCCTGGTGTGGCCGACATGGTATGCGTTGGGGCCTTCGTTGATAAGTTGGTGGTAGTTGACATGCGCGCCGTCGCCGATCACGATCTCAGTCACGGCGTTAGTGAAGTGGCCTGATTCTGAAAGACTATCAGGCACGCTGATATAGCTTTCGTTGATCGTGACGCTGCTGTTGCCTTCGGCCACGATCAGCGTTCTAGGGAAGACAGCTGTGAGATGAGCCCCCTGGGTGGTCAGGTATATTAGGTTCAACACAGAGGGGACCGCAACCCCTGGCGGGACATGGACGAAGGCGCCGTCCCGCAGGAAAGCGGTGTTTAGGGCGGGCAGGCCGTCGTCGTCCATCGAAGTGTACCGGCC
>MUCP01000021.1 GCA_002816875.1 SAR202 cluster bacterium Io17-Chloro-G2
CCCAGACACCCCGCCTGCTTGCGCCTGTAGCTCAACGGATAGAGTACTGGGCTTCGGACCCAGGGGTTGTGGGTTCGAATCCCGCCGGGCGCGCCAATCCTCACGGATAAACATGGCCCTAATCTCGATGATTAGGGCCTTTGCATTTGGGTTTGCTCGAGAGTGGAGCTTCAACTTTTGGAAACCGACTCTACGGCTGCAGGATAACCTTTGTGTACCCTTCCTCGCGCCGGTCGAATTTCACGTATGCCTCTGGGGCTTGGTCTAGAGATACCTGGTGGGACACGACAAAACTGGGTTGAGCCCTGCCGGCGATGATCAGGTCCCGCAGGTAAGCGTTATATTGTTTAACGTTGCATTGCCCGGTGCCCAAACGTAGGCCTTTCTCGAACAGCCTGCCGAAGTTTATCGAGAGCGCGCCCCGTTTTGCGTTCTCGTCCACTCCACCGGGATCGGAAGGAACGTACAACCCCGGGATCCCCAGGGCGCCGGTGGGGTTGACCACGTCGATCAACTGGTTGAGAACGATGTTGGGCGCCTCGTCCTGCTCCCCTCCCACAGCTGAGGAACCTGCCTTGGTCGCCTGGTAACCGACCGCGTCGATTCCTTTGTCAACTCCGTTGCCGCTACGCCGGTCCTTTATCTGCTGGACCGGGTCGCCTTCGTCGTAGTTGATAGGCGTCGCGCCGATCTCCTGGGCCTTTCCCAGGCGTTCCGCCACGTGATCCACAATGAATACCTCAGAGGCGCCCCTGAGGAGACAGCTATAGGCAGCCATGAGGCCAACCGGGCCCGCACCGAATACGGCCACGCTCTCACCCGGCCTTACGCCGGCCAACTCCGCACCGTGGTAGCCGGTTGGGAATATGTCGGCCAGCATGGCGAAGTCTGCCTCGTGCTCTGTTCCTTGGGGAAGAGGCAGACAGTTGAAGTCCGCATACGGGACCTGAAGGTACTCTGCTTGGCCGCCTACCCATGGCCCCATCGCAACGTACCCATAAGCTCCGCCGGCAAATCCAGGGTTGACCGTGGTACAGAATCCCGTGAAGCCGCCAAGGCAGTTCTTGCAGAACCCGCAGGCGACGTTGAAGGGCATGACCACCCGGTCTCCGGCCTTCCGCTCGGTTACCGCCGAGCCCACCTCTTGGATGATTCCCATGTTTTCGTGGCCGAACACGATGCCCGGCGCCGCTGCCGTCCGGCCCTCGTACATGTGCAAATCGGAGCCGCATATGCACGACGAGGTGATCTTTATGATCGCGTCGTTCGGGTGTTTGATCGTTGGGTCGGGTGCGTTCTCGACGGCCACACGGAACGGCTCTTTATACACCACGGCTTTCATGTGCATGCCTCCTGTCGTCTTTTCGCTGCTTACGATCGCAACACGTCACCCAACATAGCACAGAAGGCATCCAAACATCCTATTTCCGATCCCGGCCAGATTTTTCCTCGGACATTTCGCAAACAAGAGCGCCTAACCCAAGGGGAACCATCATGGATTTGATCCTCACATTGGTCAAAGACCCCACCTGTTCGGGCCTATCACCCCGGGATAGAGTACTGGGCTTCGGACCCAGGGGTCGTGGGTTCGGATCCCGCCGGGCGCGCCAACCTTCGGCACGAAATTGGCCCTAGCCTTGCCGATTAGGGCCTTTGCATTTTTTGTTTTACCTGGCATCTGCCGACTGGTATATCCCAACCAACCTGTATCGAGGTTTACGGAGACAGGGTTTGAATCGGATTCCAGGAATAGGTTCGGAATTTGACCGGTCCCCATGGGCCAACATAAACTATCTGACGCTCCTGCATCGATCTATTGGCGTTTGCGGCAGGCTCTTGGCCGGCCGGTTCCGGTGCATGAAAGCATGGCCATAATGGCGGCTGGCTGTGATTCGTAACGGGCTCAAAGGGAGATGGTCAGATGTTTCTATCAACATTGTTGAGCAAATGGACCCTATTAGGAATCGCAACGGTTCTTCTCGTTGCGCTCTTGGCAATGGCCGTGGCCAGCCAGGTTAGCGCCCATGTTGGGGCGCCGGCCAGCGGTGTGATCCACTCCTGTGTCAACCAAGCCAGCGGTGAATTGAAGATACAATCGGCAACGGAAGATTGTAAGAAAAACCAATCCCCGTTGGACTGGAACATACAAGGGCCCCCAGGCCCTTCCGGTGGGGGCGCCACTTTCTATGACCGCGCCGGATCCACGTTCCTAGGAGACGGATCCACAGGTACAGCTGAGGCGTTCTGCGACGCTGGAGACTCGGCGATATCGGGCGGGTACCAACTGGAAAATCCGCCGTGGTTCAGTGGTGAACCGGCTAGGATCGAACGGTTCTCCCTATCCACGCCCCAGTCCTGGATGGCGAGAGGGTTCAACCCCGTGGGTGGTCCGCCAGTTTCGTTGTTCGTATTTGTGATCTGCGCTGGTTCGTGAGCCAGCCCCAGGAACCAATTCGGGAGTTGCCTAATCGTTGGCTCACCAACAGCTCAACGGAAAGAGTATTGAGCTTCGGACCAAGCGGTCATGGATTCGAGTCCCGCGGGGCGCGCAAACTACAGTCCTAGTGCTGCTCAATTGAAGTTAAGAAGGCATTTTGTTAGATTGCAGGCATGCCCAATTGGCTTGCGGCCATTGTTTTTGGCTTGTTAACGGCGGTCTCATTGGCCGTAATAGCCTGCGGATCTACTGCCACGGGATTGCCTGCCCCAGAAACTCCATCAATCACGGTCAACCCTTCCACCGAGCCGGCGCCTACAACCCCGCTTTTACCAACCTCCACTCTTTTGCCCACCTCAAGCTCCAAGCAGGCAATCGAACCATCGCCGCCCTTGCAGCCTGCGGTTACCCAAGGCCAGGCACAAGTAGCGGCACAGGTGACCCAACCAGCGCCTACTGTGGCTATCGCCTCGCCTCCACCAACCACTGCCTCTCCGTAACCGAGGAATCAACCTCGATTAGCTCCTCCATCGAGTCTATCCCACGTGCCGGTGATACAATGAGCCAGGACATATCCTGCATTGATCAACGGTTATGTTTGAGCAGGTCGTGAGTGTTCGACCTGCGACCACTCACCCCTGACCAAAACCATTGGGAGTCGTACATGCGGTTTGGCATTTTCCAATCGGTGCAGCTGCCGGACCCGAAGGCGGAAGTCCGCTACTATAGAGAAGCGTTGGAACAGGTCCAGTGGGCGGAACAGCTGGGCTACGATTCGGTCTGGCTGACCGAGCACCACTTCTCCCGGCACGGCATCGTTTCCTCCACCCTGGCGGTGCTGGCTTACCTGGCCGCCATAACCAGCACGATCCGGCTAGGCACCGCCGTGACGGTGCTACCCTTCCACGATCCCATTCAGGTGGCCGAAGAAGCCGCCACGGTGGACCTGCTGAGCAACGGCCGGCTGGATCTGGGCATCGGCCGGGGCTTCCAGTGGGGCGAGTATCACAAGTTGAACATTCCCATGGAGGAAGCCAATCGGCGGTTCGAAGAGGCGATGGAGGTCATCACCAAGGCCTGGACGCTGGAAGAGCCTTTTGACCACCACGGGGAATTCTGGGATTACACCGACATGACGATTCATCCCAGGCCGGTGCAATCGCCCCATCCGCCCGTTTGGGTGGCGGCATCCAGTCCGGCCAGCATGGACCGGGCGGCCCGGAACGACTGGAACCTGATGATCGGCCAGGGCGAGCCCTTTGACCAGGTGGGCAATCACGTGGAGCATTACCGCAGCGCCGTGGGTGAGGCGGGATTCGATTATCATCCGGATAGGGTGGTTCTTGCCCGGCCTATGTACACCGCCGCCAGCGAGGAGCAGGCCCGCCGCGACACCCACGAACCGTTCATGTGGTTCAAACAGACGGGCAACGAAGTGGGGTCTCCGCCGGACCACAACGTGGACCTCCTGCCCGAGGAGTTCAGCGCCTACCGCCGCCGGTTTGCCCGGGATGTCACCTTCGATTACGACGCCGCCTTCGACAACGTCGCCCTCTTCGGCACACCGGACCAGGTGGCCGGGCGGATCCAGGCGTTGAATGAAAGCGGTGTGGAAAACCTGATATTCTTCGTCAACTACGGTGGAATAGACACCCACAAGGTCATGGACTCACTGGAGATGTTTGCCAAAGAGGTCATGCCCCGTTTCGCGGATCAAACCCGAATTTATAAATAGCCAGCCCATTAAGAAGAGATGTCAAAATCCATCCAAGTTGGATCATCCTTCGACAAGTCCGACTTTGTCGAGACTCGCGACCTCCGGTCGGAGCTCAGGACGAACGGACTGTAAGTGCCCTCCCCGTTCGTGGTGAGCTTGTCGAACCATTTTTAGAGATAGCTACCAAGCCAAGGGAGGCCGTAATTGATAGCCACTTTTCCTGAGCAGCGGGAGGCGAAACGGCACGAGTTATTGGACGCCGTGGAGAGCCTGCGTGATGTCTTTTTGGCCAGCGCCGACGAAGCCGAAGCCACGGGCACCCTGCCCCAGACAACGGTGGACGCCATCTATGAGACCGGACTCTTTTCTTTCAAGACACCCCAGGTATTGGGCGGGGCCGAGGCTGACCCTATGATCCAGCTGGACGTGATCGAAGCCGCTAGCCGGATCGAGCCATCGGCCGGCTGGTGTGTGATGATCGGCGCCGGAAGCCTGGCCAACCTGTCCGCTTATCTACCCGACGAAGCCATCGACGAGATCTTCATCGGAGGAAAGGCGCCAATGGCAGCGGGTGTGGCTGCCTTCAGCGGTGAGGCGGCGCCGGTGGATGGAGGATTCCGGGTCAGCGGGCGGTGGGCCTTCGGCAGCGGCATCCGCCATTCCCAATGGGTCTCCGGCGGGGCCATCGTCGTAGGCGGCAACCCGGATTCACCCCAGAACATCCGAATAGTGGTCCCCACATCCCAAGTCCAAATCCATGATAACTGGCATGTGGTGGGTTTGCGGGGCACCGGGAGTTGCGAGTACTCCCTCTCCAATGTTTTCGTGCCCCAACGGTTCACTTGGGGCGGAGCAGAAGCGCGTCCTCAGCGCGGCGGACCCGCCTACCTGCTTGGCAGGCCGGGGACCCAGACCACGGGACACTGCGGCTTTGCCTTAGGCGTGGGCCGCCGGGCTTTAGATGCGGTGACAGAACTGGCCCAATCGAAGAAACGCGGTTATCTGGGCAGCATGGCCCTGGTGGCAGACCGCGGGTCGTTCCAACGAGCCCTGGGAGAATCGGACTTGCGGCTGCGCGGGGCACGGGCCGTAGCCCTGGAAGCCATTGAAGAGGCCTGAGCATGCGCCTGCCAGGGAAGCTGCAGGCGCGGATGCGGGCATCGGCGGCCTTCTGCACCGAAGTGGCGGCCGACGTGGTTTCCCAGGCGTTCCGCTTCGGCGGCGGCACTGCCATGTACAGTTCCCATGTTTTGCAGAAATGCCTGCGCGACATCAACGCGGCGGCCCAGCACCAAATGGTCAGCGACCGCGCTTATGAGAATTACGGCCAGTTCACCCTGGGATTGCCCGGCGCCAACCCCATGGGCTGACCATGTGCCCAACTAACCCAGGCCCGGATATCATTAATTTTTCGAGACAATGGGGAGCGTGTTATGGGAGTGGGATCGGCTCTATTGACCGTGGCCAAATTCATGGTTGGCGCCCATCCTATACAAAAACGGGACGCCGCCAGGAATAGCGGGACTATCTACGGCGGGGAAACCGTCCGCGTCCGCCGCCAGTGGAACGACCAACGCATCGGGAAGATACGCTGGTCTGACATGTCCAATCCTCGCTGGGACATCGTGTCCGGCGGCACCCAGGCCAAAGCGCCCCAACCGTTCGTCCATGCTTACGTTCAATGCGACAAAGTCCAAGGCAACATAGCCCACTCTTGCAGCCACGGCCCCGGCCCCCACAACATCAAGGTTTGCCTGGTCAAAAAAGACAACTCCAAAGAGGTCTGGAATTACCTGATGAAGATAGTGGGCAAGAAACCGCCGAGGCGGTTTCTAAGCGGGCGGTAAGCCCGGCTCACAACCATCTTCGTTAGCCACTAGGCCGCCGTAAAAGCGGCCTTATCGGCGAATCCCTGGCCAAACCCCAAACCAGTGCTAAAATACCAGGCGGCGCTCCGGAGCCGTTTCCCGGCCAGTGGGCAAATTCGGCATTGGGCGTCCAAACCAAAAATCGAAAAAAGGACGATTCGAAATGCCAAGAATGACCGGCGGAGAGGCTTTGGCCAAATCACTGTATCTGGAAGGAGTGCGGGTGATATTCGGTTTGCCCGGCGTCCAGCTTTATCACGCTCTTGACGGCCTGGCCAAGGAGCCTGGGATCCGGTTCATCACCACGCGCCACGAACAGGCCACGGCTTACATGGCCGACGGCTATGCCAGGGCCGGAGGCGAAGGTGTCGCCACGTGCTTGATGGTTCCGGGACCGGGTCTCCTCAATGCTTCGGCCGCCATCGGCACCGCATATAGCGCATCGTCACCGGTCATGGTGGTATGCGGCCAGATCGAGCGGGATTTCATCGGGGTCAACCGCGGGATGCTCCACGAAGTCAATGACCAGATCGACTCGATCAAACCGGTCACCAAATTCGCCCGCCGAGCCCTTGATCCCACGGAGATCCCCGCCATGGTCCACGAAGCGGCCTACCACCTGAAGCATGGCCGCCCCCGCCCGGTGGAGATAGAAGTGCCGCCGGAAACACTGGCGGAGGTGGCGGATATTGAACTCATAGAGCCTGAATCCCCCCGGCAGCCAACCGCCAGCGCCGAACAGATAGCCACTGCTGCCCGGATGCTGGCCGATGCCGCCAACCCGTTGATTTGGGTGGGTGGGGGAGCGATATCGTCGGGCGCGTCCGAGGCCCTAGTCAAGGTTGCCGGACATCTTCAAGCCCCGGTGGTGGCAACTCCCGAAGGCAAGGGGGCCATCTCCGATAAGAACTACCTGTCGATGGGGGGGCTATGGATGCGCAACGATATCATCGCCCAGGCAAGTTTCGGCCACGATTTGATTTTGGCCGTCGGGACCCGGCTGGCCACGCCTCAGCTTTTGGACGGGCAAAAAGTAATACAGATAGACGTCGACCCCGAGGAGTTGGGGCGCAATTATCCGGACACCTACGGGATCAACGGCGATGCCCGGCAGACCATGGAGAGCATTTTTACCGCCCTTTCTGAGAAAACGCCGGCCCGGGCCAGCCGCCAAACCGAGATCGAAGCGGAGAAGAGTCGCCGGGATAAGTCCCACGTCACCGTGGAGCCCCAGGAATCACTGCTGAAGGCCGTTCGCTCGGCCATGCCTGACGACGGCATCCTCATCTCGGGCATGACCCAACTCGGCTATTACAGCCGCGGCCACTTCCCGGTGTACGAGCCCCGCACGTACCTGACTTCGTCCTACTTCGGCAACCTGGGATACGCTTATCCCACGGCCCTTGGGGCGAAGGTGGCCCAGCCCGGCAAAGCGGTGGTGGCCCTTTCTGGCGACGGTGGTTTCCTGTTCAATTCACAAGAACTATCCACCGCCGTGCAACACGGCATCAACGCCGTGGTGGTCATATTCAACGACAACGCCTACGGAAACGTCTTGCGGGACCAGCTGACCCGCTTCAAAGGCCGTACCTACGGAGCCGAGCTGCATAACCCGGATTTCGTCAAGTTGGCCGAGGCCTACGGGGCCAGGGGCGTGAGGGCGCACGGCGCCGCCGAGCTGGAGTCAGCCCTGAAAGAGGCGCTTACGGTGGACGCACCGTCCTTGATCGAAGTGCCTGTGGATCCCATGCCCTACCCCTACACTTTGTGACCTTGTATCTCGTCTTGCAAGTACCCGTTAGAATCTTCCGTTCGTGGTGAGCCAGTCGAACCATCGTTCCCGCCAAGGACCCTTCGACAAGCTCAGGGCGAACGGGGTAGTTAATGGTGATTTCTACAAAACTAAGTACTATAGGCCACTCAAAACCCAACGCTGGTGAGGAACTGAATGTTCTCCTGGGAAGAGCGTGTAAAGCTGCTTACAAGTGAATCACAAAAGTTTCAGGAATACCTGACTAAATTGCCGGATGATGCTTGGGGCAAGCAAAGCGCTTGCGATCTGTGGAGCGTGGCAGACGTGGTGGCTCACCTGGTGGGGAATGCCGAATTTTATGCCGGGACCGTCGAGCGCGGCCTCAAAGGCGAATTCCAGCCGCCGGAAGGCAGGCCCACCGCCGGTACGGGCCATCCGTCCGTGGGAGCGGCTAGCGTTGCCGAAGGAGCAATCGCCAACCGGGAGGTGTTGGGCGACAGGTTGTTGCCGGCCTTGGAAGACCGCAGCAGCCACCTGATCGAATTGCTGGCCGGGCTCAGCCCGGAAGAACGGGACAAACCTTGCTACCATCCAGGAAGCATGGTCCCGGCGGGCAACTTCGCCGACCTGCGCTTCAAAGAGCTTGGCCTGCACCAATGGGACATTCGCTCAGCTCTGGAACCCGCTGCGGCGTTGATTCCGAACAGTTTGTCCTCCATGGTCGTTTTGCTAAACGAAAACCTGGCGTCGGGCTCTATCCGGTGGGCGTTCTGGGCCGGTCCCGCGCTGGACCAGCCGGTGCGCTACCGCTTCGACGTTATTGAGCCGGTTGTCTTCAAGGCTGACATCGTAGTAGAAGGCGACCAATTCCGGTTCGAACAATCATCAGGCGGTCCCGTAGACGTCAATTTCAGTTGTGACACGGACACTTTGGCTCTCATGATGTCTGGCCGATTGGCCGCATCGGACGCCATCTCCCAAGGCAAATTGGCTATGGAAGGCGACAGTTCCCTGGCCGCCCGATTCAGCCAGTGGTTCAAAGGGATCTAACTCCCGCAGCCGGTACCGCGACCGGTGTTGCTTGGCTGGGGTGAGCCGGCCCCGCGACAAGCGCCCACCACCCGTCGCCGTTGAAAAAGCCAGGGTGCTATGCTAACTTAGCCACCGGCCCAGAGACCGCGCTGATTCCTTATTTCCCGTGGAGACCCTTTGACCTCATTCCGGTTTTCTCCCAACCCAAACCAGGCCGCCCAGATCGATTGGCAGCCCTGGGGCGGCGACGCATTCAGCAAAGCCCAAGCTGAGAACAAGCCTGTGCTGCTGTCGGTGTCCGCCGTGTGGTGCTACTGGTGCCACGTCATGGATGAAACGACCTATTCGGATCCCGGCGTGGCCAAATTTCTGAACGGCCATTACATTGCCGTGCGGGTAGACAGCGACCAGCGGCCCGACATCAATGCCCGCTACAACGTGGGAGGCTGGCCCACCACCGCGTTTTTGACCGGCCACGGCGGCATTATCGGGGGCGCGACCTACCTTCCGCCGGACCAATTCCTGGCCATGATGGCAGAAATACACCAGGCCTATGCAGAGGACCGCCCCCGGTTGTACGAGCAGGCCCGGGAGATGCACCGCCACCGCCGCGACATGGCAGGCCGGGGCGCCGCCGGACCAGAGGTGGAAGAGGCGCTGGTGGACCAGGTGTCCAGGGTGGTGGCCGGCGCTTACGACGTATCCAACGGCGGGTTCGGCAACCAACCCAAATTTCCCAGCTACCCCGTCGTTCAATTAGTCAGCCATCTGGCACGCACTACCGGGGAGGAATTCTACCGGGTGATGCTGAAAAAAACCCTGGACCGGATGGCAGATTCTCCTCTCCACGACAAAACAGAAGGCGGTTTCTTTCGGCATTGCGCCGGTTCCGATTGGAGCGAGCCTCAATGGGAGAAATTGCTGGAAGACAACGTGGGGCTGGCCCAGGTGTATCTAGACGCGGGATTCCTGCTGGACCGGGATGATTATTGCCAGGCCGCTTCGCGGACCATCGATTACATCATGGAGCACCTGTTCGACAGCGCCGTGCCCGGGTTCCACGGAAGCCAGGGTGCCCATTCCGAGTATTTCTCCCAGACATTGGAATCCAGGCGGGAGCAATCTAGCCCGCCGGTCGACCCTTCCTGCTACACGAGCGGCAACGCTCAGGCGATCGCGCTTCTGCTGGACGCCGCCTGGCGGCTGGAGCGGCCGGAGTTGGCGGAGACTGCCCTTCAAGTATTGGACGCCATCGCCAGTAAGGTGCAAATTGAGGACGTAGGCCACGTGTTTGACCAATCCGCGATGCATCTTCCCCCAGGTTTTCTCTTGGATTGGTCCCAGCTGGTGAATGCCCATCTCTCGGCCTATGCATTCACCAATCGAGAAATCTACCTGGACCGGGCATCCACGCTGGCTAATGATATGCTGGACCGGTTCTTCGACCAGCAAAATGGCGGCTTTTTCGACATTGAGCAAGACGACAGCGCCATTGGGCACCTGGAGATAAGGGAAAAACCGCTGCCGGACAACGCCGCCGCCGCGTTAGCCTTGCTAAAGCTTCACCAAATGACTGGGAATGACGACTACCGCCAGGTTGCCGAGACGACCCTGAGCGCCTTTGTTCAAACCTACCGGGAATACGGCGAATTCGCCGCTCCCTACGGTTTGGCGGTCCATCGCTTGAAACATTCGCCGGTGGAGGTGACGGTGGAGGGCCGCCACGGGGACCCGGGCACCGTAGCCATGTTAAAGGCTTCCTATCAGCTCACCTGCCCCCACCTGGAGGTCAAACCCATACAGACTCAGGACACCGGCATCCCGGCCCAAGCCCACGTCTGTTTGGACACGCTTTGTTTGCCTCCCGTCAGCGACCCCGGCCAACTGGCGGAAGCGGTGGCAAATATGTCCGGGACCGGCCCTTTCGGCGCCAGCCCATTTAGCGATAGCCCTTTCGAAAATATCTTCGAAAAATTTCCTGGCATATAGCCGCCAGTGCGCGTTTCCCGGTCTTATTCCGGGTAAACCGGGCTGCCATGGCCGTCATAACCCTTGTGTCATCTGTGAGACACCGCTAACCTGAATACCACATCACTCTTAATGCTTTCTTTTTAATGCTTTCAAGGGAGTATGCCTGTGTTAAAGTCCGCTGATTGCGGCAACCTTCGTGAGGAGCACATAGACTCCCATCCGGTGCTTGCCGGTTGGGTAGACGGGAGGCGCGACCACGGGGGAATCATCTTCGTAGACCTGCGAGACCGGTCCGGGATCGTTCAGGTGGTTTTCAATCCCGAGTTGTCCCCGGACGCCTATAAGCAGGCCGAGGACCTTAGGTCTGAATGGGTGGTGGAGATCCACGGCAAAGTCCAACGGCGCCCGCCGGACACGGACAATCCCCTGATGCCCACCGGGACCATCGAAGTCATCGCCGACGAAGTCGTGGTCCATAACCAGTCGCTAACACCGCCCTTCTATATTGACGAGGATTCTGGGGCCGACGAGGCCTTGCGATTGCGGTACCGGTATCTGGACCTGCGCCGCCCCTCCATGCTCAGGAACCTAAGACTGCGGCATAAGGTCGTGAAATACATCAGGGATTTCCTCGACGCCCGGGACTTCATAGAGATCGAAACACCGATCCTAATCAAAAGCACTCCGGAAGGGGCCAGAGATTTCTTGGTTCCCAGCCGCCGCCAACCCGGCAGTTTTTATGCTCTGCCCCAGTCGCCCCAACAGATGAAACAGCTGCTGATGGTTTCCGGCGTGGAGCGGTATTTCCAGATCGCCCGTTGCTTCCGCGACGAGGACATGCGGGCCGACCGGCAACCGGAATTCACCCAACTAGACCTGGAGATGAGCTTCGTCCAGGAAGAGGACATCCTCCAGCTTACCGAGGAGCTGTATACCGGAATGGTGGCCGCGGTGAGCCCCGGCAAGCGCGTCATCACGCCCTTCCCCCGTTTGTCCTACGACGAAGCCATGGACCGGTACGGCAGCGATAAACCCGACCTTCGCTTCGACATGACTATGACCGATGTAAGCGAACTGGCCGCCGAGACAGAGTTCCGGGTGTTTACGTCCACCGTAGGCTCGGGGGGCATAGTAAAAGGGTTCGTTGTCCCCGGTTGCGGTTCCTATACCCAATCCGAGATGCGCCAACTGGAAGAAACCGCCAAGGAAACCGGCGCGGCGGGATTGGCCCATGTCAGGTTGCGGGAGTCCGGTGATCTAAGCAGCCTAACGGATGAGGACGTGGTGTTGTCTTCCGGCCTGCGCATGCCATTGGAATGGAGGATTCGGTTGGCTACCCAAATGGGGGCAAAGCCGGGGGACGCTATTTTGTTGATGGCCGGCAAACCCAAGGAGGTGAACCAGTGGCTAAGCGCCATGCGCAACCACATGGGGGAGAGCCTAGGACTGGCCGGCGAAGATTTGCTTGCCTTCGCATTCGTCACCGGGTTTCCCCTCTTTGAGTGGGACCAAGAAGGAAGCCGGTGGGACTCGTCCCACCATCCCTTCACTGCGCCCGCCGAAGGTGAAGAGGAGCAACTGGATGGTGATGACCTGGGCGGCGTGAGATCCAAAGCATACGACCTGGTTTGCAACGGGTCGGAACTGGCCAGTGGAAGCATCCGTATCCACCAGAGGCTCCTTCAAGAGAAAGTGTTCCAGATATTGGGCTACAGTAAAGAATCCATGGACCAATTGTTTGGACAGATCCTTGAGGCGTTCGAGTATGGCGCGCCGCCCCACGGAGGGATCGCGCCGGGCATCGACCGGTTGGTGGCCATTTTGGCAAGCACGCCATCCATTAGAGACGTGATCGCCTTCCCAAAGACCCAAAGCGGCAATGACTTGTTATTCGGAGCTCCGGCGCCGGTGGGCCCTGATCAATTGAAGGACCTGTCCATCCGAATCAGCGAATGACCGCTATCATCAAGCGCCAGCTAAAAGATCGCTTCTCTTCCTCAGCCCCCGGGCAATTGCGGCTTAGGCCATCCCTGTAGGATTACCCAGGCCACCCACATCCGGCCCAAGCCGTCATTCCGGCGCAGGCCGGAATCCAGAGGTCCTATTCAGCTGCGAACTTTGCCCATGGGAACAGTGGCCTCCCTGGACTCCGGCTTTCGCCGGAGTGACGAAGCTGGGCCAACCGGTCCCATTTAAGACACGATTGGCATCTTTCTCAGCCCAAGTGGGGTTGACCGAACCAAAGAAAGTTATGTATGATACCAAGAATGAGTATCCCGACATCAAGGAAGAGGTAAGATACGATGCAGCGAGAGTTAATAGTCTCCGTTTCTCGGAGTTGGCTCCTAGGGGGTGGCTCTGTACTCGCGGTGGTAGCCCTCGTCGTTGGGCTTTGGGTTGGCATCAGCTTGGGTTCTGGAGCACAGACCAGCGTTGTAGCCGCCTCTTTCGACTCCGGAAGCATTGCTTCGGATCACACGGCAGTGGAAGGATTGGGCAAGGTGAAAGGCGCGGCCTGCGATGCTAGCACCTATGATTAAGAAGGCTGTGTCAGTATAAATCCTCAATCAATCAGGTAATAACCGCTAAGAAGGCCAGCCCAAATGGGCTGGCCTAATTGTTGAGTTGCCCGGATGAGATGGAAAATCCAACGAAAAAAGTAACCTTCACCGTTACCCTGGCCCATGGGTTGATAGTACTGGCTCTGATCATCGGGTTCGGCGCCGGCATCGGCCTAGACCGTTTGCTGCTGAACTTGTATCCATCAAACGGGAATGCGTCTCAATTAGAGCCTCAAGACGACATCGGCCAACTTTCACGGAATCAGATACCCATTAACGGCCGGGCCTTCTTGGGGCCAGAGGATGCCCCCGTGACCATCATTGAATTCACCGATTACCAATGTCCCTATTGCGCCCTGCATAGCCGGGAAAACGTCGCCCAACTACTGGAGCAATCTCCAGAGCAAATAAAATACGTGGTGCTGAACTTTCCGATAACGAGCATTCACCCTTGGGCAGCTCAGGCGGCACAGGCGGCGGAATGCGCTGACAGCCAGGGCAAGTTCTGGGAATACCACGACATGTTGTTCCTGAACCAAGGATCACAACACAACGAAGGCCTGAAGGATATGGCCCGGCAGGTTGGTCTGGACACCGATTCTTTCAATGGTTGCCTGGATAGCGGCATTCAATCCCAACGGGTGCTTAAAGACTTTGAGGAGGGGCGCAATCACGGTGTTCGGGCAACACCCACATTCTTCATCAATGGCCGAATCGTGGAAGGCTTCCTGCCATTCAATGATTTCAAGTCCATTGTGGACCAAGCTGCCGAACGATAGATCGTCCTTTTGACAGCGTACCGCGGTCCGCGGGCACCTTGATACCAGGGATCGAGCTAAAGCGAAAGGTCCCCGGACGCATTCCGGGGACCTTTCGCTTTCATGGTTTGCAATTGCCTGGCCTAGGCGGTGAAGTTTCCCTAGTCTTCGGGAACGTATTTACCCAACCGTGCCGCGCCGGTAAGCCTGGCCCTGGTGTAGAAGGCCAAGGCTGCAGCCTCGGTGTTTTCCGCCTTCCCTGCCCAAGCCGCCAGAGGCGCTCCTTGGAGGCTCCGGCCAAAGGAAAAGCTGAGTTCCCATGGCGCGTTGGCGCCGTCGGCTTGCTGATTGAGGGCGTTCAGGTTGGAAGTAACCGAATCGTCTGGCTCCCCGCCGGAGAGGAAGACGACTCCAGGGACCGAGGCCGGAAGCGCGCGCTTGAAACATGCGATGGTCCTCTCGGCGACTTCTTCGGGGCCGGCCCTTTTGGCTGCGGAACCGCCGGAGATCACCATGCTGGGCTTGAGCAACATTCCTTCCAGAAGCACTTTTTGTTGCGCCAACTGGTCGAATACTTCCCGCAGGGTGTCTTCGGTTACTTCAAAGCAACGATCGATGTCGTGGTCACCATCCCGTAGGACCTCAGGCTCAACGATGGGCACCAATCCCGCTTCCTGGCTCAAGGCCGCGAACCGGGCCAGCGCATGGGCGTTGGCGTTCAATCCATAAGAAGTGGGGGTACTGTCACTGATGCTTATCACCGCCCGCCACTTGGTGAACCCGGCGCCTAATTCCTCGTATTCCTTGAGCCGGTTCCGCAGGCCGTCAAGACCCTCTGTCACCAACTCGTCTGGGGCCTCTGGCAGGGGGATGGTACCCGTATCAACCTTGATTCCGGGGATGATACCCCTATCCGACAGCACATTGACCATGCGCGTTCCGTCGGCGCCGTTCTGGCGAATCGTCTCGTCGAACAGGATCACGCCGCTAATGAACTCTTCCACTCCGGCGGTTCGAAAAAGCATCTCCCGGTAGTTGCGCCGGTTCTCTTCGGTGGACTCCACGTTGATGGAATCGAATCGTCTTTTTATAGTTCCGCTGCTTTCGTCGGCCGCCAGGATACCCTTTCCTTGCGCAACCAGAGCTTGAGCGGTTTTAACTAGCCGCTGACTATCCATGATTCACTCCTCCTTCCCTCTTCATGCTGATCATGTTTGGTTTAATTGATGGGACCTAGCCAAAGGCCCTAGCTGCCGTTGATGACCGACACCGTGGCCTCGACAACGTCTTTGTTGCCCAGGATCAACGGAGCCCGTTGGTGCAGTTGCTCCGGGACGATATCTAAGATCCGCTGGTAGCCCGTTGACGCGGCTCCTCCGGCCTGTTCGGCCACGAAGCCCAAGGGATTTGCTTCATACATCAGCCGCAGGCGCCCGTCTTTCCGGTTCTGATCGGCCGGATAAGCGAAAATACCGCCCTTCAAAAGATTCCTGTGAAAATCGGCCACCAAAGAACCCACGTACCGCTGGGAATACTTGTCTCTGAGAAGGGTGATCGCCTTTTGCGTGGGGCCGTCCAAGACCTTGTTGTTGCCCTCATTGGTGCTGTAGTAAGCGCATTCCGCGGGAATCTTGATGCCGGGGTGGGTCAGCGCAAAAGAGCCAACCTCGGGGTCCAAGGTGAACCCGCAGACGTTGTTTTCGGTAGCCAACACCAACACGGTGCTGGAGCCGTAAACGACATATGCCGCGGCAACCTGCTCTTTGCCTACCCTCAGTAGAGAGTCGTCGTTAACGTTCTCGCCGGGTCTCTTTTGCCAGATCCCGAAGATGGACCCGATACTTACCGCGACGTCGATGTTGGATGAACCGTCCAGGGGGTCCATCAATACGATGTAGCCATCGGCCACGTTGCCCTCGACAATCACCGGCCTTTCTATCTCTTCGCAACCGATGGCGGCCACATGCCCGGATTGGGAGAGCGCCTCGACGAAGATGTCAGAACTGGCCGTGTCCAATCGTTGGACGATGTCACCTCCGGCGTTGATATCGCCGGTGGCGCCCAGCACATCGGCCAATGCGGCCTGCTGGACCTGTTCTTGAACCAGGCGGGAACCGTCGGCGATGGCCATGATGACAGCGCCCAGACCGTCGCTCAGGCCTTTCTCCCTCCACTCCGAAGTTATGTATTCTTCGAGGGTAGTCCTATGTCCTACTACCGCCATGGGTCACCTCACACACTGAATTACCTGTTCCTTAGATACATCAGGCCGCACCGGGTCTACGACAGCAAACCTTACGGTATCAAACCACGCTAGCCGGCTGGCAAGTTCCTGGCAACCGAAGATTATGCGGAATAATATTCCTTCAGTTCGCCACTGAGGTCTCATATATTGCAAGCGCTTTGCTGCTGGCAGTAGAATATTCAGTATATCAGGGATATTTGCGCCGGGGTTTTTACGCAGGATATCAACTATGGAAATGCATTCCCAGACGCCGCCCGGGCAACCTTCTGTAAAAGACGACCCATTGGACCGGTTTGCGCTGGAGATTGCCCGACGGAACAAACTGGAGGGAGAAAGCCTCCAAAAACTAGCAGGCATCTTTCCGGCAGGCGCCACGACTTTGCACCGAAAGCTCAAGGGTTGGCTGGAAGAGGGGCGCTTCGAGTTGACCGACAAGTGGAGCGGCCAGACAACCGCCTTGCAGGCAGCCATAGACGAGCCTTTGGGGGAGCGTCTGGCCCGGGAAACCGGGATTCGGCGGGCGCGGGTGGCTCACCTCACCGGGGTTGACGCGGCGGCCGGGGAGGATTATAGGCAGCCGGCGGGGGACGAAAGGGCGCAGGCAGCCTATCAAGCAGGGGATCACCTCCACAGGGCACTGGGAGATGTTGCCGCCCGGTTTCTCATCGACCGGCTGCGGCCCCAAATGACCATCGGCTTGGCTTCCGGAAGAGGAGTTGCATTGACCGTCGACCGGTTGGAGGACTTGGCAAAGGACCGGCGCGAATGGATGAGCGGCTATCAGGGGGTGAAGATATTCTCTTTGAGCGGCGGTTCATGGATGGGGACCTGGGCGATACCGTTCAACCGGCCGCTGGATGCCGACGCCAACGTTTTCCATCTAGGAACCATCTTGCACGTTTCTCCCGGGATCAGAACATACATCGGGTCTTGGCTGTTAGCCGGTGAAAGGGTAGCCGATCAGCCAAGCTACGAAGGCGTCCATCTTGATCTGGCAATAGTTGGGATAGGCCAGCTCAATACGGGGCACCATTTTCTCCGGCCCGACGCCGCCCTGCAACTGGAAAGCATGAGCCATGCCCTTGCCAGCATCAGGGAATTCCAAGACAAGGATGGCGACAGGCATGCCAGCATCGCCGACATCTGTCATGTCTTGTTCTATGTGGGTGCCGGACAGCCTCCAGATCAGATAACCAACGCTATAAGTGAACTGAATAGCGCCATGTCCACCGCTCCCAGACAGGTCCTGCAAAGCGCTGAAGAAGTCATCTTGGTCGCCGGCGGGGCGCAGAAGGAAGAAGCCCTGTACCATTTTGTTAAGGGGAATTGCCGTGACGCCCCAATCGACCCCGCGCGGGTTACCCTGATCACCGATTCCTGGACCGCCAATCGGATATTGGAGCGGGGCTGAATCTTCGATGGGCTTCTCGCCAAGATCCAGCGATTCGAGGTCAGGCATTCCCCATGCAGTCGTGTCCAAACATTGTCGAAACCACCGCCAAAGGTGTATATTCAAAAAACAGGTATTGGGAAAGAGAATCTGATTCGTCGCGATTCAATAATTGATCAGGTCTTTCTCCGGCCTTGACTCAATCCCGGAGCTACCTCCGGACCCGCTTTAGAAAAATCACCATGCCGTCGTTACTTTTTTACGTGATTATGGCCCCGTTGCTAGCGTGGTGGACCACCAGGCTGGCCCGTTCCAAGGGCAGGTCGATACCTTGGGTATGGGGACTGGCTGCGTTTGTCCTGACTATGCCCCCAGAACCGTGGCGGCTCCTGGGGATGGTTCCCCTGTTCATCTTGATCTTCTTGAAAGCCTCCCAACCCACTGCGGATTCGCCGCCCAAGGAGACAACCTGCCCCAAATGCCAAGCCACCCACTCAGCCAGCCAGCGGTATTGCATCAACTGCGGTTGGGAGATTGGCCGGGCCTATCCTGAAACCGGAATTACCGCCCAAGAAACCGCTGAGACCGCGCCGGCTGGGCCAGCGGACCCTGGCACGCCCGAGCCGGTATTGGCCAGTGACGCCGTCCAGACCCCGGAAATAGCTGCTGAGCCAACTCCGGCGCCTGTACCTGCACCAGAAGCCGCGGCGGCGCCCGAACCGGAGGTGCCCGCCTACCGGGGGACCCCGACGGCGCCTGGCATGACCGAACGCGGGATAAGAATGTTCAACCTGGGAAGGACCGAAGAGGCGATCGACCAGTTCACCAAGGCCATTGCCCTGGATGCCAACTACAAAGAGGCCTGGGAACGGCGGGCGGAAGCCTATGCCAGTTTAGGCCGGGACGGGGAAGCGGAAGAAGACCGGCGCCGTCTGAACGCCATCAATCCCAGTTCATCCACTGGATAATCACCTCGGATAGGCCCCTGCCAGGCAAGCCCATCAAAACGGTTTCTACTGTCCCTGGGCCACCAAGCTATCTCCAGCGGCAACCGGGCATAAGCTGTTGCGGCCCTGAACGACAGGA
>MUCP01000022.1 GCA_002816875.1 SAR202 cluster bacterium Io17-Chloro-G2
CTCCCACCAGCATATTCATCGCCAAGCTATACATATTCACGGCGGCGGTGAACAGCGGCCTGGCCTGGCTGGCCATCGTGGGAGTCATCAACAGCGTTGTATCGGCCTATTACTACGTGCGGGTGATCCGCACAATGTATCTTCAGCCCTCAGTGTCCCAAGACAAGGTATCGGCGCCGGTCAGTTCCTGGGTGGCGTTGACCCTTGCCGGGGCGACCATGCTGTGGATGGGGATCGCACCAGGATACATATTGCGGGTTTCCGAGTCGGCGGCGGTGGTCCTGGGCGGGTAAACCTACCGGCCCGGCAAGGCCGGCGGCTTCGTTGACACTAAATTGGGGCCGATGCTAGACTGCCTCTGCTCTACGTGAGCCAAAACCGGGCTCGATCAAGAATCAATCCGCCATTTTCTCTGTTTGATGCATACCGTTGGAATAATATATAACGCCCGTATTCCCGAAGCTCTTGACTTGAGCTCGGCCATCTTTCACCAATTGTCGTTGAGCGAGGACAGTTGGCTGTCTCCGGC
Organism: SAR202 cluster bacterium Io17-Chloro-G2; assembly: GCA_002816875.1. Lineage (GTDB taxonomy): Bacteria > Chloroflexota > Dehalococcoidia > Lucifugimonadales > UBA3495 > Io17-Chloro-G2. The sequence continues at coordinate 530 of MUCP01000022.1, forward strand.
TGAAGACCTGGAGTCTTTGATAGAGCGCGCAAACGGCACGGGCCTGATTGTCACGGTGGGTGGAGACGGCACGATCCTGCGGGCGGCTCAGGCTGCGGCGCCCAACGGCATCCCTATGGTCGGTATCAACATGGGGCGGTTGGGCTTCATGACCGAGCTCCAGGTGGACGAAGCCCTGACAAGATTGCCCAGTTATCTGGAAGGCGAAACCGATGGCGGGATGCGGACGGAAGAACGCACCATGATCCAGGCCGTGGTGGTCAGGGGCAACGGGTCGAACGGGATTAATGGAGCCGGGAATGACGGACCGCACCACGCCCTGAACGACGTGGTCCTCGCTCGTGGAGCGGTTTCCAGGGTTGTTTCCATCGCGGGCAGGATCGATGGCGCTCAATTGACCACTTTTCGAGCCGATGCTGTGATCCTGTCCACCGCCACGGGCAGCACCGGCTATAACCTAGCAGTGGGAGGACCCATCCTAGACCCTCTATCCGACTCCCTAGTGTTGAAGCCCGTGGCGGCCCACATGGGTCTGACCGCCGCTATGGTTTTAGACAGTTCGGCCAAGGTTAGCCTAGCCCTGGAGGGTTACCAGCCCGCCACCCTCAGCGTTGACGGCCATGTGGACCACCCGCTGGAGCCCGGAGACCGGGTAGACTTAGTGCAAAGTCCCTACAAAGCCAGATTCCTTAGGGCCAACCCTTCCAATTATTTCTACGCCACCTTGACCCGGCGCTTGGGATTCAGCCTCCGTGGCCAGTAAGGTTGCCGCTAGCTTTGGATGAACGCCGGAAACAACCCCCATCCAACGACCCGGTCCGGGAATTCATGGAAACCACGGTCGAAAGCCGCGTGGGATTTCGGGGCCGGATCATTGATGTGCGGGTCGACAAAGTCCGCCTTCCCGATGGCCGCATCACTACCAGGGAGATTGCCGAGCATGGCGCATCTGTCTGCATCGTTCCGGTGGACCCCCAGGGGGACATTCTTCTGGTGAGGCAATACCGCAAGCCTATAGAAGACCAACTCTTGGAAGTGCCGGCCGGGGGGATCGAACCTGGAGAGACCCCATTGGAAGCGGCGGTGCGGGAGCTTCAAGAGGAGGTCGGCTTCACCTCCAAAGAGATACAGCCCTTGTCCAGCTTCTGGATCTCCCCAGGTTGGTGCACTGAGTTCATGTATTCTTACCTGGCCACCGAGCTGGAACCCGCTCGCTTGCCCGCTGACTATGACGAGAACATCGCCGTGGTCCCGGTCCGGTTGGATGAGGTGGACGGGCTGATACGATCGGGAGAGATCAACGATCTAAAAAGCATCGCCTCGCTGCTCTTGGCCATGAGAATGGTCGGGGCGAGGTAGATGTTAGACTATGCTGCCGGCGGGCTAATAATACCCAACACACGCCGTAGGGTGACAGTGTTTCGAGGCCAAAAAGAATACTATGAAGGTATGGTTATTGAAGCAAGTTCGTTGCGGCGTAGCGGTGGGTCTCGGACTGATCGGGAGGCGTGGACCAGTGCCTTGATGACACAGACCCGGAGAAGCGTAAATGGTTCTGCGTCGGGAGATATGGCTTCCAAGAAAAGGCTGGAAGGTATGCTGTTGAACGCGCAACGGTTTGCCTTCCAAAACCCATTCGTATCAACATCATTCAGCTATTCTGTAGCAAGGAGTTTCGCAACCGCCGGGGATACTCCGGGTTATGTTTTAACTATCGAGGGTCCTTGGTATCATGGTATTGATTTTGAATTCCAGAGGAGGCTATTTGGACTGTACGGAAACGCATTCGATTACCTTCAAGAATTTGGAGTGCCAAACAACCTGTTTCCACCATATACGGTGGTCGCAAGCCAGTCTGTTGATCCGTAGAGCAAGTACACGATCCTAGATGGTTCACGCAAGCGAAACCGAACATTTCCCCATGCGAGTCCTCTTCGAGTATTTTGAGAGGGCATTGCAAGACATTGGCTTGGCAGGTTGGGTTGCCTTGTTGCGGCCTGGTAAAGAAGACAATTTTCGCCACAAGATCAGCGCAAGAGTTTTTTCTGGGCTGTTGGATGATTCGAGGGGGAAGCTCAGGCCACTAGTTGGGTTCCGCCATTCGCAAGACCTCCGTTGGGAGCCGTGGGACGAACCTGAAAATGAAATAACAGCCCACTACCGGCTTCAATCAGGTATTGTGGCGACGTTGATGGGGGAGCGAATGGGATTATTGGCCCTTGCAGACCTACTGGTTACGGAACCGCTCAATAGAAAAATAGAGATCAGTTATTTCTTAGGAAATCTAACCCACGGGCGGGTTGGCCTTTTATATAAAGGCATCCCAACTAATGAGCAAATTTTACATTGGGTCTATGAATGCACACAAGTCGCTTTAGAAGATAAGCTCGGAGAGTTATCGAAGCTAAATCTGGAATGATTACTGGAGGAAAAACATCCATGTTGGAGCACGATGTTCTGGTGATTGGCGCCGGTTTGGCCGGTATGCGGGCTGCCATCGCCGCCCAGACCGGCGGGGCCAATACCGCCATCATCAGCAAGGTTCATCCCGTGCGCAGCCACTCGAACGCGGCCCAGGGCGGCATCAACGCGGCCCTGACTGACCGGGGCGACGAATGGGAAGAACACGCCTACGACACGGTTAAAGGCAGCGACTACCTGGCGGACCAGGACGCCATCGAGGTCATGTGCAAGTCGGCCGGGCAAGCCCTCATCGACATGGAGCACATGGGTGTGACCTTCAACCGGGACGATGAAGGCCGGTTGGGCACCCGGGCCTTCGGCGGGCAACGCCGGGCCCGTACCTTCTTCGTTGGCGACTTCACCGGCCAGGCCCTGCTCCACGTGATGTTCGAGCAACTGGTGAAATCGGGCATCCGCAGTTACGAAGAGTGGTTCGTGACCTCGCTCATCGAGGAAGACGGCCAGGTTTGCGGCGTCATGGCCCTTGAGATCCGCACCGGCAAGATGCACGCCATTCGCGCCAAGGCGCTGATCTTCTGCACCGGCGGCTTGGGCCGGGCGTTCGAACCCAGCACCAATGCCTTGATAGTCACCGGCGACGGCATATCTCTAGCCTATAACGCCGGCGCTCGGCTGATGGACATGGAAATGGTCCAGTACCACCCCACCACCTTGGCCGGAAGCGGGGTTTTGATCTCCGAAGCCGCCAGGGGCGAGGGCGCCTATCTATTGGACAAGAACGGCGAACGGTTCATGGAAGCCTACGCCCCCAACATGATGGAGCTGGCTTCCCGGGACGTGGTGTCCCGGTCAGAGCAGACCGAGATCAACAACGGCAATGGAGAGAACGGGTGCATGTTCCTGGACTGCCGCCACCTGGGTGAGGCCTTGATCATGGAGAAACTCAGCCAGATCCGCGAGATTGGCATCGACCTGGCTGGCGTAGACATGATCAAAGAGCCCATACCCATCCGTCCCGGGATGCACTATATGATGGGCGGCATCAAGACCGACGTGGATGGTTTGACCAACGTTCCGGGTATCTACGCTGCGGGCGAGTGCGCCTGCGTCAGCGTTCACGGTGGCAACCGGCTGGGGGCTAACTCGCTGTTGGACACCATCGTGTTCGGCCAGAGGGCCGGCGATCACGCCGCGGCGGCCACCAGGAGCAAAGAGTTTGTCAACTTCGACGGCAGCGCGGCGGTGAAAAAAGAAGAAGGCCGCATCCAGCAGATCTTGGACCGGCCGCAGAACGATGACCGCGTTGCCAATATCCGGCTGGGCATGGGCCAGACCCTTAACAACAACCTGGCGGTTTACCGGAACCAGACGGGGATGGAAGACACTCTCCGCAGCCTTGGAGGCCTGAGGGAACGCTACGCACACGTCCCGGTGGACAATAAGGGCGCCGTGTTCAACACGGACCTGATCTTCTCCCTGGAACTGGGATTCATGTTGGACTGCGCCGAAACCATCACGGTTAGCGCTCTGGACCGTAAAGATAGCCGGGGGGCTCAGGCCCGCACCGATTATCCGGACCGGGACGATGAGAATTGGATGAAGCACATTGTGACCAACAAGGGTGAAGAAGGACCGGAGATCTCCTACCTGCCCGTCTCCATCACACAGTGGACCCCCGAAGTCCGAAGTTACTAGATTGCGTATACCGGCCCGTAAAAACTTGGCAAGGAAATTTCATCTATGGATGTAACCTTAAATATCAGGCGGTTCGACCCCGGCGTCCCACAGCCCGAGTCTTACTGGCAAAGTTTTGATGTGTCCATCGAGGACAACGGCACCGTTCTGGATGCATTGATCAAGATCAGGGAGGACACAGACGGGACTCTCAGCCTGCGTTGTTCCTGCCGCAGCTCCATCTGCGGGTCCTGCGCGGTACGCATAAATGGCCACGCGGGGCTGGCCTGTAAGCTGCAGGCATCAGCGGTGATGGGAGATGACAACGTCATCACTGTCGAACCCGCCGGAGTGATGCCGGTGGTGAAGGACCTGGTGGTGGATTTCGAACCTTTCTGGGAGAAGATCCGGGCCGTGAAGCCCTATCTACAGCCCCAGGGCCTGGAGCCCGAATCCGAATATATCGCGTCCAACGAATCTATGTTGCACCTGTCTTCCGTCACCGCCTGCATAATGTGCGGAGCGTGCGTTTCCGACTGCACCGTGCTGGAAGTGGACCCCACCTTCCTGGGGCCGGCAGCCCTGGCCAAGGCTTACCGTTTCACCGCCGACCCTCGGGACGGCGACACCGATGGAGTCTCCAAAGAGAGGCTGCAAGATCTGACCCAGGCCACGGGAATGTGGGACTGTACCCGCTGCACCGAATGTGTCACCGCTTGTCCTAAGGGAGTGGCGCCAATGGACCGGATCATGGCGCTGCGCGACCAGGCCATCGCCGCCGGTTTGACAAACTCCAATGGCGCCCGCCACGCCGAGGTCTTTGGGGAACTGGTGGGCCACAGCGGCCGCTTGGACGAGCTGAAACTCCCGGTTAAGACGGTGGGCATGTTCAACATACCGGCGATGTTAGGCTTCCTGCCGGTGGGCATACGTGCGCTCATCCACGGCAAGATGCCGTCGCCCATCCATAAGAACATAGAGGGCGTGGAAGGCTTCCGCCGGCTCTACAAAAAAGCAGAGGAAGCGGGAGAAGAATAGACCATCAGTCCCTTCCCCATTTGCGGGGGAAGACTAGGAGGGGGGCCAATCCTCCGCCCAAAACCAAGTTAAACCAACACGGAGGTCCAGGTTGAAATACGCCTATTTCCCAGGTTGCGTGTCCCGGGGAGGGTGCCCGGAGCTCAACCAGGCAACCAAGCTGATCTGCCAGCGTTTGGACATCGAGCTGCAAGAGATGCCCAGGGCATCTTGCACCGGCGCCGGCGTTTTGCAGGAAAAGAACCAGTTCCTGGGCGATACCCTGAACGCCCGGACCTTTGCTCTGGCAGAAGGGCTGGGGTTGCCCATTCTCACCATCTGCAGCACCTGCCAGGGCGTAATGGGTCAAGCCAACCGCAGGATGAAGAACGACCCGGAATATCTGGCCAAGATAAATGTCTCCCTGGCGGAGGAGGGGTTGGAATACAAGGGCACGGCCCAGCCCAAGCATCTGCTGTGGATATTGATCGAAGACTACGGCCTGGACAAACTTTTGGAGCAGGTCACAAGGCCTTTGAACGGGGCCCGGTTGGCGCCCTTCTACGGCTGCTACCTGGTGCGGCCTCCCGACGCCCTTGATTTCGAGGAAAACCCCTCTCGTCAGGACTCCCTGGAGCGGCTGATCGAGGCATTGGGCGCAACATTGGTGGATTTCGCTGGTAAATCCCGGTGTTGCGGCTTCCCCATCTTGACCATCAACGAAAAGAACTCGGTGGCAATGGTGGCCAAGCACACATCGGAGGTAAAAGACCTGGGCGCCGACGCCATGGTCACGCCCTGCCCGCTATGTCACCTGAATCTGGACGGCTACCAACCCAAAGCCGCTAAGCAAGCTCGCCGGCCGATAGATATGCCCATCATCCACCTGCCCCAGTTGGTGGGCATGGCCATGGGTATCTCCGCCCGTGACCTGGGCCTGCAGCGCCACATTATCAACACCAAGCCCCTGATCACCAAGCTGGGAGTGGCGGCGGGGTAGGTGTAATTTAAAACGCGCCGGCTGGATCATCGTCAATCACGCCGGATTGACCGTCGGTCCTTGTACCTCGGGCTGATTGGACATAAAATTTTGGGCAGCGGAAAGTCCTATAGGCTGCGCAAGTTACAGGGGATTGTCAAAGATAAAATGCCGATGCATTGGCCAAATGCACTAACCTTGTATTAATGAGAGCTGAGGGGCTAGATTTAGAAGCGACTGTGAATGAGGCTATCAACTCTGGTGCCTTGTTGATACAGGACAACGTGCGATTTGAAGCTAGGGAAGGGCATCTAAAATGTCGCCTGCCTGTGTTGCAAAGCCGCGAACTCGAAGTGAGCGGCATGAGACTGGAAATTTTAAAATCGGTGGAATTGCCGTCATTTAGCTTGACTTTGATTCTGAGTAGACGTCGAGTCAGGTGTTACTGTTCTGACGGAATTCATACGAACCCGTTAGATTGTGCGGAGAATCCAAGCCTCAGGTTTGACGGGTATCACAAACACACATGGTCCGATCAAACCGGGGATGATTGCGTGTACGTTCCAGATGACATTCCGGGAAGCCCTCTTCAAGAAGCTTTCTACCAGTTTTGTGATGAGTCGGGCATCACCTTTGATGGAACTTGGACCGATCCACCGCCTGTCCAGTTGCCAATGTTAGGTGAGTGACCTAGATGGCCATTTGCGATCTTGTATTAGCTGAGTTGACGGCCATGTTTTCAGGCGCGATCGACTGTGCCGAAAACAATGACGGGATTTTTGTCCTTTCCACCCCATTTTTTTATCCTGACCGTGACCATATCCAGCTTTATATCAGACAACTACCCGACCAAAGTTATTTGGTTTCAGACTCCGGTCGAACTATGATGAAATTAGACACATATGGGTTCGAGTTGCGCCGCAGCCCGCGCCGCCGGGCAATGATATTTCAGATAACTAGTTCCCTAGGGGTTCGTTACGACAATGGGCGTTTTTTCGTAATTGGGGAGGAAAATCGGCTAGGGCAAAAGATTTGGGATTTGTTGACGGCGGTACATAAAGCATCCGACTTAGTCTTTACGGTAACAGGTTACACGACGGCAACTTTCGCAGACGAATTTGAAGGGTTCGTTAGTGAAAGCCAGATTCAATACGAGCGTGGCAAACAACTCGAATTCGTTGCAGGTACCGTCGAAAATGTTGACTTTTGGGTAAATCACTCACCAGTCCCCAAAGCGATTTTGCTCCTGTCCGCGGGAAGCGCGGGCTACGCAGTGCAACGGTCAGACAGAGTGTATAGGACGTTCAATGAATTAAGATTGGCCAGTGGCAACATCGCGAGGCTATCGATTCTGGATGACCGGCAGGATGTATGGACAGAGCAAGTAATGATTAGATTAGGTCACGTGTCCACGGTTCTAAATTGGACGGACAAGAGACGGGTTGCCCGCGAGCTCACCAGCCAAGTGTAATTGACGCGGTTATTGACCGAACCAATAATTTAAGATTAAATTTCCTCTACCCCATCAGCGTTGGCACCACCTCTTCAAAGGCCTCAATCGTCCGTTCCACGTCCTCGTCGGTATGGACCATTGACGGGTAGAATTTTTGGGTGCCTTTGAGGATACCCCTTTCCAGCAGGCCGGCGTTGAACCGGGCCATCATTTGGCCGTCGGCCAGCAGACCGTCTCGGTAGTTGATTGCCGGTTTGCTGGTGAAGAATACGTCGAAGACCACGTTCTCTCCACACATCTGAGCCGGCACGTCGTTCTCGGTGCAGATCCTCCCCAGAGCGTCCTTGATCTTTTTGCCGGTGGCGTGAATCCGGTCGTATGCGCCGGGCTGCCGCAGCACTTCCAGGGTGGCCAGGCCGGCCGCGCAAGCGACAGGGCTGCCGTTGAGGGTCCCCATCTGGTTGATCCACTCTTCCGGATCAGCCGATTTCTGGTCGAACACTGATAGGATGTCCGCCCGGCCCAGGATGGCGGCTAGCGGGTAACCTCCGCCCATGACCTTCCCCACGGTGCACATGTCTGGGACGACGCCGTAAAACTCCTGGGCCCCGCCGTAGGCCAGCCGGAATCCGGTGACCATTTCGTCGAAGATCAGGGGGATCTCATAGCGGGCGGTGATCTCCCTGAGACCCTGCAAGAACCCCGGCTGGGGCGCGAATACTCGCTGCAAGGGCTCCACGATGACGGCCGCCATCTCGTCGTGATGGGCGTTAATGATGGACTCGGTGGTGTTCAGGTCGTTGAATGGGGCGATGAGCATCAGTTCCTGCAAGGCTTTGGGAATGCCGCCGCTGTTGGCTTCTCCCTGGGGGAACTCCTGGGCGCCGGTGGGAGTCACGCTCATCTGGGCATAGTCGCTGGTGCCGTGGAAGCCGCCCTCAAACTTGAGGACTTTTTCCCGGTTGCGGTAGGCCCGGCAAGCCCGCATGGCCATGAAGCAGGCGTCGGTGCCGCTGGTGGTGTAGCGGACCTGTTCGGCGCAGGGAACTGCTTTGATCAACTCTGCGGCCAGCAACACGGCCTTTTCGTTGGTGGCGAAAAAAGTGCTTCCCTGCTCCACGGCTTTCACCACGGCCTCAACCACCGCCGGATGGGCGTGGCCCACCACCATAGGCCCCGACCCCATGAGCCAATCCACATACTCGTTGCCGCTGACGTCCCATATGCGGGAACCCCGGCCTTCCCGAACCAGGAAGTCCAGGTCGTCCCGCACGGTGATATTGCCAAGAGAACCTCCAGGCAACACGCGGCGGGCCGTTTCAAGAAGCTCTTTTTCCCCGAGGCTTCGTCGGGAGCTGCGCTGGGTCATTGGTCAGCCTCCTCTGGCAGTTAGGGTTAGATTTGCGTTGCTTTGGTCCATGGCCGGGCATTTATTAGATGCAGCGGGATTGCCATGGATAACGGGCCATTGGCTCTGTGACGATGATTACCTATCGTATCAGAGCCCACCAATCCAACACGACGTTGAGCCAGGACCGATTCGATGAAAATATATCTGGCTGATCTGCGATCATATGGCTGAGGCGACGGAAAAGACAAGGTTAGCAACATGAGATAGCCGCCTCGCCAAATGCAATCGGCGGAGCGCTGGAATGGGTTGAGGAATGGGCGGTTTCGCGGGTAGGAAACCCGGGTTGCCTAACTCGCGGACGCCTGGGCTTCCCGCATCACGTCCACCAGCTCTTGCACGCTGGCGGCCGACGATTGCAGGGCCTTGTTCTCGTCGGCGGTTAGGTCGATCTGCATGATGCTCTCTATGCCGTTGGCGCCGATCTTAACCGGCACTCCGACGCAAAGGCCGTTGATGCCGAACTCGCCTTCCAGATAGGCGCAGGCGGGGAGGATGCGCTGCTTGTCCAGCAGGACCGCCTCCACCATCTGGGTGATGGCGGCCGAGGGGGCGTAATAGGCGCTGCCCTCTTTTAAGAGGGCAACTATCTCGCCGCCGCCGTTGCGGGTGCGCTGCACGATCTGGTCTATCTTCTCTTCGGCCATCAATTCGGTCACGGGTATGCCGCCCACCGAGGTATAACGCACCAAGGGAACCATGTCGTCGCCGTGGCCTCCCAGCACCAGAGCCTGTACGTCTTCCACCGAAACCTTCAGTTCCTGGGCGATGAAAGTCCGGTATCGCGCCGTGTCTAGGATACCGGCCATGCCGAAGACCCGGTGACGGGGGAAACCGCTGGTTTCGTAGACGTTTTGCACCATGGCGTCCAGGGGGTTGGTCACGGCTATTATGATGCAGTTGGGCGAGTGTTTGACCACTTCCTGGGTTACCGATGATGTGATGCGCATGTTGGTCAGCAACAGGTCGTCACGGCTCATCCCCGGTCGGCGGGCGATGCCGGCGGTGATGACCACCAGGTCTGAATCGGCCGATTCGTCGTAGCTGTTGCTTCCCGTGACCTGGACGTCGGATCCCACCACTGGGCCGGCTTCCAGCATATCCAGGGATTTGCCCTGCGGCAGGTCTTCCACCACGTCAACCATGACCACGTCGGCGTATCCCAGGGATTGGATCCTGAGGGCGGTGGTGGCGCCTACGTTGCCGGCGCCGACCACGGTTACTTTGCTGCGCATTTAAACCGAATTCCTCCGAATAAATTCTCGTGGCCCCAGCCAATCAGTTACTGAGCCGCTACATACTCTCCCAAGCGAGATTCCACCATGGTTCTGGGCACGGTCGACATTCGTTATTCGCCGAACTGGGCACTGTTGGGCCCGGTGGAGAGCGGCTGGGTGTAGGCCTGGGTCATTATACAACCCAGTTGGGCGCAAGGGTACCCCAGAGGTCCCGCCTGCCGGTGGAGCTAGGAGACCCTCTGCTTTTGGGCGGCCCGCCGTTCTTCCCGCTCCATCTCCCGCTGGATCTCCTCAGGGGGCTTGACGTTGCGGAAGATGAAATATAAGGACAGGTCGTATGTGATCTTCAAAGCCGCCGAGACCACCCAAGGGGCTGTCGCGGAAACGGTGCTCCATAGCGCCGTGGTGGCGGTCGGCCCCACGGCGCCGCCGCCGCTCTTGCTGACCATCTGGATGCTGGCCATGGCCACCCTTTCTTCGGGACCCACCACGGCCATGGTGTAGGAGTCCCTGGCGGGGACGTCCATCTGGCTGAGGAAGGCCCGCACCTGCCAAAACAGTATGGCCATCCAGGCGCCAGGGGCAAATGTCGCCGCCAAGAGGAAAAGACTGGATGGGATGTGGGTGAAAACCATGGTGTTGAGCAACCCGAACCGGTTGGCCAGTTTGGCCGACAACCAGATGGAGATGGCGGTGAGGACGTGGGAAAAGAAGAACATGGGGGCCAACGACCCCAACGTCAATCCGAATTTGTTGGTGAACCAATAGGCCACCAGACTCTGCATGACCATGGAAGTGGTGAAGGTGTCCACACCGAATAATCCGGTAAGGGTGAAGATGCGGCGGCGGGAGGGCAGCTGCAAGGGGTTGGTCCATTTCTGCTGGTCGATGCCGCCTTCTATGGCTGAGGAAACCAGGCTGTATAGAAATGCCCCTATGAGCTGGAATCCGGCGAACCCTAAGAACATCACCTTGAATGATAAAAGGGTGCTCAATCCGAAGGCGTCTTGATAGAGCACCGGCAACCCGGCGGCCAACGCCCCGATCGCGGTGCCGGTCCTGGCCACGATGCTGTATACGGCGAAAAGATCGGTGCGCTTTTCAGTTGGGGCGGTATCGGGCAGACTGGCTATTTCCAGCGGTTGCGCCGGGCTTTCGCCGCCTCCACCTCCCCCGGTGGATAGTGAGCCGGCAAAGGCGATCGCCACTAGGACCACAAATTCATCGATGAAGAACAAGCCGATGGCCGCTGCGCACGATAAAAGCGAGAATGTTATAAGCAGCCGCCGCCGTCCCACCCTGCCGGCGGCCAAGCCAACGATGAATGCAAAGAAAGCAACGCCGGCGACCCCGACGCTCAGGAATGCCCCGATCTGAAGGATGCTAAAACCCAGCTCCCTTAGGTATAAGGCCATTATGACCCCGACGGAGCTTTGGGCGAAGGTGCGTATGCCCCTGGCCGCGATGATCAATCGAGCGTCGCGGTTGATCCAGGATAATGGCATGCCGCTATCAGTGGTCATTGGCAATCAGAGTTCAATTAGGCTGTCTCCCGAATTAAATTTCGGGGGTAACAAAACCTCGCCGGGCCGCGTAGGCGGCGGCCTGGGCGCGGCGGGTCATGTCCAGCTTGCCCATGATGTGGCTTATGTGGTTGCGGGCGGTATTGTCGCTTATGGTCAACCTGCTGGCTATCTCCCGGTTGGTCAAGCCCTCGGCCACCAGCGCCAGTACCTCCTTCTCCCGGCCCGTAAGAATGTCTTCGTCCCTGGATTGCCCTGCGGGTTGTTTCGGGCGGGTGAGTTCACCGAAGCGCTGCAGAACACCCGCGGTGACGCTGGGAACGAGCAATGACTCTCCGCGGGCCATGGCGCGAATCGCGGAGAGTAGCTCCGCGCGTCCCCCGTTTTTCAGAAGATAACCTGAAGCCCCAGCCAGCAAGGATGCTTCCACTGCTTCGGCTGCCGAATGTGAGGTCAGCATCAGCACCCGGGTATCCGGCAGGTTATTTTTGATCTGGCGGCAGGCATAGATGCCGTCAGTGCCCTCCATCAAAACGTCCATCAGCACCAGGTCCGGGCTTAGCTCCGACGCTATGGCCATCGCCTCCTCCCCGCTGGAAGCCTGGCCCACCACCTCCAGGTCGGCTTCAAGGTCCAATACCATCTTCAATCCTTCCCGGACGATGGCATGGTCGTCGACAATCAGAATCGTCGTCACTGGCATTTGCCGAACCTGATCTTTATGTCTGCACTCCCAAATCGCAGCCGCCAAAACCGCTCATGGTGACAAGCGGGCCGCAAATCATCTCCTGCGATTTACGCTAGAATGCCAGCTGGCGCCAAATTGACTAAGCTACTGGACTAGGCAATGTCAATTCGGCTAACTTATAATCCGATATTAAGTCATATGGCCGGGACGATAGTCAAACATCTCTTGGCAACCCTAAGCAGCCCGTGAATCTTTCTTATTGAGGAGAAGAACATGCCAGAAGCGTCCCAGATCATCTATACCAAAATCGATGAGGCTCCGGCCCTGGCGTCGCATTCGTTGCTGCCGATCCTCCAGGCCTTCACCAAGGGGTCAGGCATAGAACTGGCGGCCTGGGATATCTCGTTGACCGGCCGCATCATCGCCAATTTCCCAGACAATCTGACAGATGAGCAAAAGGTCCCAGATTATCTGACCATGGCTGGTCAGTTGTGCTTGGAACCGGAGGCGAACATCATCAAGCTTCCTAATATCAGCGCCTCTATCCCACAACTAAAAGCCGCAGTCAAGGAATTGCAGGACAAGGGATACGATATTCCCGACTACCCGGATGATCCCGCTAACGACAGACAACGAGAAACATTTCAGCGCTTTTCCAAGGTGTTGGGCAGCGCGGTCAACCCGGTCCTCCGGGAGGGGAACTCCGATCGCCGGTCGGCCACCGCGGTCAAGGAGCACGGCCAACGCAATCCCCACCGGATGATGCAGGACTGGCCGGAAGTTTCCAAAGCCCGGGTCGCTCACATGGCCAGCAGGGATTTCTACGGTACTGAACAGGCTGTGACGATCACGGCGGCGGGATCGGCTGCGATCGAATTTGTGGCCCTTGATGGGCGTATGAATGTTCTCAAAACCGGTATCCCCTTGATAGCTGATGAGATCATCGATTGCGCCGTGATGAATGTGGGGGAGCTCCGCCAATTTTACGCCGAAGAAATGGCAAAAGCTAAAGCTGATGGCGTGTTGCTTTCTTTGCATGTGAAGACGACCATGATGCGGGTGTCAGATCCGATCATCTTCGGCCATTGTGTGTCGGTCTACTACGAGGACGTGTTGGATAAACACGCGGCTGAACTGGGTGAGCTTGCGGTGAACCCGGACAATGGAATAGCCGAACTCTACGACAAGCTTCAATCTCTAACTGACGACAAACGAGCGGAGATCGAAGCGGATATCCAGGCCGTCTATAGCGTACGCCCGGAGCTGATGATGGTGAACTCCGATCGGGGCATCACCAATCTGCATGTGCCCAGTGATGTGATCATCGATGCCACCATGCCGGTGTTGGTCCGCGACGGCGGCCGCACTTGGGGTCCCGACAACGAGCTGCACGACACCGTCGCGATGATCCCGGACCGCTCTTACGCGACGCTGTATCAGGCGGTCATAGACGATTGCAAGGAGCACGGAGCGTTTGATCCGGCAACTATCGGCAGCGTCGCGAATGTCGGGCTGATGGCCCAACAAGCAGAAGAGTATGGGTCCCACGACAAAACCTTTAAAGCTCCAGGCAACGGGACGATCCGGGTCGTGGACGCATCGGGCGCCGCTCTGATGGAACAGAGGGTCGAGGAAGGCGATATCTTTCGGATGTGCCAGACCAAAGACGCGGCGATTCAGGACTGGGTCAAGCTTGGGGTCAATCGGGCTAGGATCACCGGCGCGCCGTCCGTCTTTTGGTTGGACCCAAACCGGGCCCATGACGCTGAACTGATCAAGAAGGTGGACAAATATCTACCCACCCATGACACGAGCGGGTTGGACATTCGCACCATGTCCACCATCGACGCGATGCATCACACGATGGCGCGCAGCCGGGCGGGCCAAGACACGATTTCCGTGACTGGCAACGTGCTTCGTGATTATCTGACCGACCTCTTCCCCATCCTGGAGTTGGGCACTAGCGCAAAGATGCTTTCTGTCGTGCCCCTGCTCAAGGGTGGTGGGATGTTTGAGACAGGCGCTGGCGGGTCGGCCCCCAGGCATGTTCAGCAGTTCCTGGAGGAGGGCCATCTGCGGTGGGATTCTCTGGGCGAATTCTGCGCCATCGTCGCTTCCTTCGAACATCTCGGCCAGGTGTTTGAGAACGATAAGGCGAAGCTATTTGCTGAGACCCTAGACCAAGCGATCGGGCAGCATTTGGAGCACAATCGGGCGCCATCGCGCCGGGTGAACGAACTTGATACTCGAGGCAGTCATTTCTACCTCGCTCTGTACTGGGCGGAAGCATTGGCCAAGCAGACCCAAGATCCAGAGCTGCAAGCTCGCTTTACCCCGGTGGCCCAGCAATTGGCCGCCAACGAAGCGACGATCGTTCAAGAGCTAAACGACGCTCAGGGACAGCCGGTAGATATCGGTGGCTATTACCTTCCCAATGATGAGATGGCCGCCAAAGCCATGCGCCCCAGCGCCACTCTGAATGCGATCGTGGACGCGATCTAGCAACACACCGGCTGGCTGAAGGCCACGCCTCAGCCAGCCAGTTTACATATGCTTGTATGGGTAAGGGCTGGAAGTAAACAGTTGTCAGACGCCTCCTTGGCGCCAGGAGACCCTTCGACAAGCTCCAGGCGAACGGGGAAGAACAACCCTCTCCGTTCGTGGTGACCCCCATGTAATCGGGGCGAATCATATCTTGATCGTGCGATAGTCACGAGGCCGCCTCGCCGCCTCCGTTTGGCGGGAATGGTATGGTCACATTCAGGCGGGTCCCCTGGCCGATCGTACTTTCGATGGCAAGCCTGCCGCCCAACTCCTCGGCCCGTTGGGTCATGTTGGTCAACCCCCGTCCCTGAATCACGTCAGGCCGGGAGAATCCGATCCCATCGTCCCGAATCTCCAGCCGGACCAGGCCGTCTTCAAACGCTAGTGTCACGTCTACGCGGGAAGCTTGAGAGTGGCGGTACACGTTGGCCAACCCTTCCTGGACGACGCGAAACAGGGCGGCGCCGGCTGCCGCGGGCAAGGGGGATTCCTCGCCGGAAGTGGTGAATTCCCCTTGGATTGAGGTCACGGCCCTGAATTCTTGCAACTGGTTCTGCAGGGCTTGGCCGATGGAACGGTCACCTTCCAACAAGGGTTTCAAGTCGAAGATGTAATGGCGGGTTTCCAGCAGGGCTTGCCGGGATATACCAACCAGAGATTGCAGCCGTTCTTGCAATTCCTGTCTCCCCTGAGCCGCCAGTTCCACGCAGGTCTCCAGGCTGACGTTGAGCATGTACAGGGATTGGGCAACCCCGTCGTGGATCTCCCTGGCTATACGGCTGCGCTCTTCGACGGCCGCTAGTTCCGCCCGCTGGGTTTGCCGTTGCAATTCCAGGTTCTCTTGGGAGATTTGGCGCTCGGCCGCCACCGCTTCCCTGCGCCGGGCCCTTTCCCAGCCGGTGATCAACGCGCCGGCGCCGGCGATGCCCAGCATGCAGGCCAGCCGCACGGCCAGTTTCTTCTCATCCCCTTGCTCAAAGTCCAACGTTGGCGCCACCGTGAAGGCTATAGCCGAGTAGATGCCCATGACGGCGGCTGCCAAGGGGAAACTGGCCCTTTTGGGGAACATGAGGGAAAATCCCAGCAGAGCGGGATAATAGAAGACGTAGAAGTCGTTGGACAACCCGCCCCTCAGGAAGAGCCCCACGGTGATCAGGGTAAGGTCGGCGGCGCTAAGGGTCAGGGCGTGCCGCCAGGTAGCGGGCAGACCGCTGATCAGACGCCAGGTCATGTAGCCGTTCAGGAGCGCCAGACCCGCTCCCATAAAGTTCAACACCAGGTGGATGTTGTCTGCCTCAACCCGGTAATTGTTGAGAAAGAACCAGACACCGAGGAGCAACCATCGTATGATCACGGCGATGGTGATGGTGGGCCGGTAGTCGTCGAAGATGGCGAAGGGAGGAAGGCTTTGTCTCACCGGAAACTGCCTCTCTGGCGGGTGGTTGGGCGCAGTGTCTGGGTATCCCGGCGACGTGGGGTCCAAATGGCCGCTGGGACTTGGCATTCCGGTGGTTGACAGTTCGGGACGGCCGGAATCCCTCTAAATTATGGTGCACCGGGAAATTAGTTGATTTACATAAAAAGGTCAAGGCGAGCCGGAGACTGGTATAGGGGTTCTGTTTGGAATGACGGGCCGGTGGCCACTGAACCTCCGCCTCGTGGCGCGGGTTGAATATTATGGCCGGCCATTCGAGGGCTCAGGACGAGCCGTTTTCGGCCATTAAGGGCAATGGCAAATAATCAAGGGTTCCACTGGCCGGGCCAGCGGGTATGCGTTACTTCCGCGGGTGGCGACCCCGATGTAATAGGGGTAATCCAGGTCCGTAGACTGGGTATCTGGGCTGATTGACGCTTGCCGATGCCCATGGTTAAGTGTGTTGAATGTCTGCTCTGAACGTCCGGCTTCCCCTGGTCAACAAGCTGCTCTACGCCTCGGATATGGTGGGTAGCCAAGCAGTCGCACAGACGAGAAACCTATGGCTGCTGTTCTTTCTGGCGCCGCCGGCCGGAGTCGGGCTGCCAACAGCGATGCCGGCCCTTTATCTTGGTTTTCTGCACCTAGACCCGCGGGTGTTCGCCGGGGTCCTGTTGACCGCCGGCCGGGTGATCGAAGCCTTTGACGACCCCGTCATAGGGTGGTGGAGCGACCGCACTAAAAGCCGCCTGGGACGCCGCATTCCCTTCGTTATTTTCAGCACTCCCTTTTACGGCCTGTTCTTCGCCATGCTCTGGTTTACCCCGGGTGGCCAGGCTGGTCTGGCCAACGCGGTCTACTTATTCGTGGTCTTGGAGCTTTTCTTCCTGGCCTCGACCCTTTCCAGCGGGCCCTACGAAGCGCTGCTCCCGGAGATCGCCCGCAGCCACCGCGACCGCATGAGCGTGGTGGCCTGGCAATTCTACTTTGGCGTCCTGGGCGCGGCGCTGGGGTTGGTGTTGACGGGATACCTCAAGGACATCTTCGATTTCCGGGTTATGGGCGTTACCGTCGCATCATTCGGGCTGGCTTTCCGGTTCCTTGGGTTGAGCGGAATCTGGAGAAGGGCTCCTCGGGAAACTCCCGTAGCCCAGCTGAACCTGAAATCGGCCTTCAAAGCCACCCTGAGCAACAGACAGTTTTTGTACTTCCTGCCTAGTTTCGTGCTCTTTCAGGCAGCCGCCGGCATGGTGATCGCGTGGCTCCCATTCTACGTGACGGTCGTGTCGGGCCTGGGAAATGGCGGCGCCGTCACCTCCTTGCTATCCGGAATGTCCCTCGCGGCGATGGTGGTGTCGGTTTCCGGCCTTTGGAAGATCGGCAACGCCAAGGGTAAACGGTGGGTCTATTCGGTCTGCCTGCTGGGGACTGGCGTTTACCTGCCGTTTCTGTTCTTCGCCGGGTTCATCCCCGGCGTGCCCACACTCCTGCAGAGCGCGGTCATGGCATTTCTGGCTGGGGTTCCAATGGCGGGGGTGAATATGCTGCCCAAGGCCATAACCGCCGACATCACAGACTACGACGAACTGCGCACCGGCCTGAGACGGGAGGGAATGTTCTACGCCACCCAGAACCTCTTTGAGAAGATAGGGTCGTCCCTGTCCCCGCTGCTTTTAAGCCTAATACTGCTGTTGGGTGATACCGCAAGCAATCCCCTGGGTATACGCCTGGTGGGGCCGGTGGCGGGAGGATTGGCTTTCTTCGGATTCTGGCTTTTCCGGGGCTACCGGCTACCCAGCACAGTCACCCGGCAGAGCGTTGAAGAGGCAGGGCTGGAGGTTTGAAGCGGCCACAGAGACGCGGAGAC
>MUCP01000023.1 GCA_002816875.1 SAR202 cluster bacterium Io17-Chloro-G2
AATCGTCCAGGACTTAGGGCCCAGCCAAGGACACAGACTGCCACTCCGCCTTGAGGTATAATGGCCCCGGCCACGAACCACGCCAATCAAACACCGGGAGAATGGAAATGATCGATCGAGATAGGCTGGTCAACGATTTTTGCCGCCTGGTGCGTATCGACAGCCCTTCCGATGAAGAAGAGGATATGGCCCGTCACCTTACCCAGCAATTGGAAGGCTTGGGATTCAAGGTGGAACGGGACGCCCACGGCAACGTGATAGCCTCCGAAGGCGGAGAGGACCCCCTGCTGTTGTCGGCCCACATGGATACCGTTGAGCCGGGGCGTGGCATCAAACCCCAGGTAAACGGCGACCGTATCGTTTCCGACGGCACCACTATCCTGGGCGGCGATTGCAAAGCTGGGGTCGCGTCGATCATGGAGGCGCTGCAAGCGTCGGCCGAAGATAAAACCCCGCGGCGGCCGGTCCAGGTGGTGTTCACCAGGGGCGAGGAGATCGGCCTGGTTGGGGCCAACAATCTGGATTACTCCATGATCGTTGCCAAAGAATCGGTGGTTTTCGACGGCAACGGTCCGGTGAACACCATCACCGGAGCCAGCCCCAGTTACGTGAGCTTTGACGTAACGGTGAAGGGCCGGGCTGCCCACGCCGGCGTCGAGCCGGAGAAGGGCTTGTCCGCCATCCGTATCGCCACGGAGTTGATTCAGGCGTTGCCCCAGGGCCGTCTGGACGAAGAGACGACCTTCAACGTGGGAATGATATCCGGAGGCTCGGTGCGCAACGCCGTCCCGTCCGACGCCGCCTTTGGCGGGGAATTCCGTAGCCGCAACGTGGAAACCCTGGACTCCCTGCGGATGCAGTTGGAAGCCACCCTGGAGACGGCGCGGAAAAAGTATTCTGACGCCAAGATCCAAGAAGAGATGGAAGTCCTCTTCCACATGTACAACCTGGATCCCAACGACCCCATCGTGCGGTTGACCACCGGCGTAATGAAAGACATGGGCTTGACGCCGAACATCAAGCCATCGGGCGGCGGCACCGATGCCAACGCCATGCGTCTGCACGGCATCGACTGCGTGGTAGTAGGCATGTCCACCAACGAGATGCACACCGTCAACGAATACGTGGTCATCCCCGACCTAGTAACCACCGCCAAGTTTTGCCAACTGGTGATGGCCGCTGGCCGCAGCTAGCCGCCTCGCTGCATACCCTGGGCAACAAAAATAACGAAATTAGAAGAGGTCTATTAAATGAACGGCGCAGAGCTAAAAGCAACCCTGGATTCCGGCGGCCGGGTGTTCGGCACCATGATCAGCTTAGGCCGCAATCCCCACTGGGTGTCGGCGCTTTCCGGCGTGGGGCTGGATTATGTTGTGGTTGACACCGAGCATACTCCCTGGAGCCGGGGGGAATTGGGCGATTATCTGTCCAATTTCGGGCCATCGTCACCGGTCCCCATCGTTCGGGTGCCCATACCGGATTCCCACTACGTGACCATGGCTATGGACGCCGGCGCCCACGGTGTTCTCGCGCCCTATTGCGAGACGGTCGAACAGGTGAAAGAGGTCGTGGCCGCCGCAAAATGGCGTCCTCTAAAAGGAGAAGCCGTCAAGCAGTTAGTGGAGAAAGGCGAGCATGTCAGCGACGCCAGCCGCGCATATCTGGAAGAGCGCAACCGCAATAGCATCTGCATCATAGGCATAGAGAGCGTGGCCGCGGTGAAGAACCTGAGCAAAATGATCGAGGTGCCGGGCATCGACGGCATCTTCGTGGGCCCGAATGATATGAGCATCCAGGTGGGTTTTCCCGACCAATACGACCGGCCTGAATATCGCGATACGGTAAAGGGCGTCATCGACACCTGCGAAGCCAAAGGTATCCCAGTGCTGGTCCATCACCAGAACACCGAGCTATCGACCTATTGGATAGGCCAGGGCGCCCGCTTCGTGCTGCACTGCACCGACCGCCGAACCCTATCGGCCGCCTACCAAGCCGACTTCACCAAACTAAGGGAGTACGCCAACGACCTGTAGCGGGGTCGCGAGAGGGCCCTCCTCCTGTTGGAAAGGGAGATTCAGGCGGATTTCGTCCCCTTTACTGTCAACGCCATGAAGAACTGAGACTCGCCGAGGGCCTTTACCCATATCCAGCCTCCGGCGGGTCCCACCGGCGGCGCAGGGAGTCCACGTACACCCGGCCGTAGTCTCCGTAATGAGCGTTGGCTTCGTCGCCGGCCAGCGATTCCGCCCACAGGTATTCCACGTCTTCCCAACGGATGGGATATTTGGGTTCGTCGAAGAAGGTGGATACGGCTTCTTCGGCGCTGGAAGACTCCACGTAACCCATCATCTGAAAGTTGTCGTAGGAATTGCCCCGGTCCGAGACAAACTTGCCTTTCATTGCGGCCAATATGATGAAGGTGGGCATCTTATAGCGCTCAGCGTTCAGCTTTCAGCATTTTGCTAACGCGCCCAGGGCCACAAGGGATGACCGCTGTTAGCTGACGGCTGACAGCTACTTCGTAAATATGTGGACCGTGGTCACGTCGCCGGCGCCGGAGCATTGGGCCAGCCCAACCTTTGCTCCGGCCACCTGGCGCGGCCCGGCTTCGCCTCGCAATTGGGTGACCGTTTCGTGAATCATACGTATGCCCGACGCGCCGAAGGGGTGGCCCATGGCCAGCAGACCGCCGTCGGTGTTCACCGGTATGTCTCCGGTCAAGGCGGTGCGGCCTTCCTGGGTGGCTTCCCACGCTTGACCGAAGGGCACCAAGTGCAGAGACTCGATCTGCTGAAGCTCGCCGATGGTCGCGGCGTCGTGGACCTGCGCCAGATCGATGTCCTCGGGCCCCAAACCGCTCATCTCGTAGGCTTCCAGGGCGGCGGGCTCGGTACGGTAGGGACTGAAAGCCGAATGGTCGCTGCCTCGCCCGTTGTAGTTGCCCGACCGCAGCACCGCGGCGGCTATCTTAACCGTTCTCTGCCGGTCTATCGCATACCGGTCCAGGGCGTCCGAGGCGCAAAGCACTGCCGCCGCCGCTCCCTCGCTGGTGGGACAGCATTGGTAGAGGGTCAGAGGATCGGCGATGAGCCGGGAATTGAGCACTTCCTCCAGGCTGACCGTCTCCTTGCGGTGGGCGTAGGGGTTGAGGGAGGCGTTTTGGCGGGCCTTTACCGACACTTGGGCCAGCGCGGTGGCGGTGGCGCCGTGGTCCTCCATGTAGCGCCGCATGCGAAGGGCGTAACCCGCCATCATGTGGTCGGCGCCGATGTAGCGTTCGGGGCTATCCTCGGCGGTCACCGTGACGGGGCCGCTGGGCACCTTTTCCGCTCCAAAGGCTAGTGCTAGGTCGAATATTCCGGTGGCTATTCCCCAGTAAGCTTGCCAAAAGGCCGTAGAACCGCTGGAGCAGGCGTTTTCCACGTTTATGATGGGTATCCCCGTGAGGCCCAGCTTGCCAAGCGCGGTCTCCCCCACCGACATACCGTGGTAGTAGACATGGCCAAAATAGGCTACGGGTATGTCTTTCCAGGCGACGCCGGCGTCGTTAAGAGCTTCGGTAACCGGAGGCAGGGCCAAGCCGGCCAGGTCCTTATCCCGGAAACGGCCAAAGGGGTGGAGGCCGACGCCGGCCACGCTGACTTCCCGGCCGGAACGGAATTGGGTCACGGGCTAGCCTCCTGGATGGCATCGGTTGACATAACGGGCTTCCACTTGTAGACGGCCTTGGTGGTCTCTGCGCCGTTCCCGCTGGCTAGGATGACCGGCTGCAGGGCCAATTCTACCTCCATGCCGATCTTCAGATCCGCCTCGCGACAGCCGATGATCTCGGCCAATACCTGCGGCCCTTCTGGCAGTTCAACCTGGCCCAAAAAATAAGGCACAGGTCCGGGCCAGCCCGATGGCGGGACACGAACGATGGTATAGCTGTACAAGCTACCTCGCTGAGAGAGCTCCACCGGCTCCAAGCTACTGGAGGTGCATGCCTGACAGAAAACCGCGGGCCCAAACACGCAGACCTGGCAATCTTGGCAACGCGTTCCCACCAGCACTCCCCGGGTGCCTTCATCGTTGGTCAGTTTTAGTCGGGTGGGGTCTACTGACGACAGCATGGAGCTACCTTACTACATTTGGCCTCGAAGTGAATCCTGAGGGTTAGGAAAGCATATTTTATGAGCTACGGGTAATCCAACAACCCAAGCCTTCTGAGATCATCGGCAGACTAACGGGCTTGCAATTCGATTATGCTCCTGAGTGTCTTCAGAGCGAATGTTCCACCTGGTCGTGAAAACGGCACAGTGACCCTTCTGCCATCGGGATGCCGATACCGGTGGTGGCTGCCCCTCTGCCGGGACAAAGAAAACCCTTCGCGTAGAAGGGCTTGGGTCAACTGACGGGCGGTTACAGAACGAAGTCTGCTTTAATCGATCTGATTCACAAATTGACAGTAACAATCGCCCCAGCTGACACGGTTACTTGGTCACTTAACGGTACCGGTCGCCTGTCTTCGCTAAACTCTTCGATGGTCATCGCCAAAACTTCCTGGATGTTATGCAGCGCTTCCTCCTGGGTTTGCCCCCAAGTCGACGCTCCAATACTTTCCAAAGGCGGACAGAATGCTCGCCATCCGTCTTCGTCAGGCTCCAACTCTATTTGGAAAACGTAACTTTTCACCTTTCTCCACTCGCGCAAAAACCAAATGGTCGTTCAATTATAACAGCGCCATTACCCGCAGGTGGCAACGGTGTCTCATGTGCGAGCCTGGATCAAAACCCATTGACCGCCTCTCCCTCTCATGTTAGTTTGAGGGTCGGGCTGGGGCATCGGGAGAACATAGCCCGGTGCCCGTCGGCCTATCCACAATCAGCTGATTCGCGACCCTGTGACGATTAAGTAATGAGCGATATAGCCGGTCCCACGGAACCTGACCGCATGATGTGGGAAATGTCCCTGGGGGAGTTTCTGGACGAGGCTGTCGCCCGTAATCCCGGCAAGGTGTTGGTCGAGATCGCCGGTCAGAAGATCACCTACGAAGAAATTCATGAGCGGGCGCTGCAGACGGCGGAAGTATTTAGGAGTCTGGGGGTTGGCCACGGCGACCGGGTATGCCTGTTCCTGCCCAACTGTCCGGAGTTCTTGTATTGCTGGTTCGGCCTGTCTATCTTGGGCGCCATCGGCGTGCCCATAAACACCGCGTACAAACGGGATGAGACCGCGTATATCCTGAACGACTCTCAGGCAGTGGCTTTTGTGGCACATGAGTCGTTGACGCCCGTCGCCAGGGAGGCTGCCGGATTGGCCCCGGAACTGCGGCACAGGTTGTCAGTGGCAGAAACGGGTTCCCCATCAACTGATCCAGTCAACAGCCCAGGTTCTGAATGGTTGAGTTTCGGAGCTGCCATGGCGGCGTCCGGCGCATTAGCTAGCCGCCCCCAGGTTTTGCCGGCGGACATATCCATGCTGGGCTACACTTCGGGCACCACGGGGAACCCCAAGGGCGTGCAGGTGACCCACCAGATGTACGTAGCGGCCGGGCAGGGATTCGCCCATTGGACCCAGGCCACCACCGGCGACAGGTTCTTCACCTGCCTTCCCTACTACCACGCCAATATCCAGTACTACTCCACCATGGGGACCTTGGCAGCGGGCGCCACGTTGATCGTCGCCGACCGGTTCAGCGCGTCCCGTTTTTGGAGCCAGGTGAAGGAAGCCCGGGCCACGGTGGTCAATTTTATCGGCATGATGATGCCGGTCCTGGCCAAACAACCAGGGTCGGCCGATGACAAAGACAACCTGGTCCGCCTGTTCTACGGTTCCCCGGCATTCTCCCCCGAATTCCTTCAAGGGTTTCAAGACAGGTTCGGCACAGATGTCATCGTGGGCTTTGGCATGACCGAGACCTGTTTCGGCACCATAGAACGCATCGGCACGCCCAGGCGTCCCAATTCCTCGGGGCAGTCCCGCCAGCACCCGGACCCCCGCTTCTCCAACCAGGTCCGTATCTCGGACGCAGAGACAGGTGAGGCATTGGGGACCCGCCAAGAGGGGGAGATCACAATCAAAAACCCGGCGACCATGGCCGGATATTGGCGGAACCAGGAACAAACTAGCCAGTCCCTCAGGGACGGTTGGCTCTACACCGGAGATCTGGGCTGGATGGACGACGACGGGTTTCTCTATTTCGTAGACCGCAAGAAGGACATCATACGGCGGCGGGGCGAGAACATCTCGTCACAAGAAGTGGAGGACGTCATCAAATCCCATCCCGATGTGCTGGACTGCGCGGCCATCGCGGTCCCTTCGGAGTTGGGGGAAGACGAGGTTAAAGTGTACATCACGCCGCGTCCTGGACTGGAGCCCGGCGTTGGGCCCAAGCCCGAAGACGTGGTGTATTGGTGCGCCGAACGGTTGGCCTACTTCAAGGTCCCCCGATACGTGGAGATACGCGACGAGCTGCCTAGAACACCTAGCCTTAGGGTTCGCAAGGACCTGCTACGCCAGGAGCGGGAGGACCCAACCCAGGGATGCTTCGACCGGGAAGCAGCCGGGATACGGATACGTTAGCGGTCAGACTGGGGTTGACACCCCTTAATCCCCCTGGCAGGGGGAGACTAAGTGGAAACGGTCCGTATAAGCTGACAGCTAATAATCGAGGAGCTAAAAATGGCGGAACGCAGATATTGGCTATTCAAGTCCGAGCCCACGGCCTACTCCTTTGCTGACCTTATGGCCGAGACAGACCGGACCGCCGAATGGGACGGCGTGCGCAATTATCAGGTCCGCAATTTCATGCGGGACGATATGAAGGTTGGCGACGGCATCCTCTTTTACCATTCCAGCAGCAATCCTTTAGCCGTCGTAGGAGTTGCCCGTATCGTCGGCGAGTCATACCCCGACGCAACGGCCTTCGACCCGGCGGAAAAGCATTACGACCCCAAGAGCAAACCTGAGAATCCCGCTTGGCTGATGGTGGATATCCAGGGCGAACGCGAGTTCGACCGCCCGGTGACGCTGCAAGAGATAAAGGAGAACCCCAAATTGGAAACCATGTTGCTGGTGAAACGGGGCATGCGCCTGTCCATCCAGCCGGTGACCCAGGAAGAATGGGACGAGGTCATCTCGTTAGGAACGGGTGGTTAAACCTCGGCGTCCAATTTGCGAGAAGGATCGGGAGAAGATTTCCATGGCGGACTATGACTACGAAACCCTGCTTACGGACCTGAGCGACGGCATCTTGACCATCACTCTGAACCGCCCCGAACGCCTCAATGCCATCAACGAGGTGATGCATGGCGAGCTGGAAAACGTGTTTAACCAAGCCGGGCGCGACGGGGACGTTAGGGCCATAGTGGTTACCGGCTCGGGCAGGGGCTTTTGCTCCGGCGGAGACATCCAAGCCATGGACGAGAGGGGTGGCGCAATCGCCCTGCAGCACGGCCGTCTAGGGGCTGTTTCCCAGAGCGGCCGCCGGATGATTCATAACATCCTGTGGATCGAGCAGCCGATAATCTGTGCCCTCAATGGGGTGGCGGCTGGCTTGGGAGCCACCATCGCCCTGTTCTGCGACATCATCTACGCCTCGGACCAGGCCAGAATAGGCGACACCCACGTGCGGGCCGGGTTGGTGGCCGGAGACGGCGGCGCGGTCATCTGGCCCCTGCTCATCGGCGTGGCCAAGGCCAAAGAATTGCTGATGACCGGTGACATCATCGACGCCCAGGAAGCCGAAAGGATCGGATTGGTCAACAAGGTGGTCCCCCACGACCAGCTTATGGAGACGGTGATGGAACTGGCTACGCGCCTGGCCAACGGTCCCGGCCTGGCGATACGGGGCACCAAACACGCCATCAACAAGCGGGTTTGGAACGACCTGAACCTGGCCCTGGACATGGGCCTGTCCCTGGAAGAAAGAAGCTCGCGCCACGAAGACCACAAAGAAGCGGCGCGGTCCTTTGTGGAAAAAAGGACCCCCCAGTACAAAGGAACCATCTAACTGTCAGCGGTCAGCCATCAGCCGTCCGTCGCTAAAAGTGAGTGGCAGCCATCAACGCATGAAAACCCCACGTTTGTCCCCCCCCTTTGTAAAGGGGGGTTGGGGGGGTTTAAAAACGCTGTCCGGCCAACCAATATAAAACCCAGAACCCCGCCGTCAGCCAAAGAGCTGACCGCTGATAGCTAACGACCTGGAGGACTTCGTGAGGAACGGTAACACCCAGGCGGCCAGGTCGTACCACGACGCCACCAAGCTTAGCTACATCAACCTTTCCAACAAACCTCCTCTTTACAAGTCATATTCGGAAGCCATGTCTATACCCCTTCCCGCCGATTCCCTGTCTTCGAACGCTTCCACGCTGGAATCGGTGTCTTCTCCCCTGGCCGGTCCGGAATCTCCGCTGGACCTGTCCGCCCTGGCCCGGTTGTTGTATCTTTCCGCCGGATTGATTCGAAAAGCCCAATTGCCCGTGGCAGGCGAAGTGCACTACCGGGCGGCGGCTTCGGCGGGGGCCCTTTTCCCCATCGAGGTCTATGTAGTTTGCGAGAAGATTCCGGGTCTAGACGCGGGGGTTTACCATTTCTCCCCCGCGGATTTCACGCTGAACCGGTTGCGCCAGGGCGATCAACGGTCCGCGCTGGCTGAAACGGTGGCCGGCGACAGCCTAGTGGCCGCCTGCCCTGTAAGCCTGATCTTTACCGCCAACTTCTGGCGCAGCGCTTGGAAATACCGGGCCCGCAGCTATCGTTACTGCTTTTGGGATGCCGGGACAATGTTGGCCAACCTGCTGGCCGCAGCTTCGGCTTCGGGGCTCCCAGCCCGGATGCTGGCCGGTTTCCTGGATGAAGACGTCAACGGGATATTGGGACTGGATAGCCGCACCGAATCGGCGGTCTGCATCGTGCCGCTGGGCCAGCCAGGCCCACCCGTAGCCCAGGCCGCCGCCGAGCGAAGTCCATTAACTCCGCTCCAAGTCCGGGAGGTTGACCAACCTAAGGAAGTCATCGATTACCCCGAGGTCCAACAGGTGCACCAGTCTTCCAACTTGGGGGACGGTGACGAGGTCTCGGCTTGGCGGTTGGCTGGCGCCGGAGGCCGTAGGACGAACAGTCCGCCGGCAGCTGGAGATGTTTATTCAATCAACTGCGGACAGACGCCGAACCCGGATGCTCTGTTGGCCGATTCCCCTCTTGGAAAGGTGATATCGGAACGTGGCTCCACCCGCCGCTTCGCTCGAGAGGAAATGCCATATGTAAAATTGGCATCGGTGTTGGCCTCGGCTACCGCGCCGGTGGCGGCCGACTTTCTGGGAGAGAGTCAACCGTCCCTGCTGGACCCGTATTTGATAGTGAACGCGGTCCAGGACTTGCCCTCCGGGTCATATTTCTTATCCGCAGCTGAGGCGAGGTTGGAGCAGTTACAGCGGGGCGAGATGCGCCACGAGGCTGGGCATCTATGCTTTGAGCAAGCCCTGGGCGCCGACGCCAGCGCGGTGGTCTATTTCATGGTTGACCTGGACGACGTGCTGGCTAAATACGGCAATCGAGGCTATCGCGCGGCCCAAATGGAAGCTGGGATACTGGGGGGAAGGATGTATCTCTGCGCCCACGCCCTGGGCCTGGGGGCCACCGGTATGACCTTCTATGACGACGACGTGACCGAATTCTTCTCTCCCCACGCCGAGGGGAAAAGTCTGATGTTCCTGGTGGCCCTGGGGGTGACCCACGCCAACAACCGGGTGCGCCCTTTCCGCTCGCGGGTGGGCGTGTTGTTGGATTCCATGGCGAGAGGGGCTAGCGGGCGGCGGGCTTAGCGTGCGATCAAGAATAGATAATCACCGCCGGTGTTTTCGAATCGGCGCATCACCTGTGTTATTCGGCCCGACCGGATGTCCTGCTCCAACAGGCGGAGGCCATTCTCAACCTCGTCGCCATCGGCCAGCGACGCGAACGTGGAGATTCCCTTTCTGAAATTCGGCTCAAGGTAAATCTCTGGCCTTTGCTTGCCGCTGTAGAGAAACAGGTCCTGCAGGTCCTCGGTAACGCCGTAGGTTTCCAGGTTAACGGCGGTGAAACCCGCCTCCTTGAGAGAACCCTGGATCAAGTCCAGGGCCGGCATCTGCTGGATGGACCTCTCCATGGCCACCGGGAAATACTCGTTTAGCCAGTAGCCGCGCATCTGCTCCGCGGTGGAGGTCAATATCACGAACGTGCCGCTGCCCAAGACCCGGCGGACTTCTTGAAAGGCCGGGGTCAGTGCCGGCAGGTGATGCAGCGCCAGGGTGCACATTATTCCCGAGAACAAACCAGCAGGAAAGGGTAGCGCGGCCGCGTCGGCCTGGTACCACTGGACTGAAGAGCCCTTGCCCTGGGCGGTTGTCAACATGCGTCTCGACAGGTCGACGCCGTGCCATTGGCCGCCGTTTCGGGACACCACGGTGGTGTAATTGCCGGTGCCGCAGGCCATGTCCAGATAGGCAGCCGCTTGGGCTATTTCCAAGTGGGCCGTGAGCCGGGTGGCCAGGTAGGGGTCGGCCCGGCGTGTTGAGTCATAACCGGTCCCGATGCTGTCATAAAGCGCCATGATTCATCTGGGCCTGGAAGATTTGGCCGCCTATTTTAACGATTCAGGATCCGAATGTTAAGGAAAACGCCAAGCAGATGCCTCAAGTTAATCCTTTTGAAGGTCCGAAGGGTCCAAAACCCGAAATCCGATACCCACTTTCACCTGGTACCAGGCAACGTTTCCGTCCTGGATGTTTCCCCGAATCTCTTTTACCTCAAACCAGTCTAGACCTTTAAGGGTTTGGCCGGCCCGGGAAACGGCGTTTTCGATGGCCTGCTGCAGGCCATCGGAAGAAGATCCCACCAACTCGATCACTTTGTAGGTGTGGTCGTTCATCATAAACTCTTGATAACCTCCTTCGCTAAATAGTTGTTGATCAATGCGGCCCCAACCCGGCAGTCGAATATACCAGCCCGGGCCGGAGCATTAGGCGTTAACCGCAGATTTCCGAAAGGCGGGCATAACATCTTTGGCGAACCGGGTGATCTGCTCGGCGAATTGGGCTTTGGTCTCTCCCATGGGGAAGCCGATCAGCACCTGCTCCAAACCGGGGTATTTCGCCTCAATATCCTTCAAGTAATCGATGGTCTCTTCCGGTGTGCCGGCAAACCATGCCCGGTTGTCCAGTACGTCCTTGAAGCTGCTGCCGGCGGCGATGTGGGTGGCGACCCCCGCCGGGCCGGTTGCCTTCATCTGGTCTTCGTTGTAACGCAACATTCCCAAGGGCGCCGCGAATTTGACGTGCTCTTCAAACAAGGGCTCCAGGGCCTTTGCCGCCTTTTCGTGGCTATCGTCCAGGTAGGCCCAAAGGCCCATGGCCATATTCTCCCCCAGTTCCAATTCACGGCCATGGCGGGCGTTGGCTTCTTGGAACGCGGGCACCCATTGGCCGATGTATTCGGCCGACGTGCCCAACATCATGCCCTTGATACCGTGCTTGGCCATGAAGTCCAGACCCCTGGGGTTGCCGCTGACGATGGGCTGCCAGGTCTCCACTGGAAGATTCACCGGCCGGGGCACCAGGGTCAACTCCTTTAGCTGATAACCCCGGTATGGTATCTCCGGCGGCAGCGTGTAATGCTTGCCCCGATGGGTGAAAGAATCCTGGTTGAAGGCCTTCATGATGATCTCGAACTGCTCTTCGAACAACTCCCGGTTGGCGTCGGCGTCCTGCATGGGGGCGGCGAATGTCTCCACCTCCCTGGTGTGGTATCCTCGGCCGATCCCAAAGATCATGCGGCCACCGGTGAGGACATCCACCATGGCGTAATCCTCCGCCAACCGCAGGGGGTGCCACATTGGAAGGACGTTAAACCCGCAGCCGAATTTTATCTTCTTGGTATGCTGGGACAGGTATTGGCTGAGGATGAGTAAATTCGGGATGCACTCGTATCCTTCCCGTTGGAAATGATGCTCCGCCATCCATAGGATGTCGAAATCCAACTTTTCCAGCAATTGGGCCGTATCCCTGGCGATGTCGAAGGCCTGAATCAACCGGTCGTTGGGATACCACCGGTCGTCGTGGGGGACGCCGTCGAAGCCTATTCCCTCTCCTTCCAGCACGTGCCCGGCGTATAGGGTCGAAAATGACTTGATCATAAAGTCTCCTTAGTAATAACCAATAGAGTTGCCGTATGACCGCAGAGGTTAGCCCTATTTCCCGGCCGGTGGAATACCCTAATGCACCGC
This sequence comes from SAR202 cluster bacterium Io17-Chloro-G2, assembly GCA_002816875.1. Taxonomy (GTDB): domain Bacteria; phylum Chloroflexota; class Dehalococcoidia; order Lucifugimonadales; family UBA3495; genus Io17-Chloro-G2. The sequence continues at coordinate 12,248 of MUCP01000023.1, forward strand.
TCAAAATGGCCATTCGGGCCCTTTGGCGCGGCGCGGCGATGTTGAAACCAAGTTTAGGTTTGCCTGGCGCCGCCGTCAATGGCGCCATAGGTCCAAACACTGGAAGTCCCCTCCTTACGAAGGAGGGGACTTAGGGGAGGTCCTCAGGGCCTGGGGAAACGACCCCCTGTGGTCCCCCTTCTAAAGGAGGACGAGCGGCTCCTGCTATCGAGTGGAGCTTCAGCTCCGGGTTGGATATAATCGCCCGAAAACCGGTTGCGCTAAACGGAGGCGAAATGGAAACGGTAGGATTCATCGGCCTGGGAAACATGGGCGGCGGCATGTCCAACAACATCCAAAAGGCGGGTTATCCCATGGTGGTGTACGACCTGCGGGAGGAAGTGATCAAACCGCTGCTGGACGGCGGAGCGCGGTTGGCCGGCTCCCCCGCCGAGGTAGCACGGCTCAGCGACGTGACTTTTACCTCCTTGCCCGGACCCAGGGAGGTCGAGGCAGTGGCCACCGGTCCCGAGGGAGTGCTGGAGGGGATCAGCGCGGGAGGCATCTACGTGGACCTGTCCACCAGCCGTCCCACCCTGATTAGGGAGATCGAGCCGAAATTCAGGGCCAAGGGCGCCCACGTGCTGGACGCGCCGGTCAGCGGCGGCAAGTCCGGCGCTCAGAGCCGCAACTTGGCGGTTATGGTCGGCGGAGAGCAAGAGATATTCGAGCGCATCAAGCCCCTTCTGGAAGCCTTCGGTGACAAGGTGTTCTACGCTGGAGCCATCGGCGCGGGCAGCGTTGCCAAGCTGGTGCACAACATGATCGGCCACGGCGTGCGCCAAGCCATCGCGGAAGGACTGACGCTGGGAGTAAAAGCCGGTGTCGAGCCCGAAGCACTGTGGCAGTGCATCCGCCGTGGGTCGCTGGGACGCATGAGCGGCCTGCACGAGGGTATCGCCCGCACGGTCTTCCGGGGCGAGTTCGAGCCCGCCAGCTTCGCGCTGAACCTCTCGCGAAAGGACGTGGGCCTGGCCACCGACCTGGGCCGTGAGTTCAACGTCCCCATGCCCGTGGCCAACCTGGTTGAGCAGATAGCCATAGAGGGCATGAACCGTGGCTGGGGCGACCGCGACAGCAGCGTAACCTTCCTGCTGCAAGAAGAACAAGCCGGGGTTGAAGTAAGGGCCTCCGGCGTTGATCCCGCCAAAGCGGGCCGGTTCATCTCGACCCACCCGGAGGAGTAGGGGACAGCTGTCAAGTTCCAGCGCTAACCTATCAGTACTTGGGCGGAAGTTGCGGGTCTCGTGGGATCATAGCAGTTGGCCGATCAGCGGGTTAAATCCCCTTAATCCCCCTTTCGCAAAGGGGGAGCTACCAGGGATTTTCAGTTCGTGATAGCTGACCGCTAAAGCGCCCCGTCTATGGTGATGTCCAGCAGGGCTGGCTTGCCGCTGGCGAAGGCTTTTTCCACCGCAGCCTTGATCTCCGTGCGGTCTTCTATCGACGAACTGGCGACGCCCATGGCTTGGGCCATGCCCGCCAGGTTCAGGGGGGTTGGCGAAGTCCATGCCCGTGTACGCGCTCTCCCTTGCGCCGTCCTGGAGCATGCTTGGCAGAAAGATGTCCATGGCCGGCCTGGTGGAGGCGACCCAGACCATGCCGGCTGCCTTAGAAGCTCATATCGCGCTGCAGGACTGGGGTAACGCCGCCCGCAATGCCAATAGCCTTAGCCAGTCTTGCCTGACCACTGGTGGTCTGTCTCAGTGCCTGGAATACCCCGAGCGGAGCGTTGCCTTGCCCAACCACTGGACTGATGCTCTAGGGAGAATTACTAGGTCGTGCTGACGAATTCATCCTCGTATTACCCGAGCGTCGCCAGCGGCTTCCTTCAGACCCTACTTGGCAGGCGACATTCTTGCCTAGGCTTGCGGTCTCGATCTCCACGTCCCGTAGATGACCATCATATGCCTGGGTCACAAACGAGGGGCCCGGGGATAGTCCCCAGGCCCCTAAGTCTGTCCTTGGGCTGACAGATGTTCGTGTAGGGTTAGTTACTACGGCGTAGTCGAATCGTAGATCGCGCCGCTGTTGACGGCGGGGGCGCCTTTCTTGTCGTGAGGCACTCCGACGTCTACCGTGCCGTCGCACTTACCACCCTGTCCGTCGGAAGCAGTGTAGCCGATCACGTACACTCGCCCGTCGCCAGCGCCGCTGCGCTCGGCGCGAACCTGGCCTGTGTCAGTGCCTACCCCAACTCCATCGGGGCTGGTATTGCCATCACCACTACCGTTTACAGGCTCGTCCTGCATGATGCTATCGACGTTGATGGTGATGGGGTCTTCATCGGGGTCGGTTACACCGGTGATATTGACCGGCTTGAACTTGTGATTGGGCGGCCACAGGCTGCTGACACTTGGAGCTGCCTTCGAGCAATCTGGAGGATTGTTATCGCTCCCCTTGGTCACCGCGACATCGGCGAAAGTAAAAGCTCCACTTCCCGTCGTGTCACCGGGTCGTATTCTGCGAGCCCGATCGCATACTCTCCTCGAGGGAGAGAGAGCGACGGAGACTCGTACAAGGCCTGGGCCTGGAGTGAACCCACCTGGCTCTGTTAACGCCAATATCCTGGGATTGACAAATGGGTCCGGCCGGAACCAATCCAATCGCTGGAGGCGTTGCCAACCTTCAGCTTCCGTAAACTGGGCGATCACCCCACAAGCGGCGGCACCGGTTGGCCAGGAAATAGTGGCTGTGAAAGTGTCGCCTGGCGCCAGAGTCGTACTGGACAGGCTGAGGGAAACCGGATTGCGGTGGTTGCTGGCAGAAGCATTGCCCACAAACAAAGTCGCCAATGCCCCTGCCGCTATGGCAAATATGAGTATCGGGAGAAGGACCTGGTACCTGCGTTTCATGGTTTATGACTCCGACGTGATCTGATCTGGCGTTTCCCAGATAGAACTGGGATTCATTTAAGACGCGACAAGCTGGGATGACAAGGAATATATAACCCTCTGCTGAAGCTGTCAATGGCCTTATTACACGCTCTTTACCAACTATATGCCCTATAACAGCAACTGCCCCACTATCGGCGGTGGTTCTCAGGAAGTCATCTGAGTTTTACGCCCTGTCTGCAATCACAGGCCCACACCTGTGATCGGCTACCAAGGCGTCAGGATGGGGGATGTCGTGGCTGTGGCCCTCTGTGAGCGTAGACCGAAAGGGGTCACCGAGAGCGTCTACACTGGCATGGATTTGCCTGCTGAACCCTCCCCGGCTCAGGCCCAGAGGCTGAGAGGACCCTGCCAAAACGGGCCGGATCGTTTCGACCCAACTGGACGAGCAGCCAGCTATCGGCTGACCGCTACAGCCCCCCGTCGATGGTGATGTCTAGCAGGGCGGGCTTGCCGCTGGCGAAGGCTTTTTCCACCGCTCCCTTGATTTCCGTGGGGTCTTCTATGGTAGAACTGGCGACGCCCATGGCTTGGGCCATGCCCGCCAGGTTCAGCGGGTTGGCGAAGTCCATGCCGGTGTACGCGCTCTCCCTTTCGCCGTCCTGGAGCATGCTTCGCAGGTAGATGTCCATGTTCACTTTCAGGATGCGGTAGGCCCGGTTGTTGCAGATGGCGTATACCACGGGGATGTTGTAGCGGGCGGCGGTCCATAACGCCTGGACGGTGTAGAGGGAAGCGCCGTCGCCCACCACCGCCAGCACCGGGCGGTCGGGATTGGCCAGCTTTACGCCCAATGCGCCGGGCATTCCCCAGCCCAAAGCGCCGCCGCGGATGGCGTACATGCTGCCCGGCTCGTCGATGGTGAACGCGCCCATCAAGGCCGCGCTGGAGGTTATGGCCTCGTTGGCCAGGATGGTTCCCGCTGGGACGGCTTGGGCCAGTTCGTGCATCATTCGCTCCACCGGCATGGGACGGTTGTCCCACTTGGTCTGGGCGCGCTGCTTCTGCGCCTCTTCGGCTTTTTGCTTGCCTTCGCCCCAAGCGGCGGCACGCGTGGACGCGCCCTCCTTGGCCGATGCCGGCATGTCCTGGTCCAAAGCCAGGGACAATTCCGCCAGTCCCGTTTTGGGGTCGCAGACGATCCCCACCTCGGTGGCGTAGATCTTCTCCACTTCCCAGGGGGCGTTGTCCAAATGGATCAGTTTGGTGGCCGTTTCCAGGAACGGGTCCTCCACGTAAAGGAAAGACGAGAATATATTGGCGCCCACCGCCAGCACCACGTCGGCCCCCGCGAATAGGTCTTTGGTGCGGGGATTGCTGGTGTTGAATTGTCCTCCATATAAGGGGTGGCTGGTGGGGAAATTGACCTCTGAGAACGACGCGGCGTAGACCCGCGCGCCCAGTCTTTCCGCCACCTGCACCAGTTCGGAGGCCGCGCCGGATTGGGCCACCCGGTCGCCCATGATGATCAGGGGATTCTTAGCCTGGGACAGCAATCGGGACGCCTGCGCTATAGCCGCGGTGTCGGGGCGGGTTCGGAAGAAACCGGGCGACGAGCCGGCTATTTCCACGTCGGCCGTTTCGTCCATCGTGTTCCATGGGAACGACAAAAACACCGGCCCTTCCGGCGGGGTCTTGGCCTCTTTGAATGCCCGGCGGATCGCCACCGGCAGGTCCGATGGATGCAGTATCTCTGCGCTCCACTTGGTGTATTGGGAAGTCATCTCCACCAGGTTCCCCGACAGGGTGGGTTCGTGGAGCATCATGCGCGTGTCGGAATTTCCCGCCGTCAGCACCAGGGGTGTCCCGCCCCTGAAGGCGTTGTACAGCGCGCTGATCCCGTTGGCCAATCCGCCGGCGATATGGATGTTGGCGAAGGCCGGCCGTCCCGTGGCTCGGGCGTATCCGTCGGCCATGCCCACGGCGGTGCCTTCCTGAAGCGACTGGATATATTTGAGCTGTGGATAATCCTGCAGAACGTCCAGCAGCGGGGTTTCGCTGGTGCCGGGGTTGCCGAATATATACTCCACCCCCTCGGCGATGAGCATCTGCGCCAGGGCGTGCTTGCCGGTCAATGTGGGCATTCGGTTACCGTCCTTTTTTAGCGATCGGCTTCGGTGCCTGCGGGGTGGTTTCTGGCTTTACGCTGGGAGGTTGATTAACGGCTGAAATCCCCCTTAATCCCCCTTTGCGAAAAGGGGAGATACCAGGGTATATTCGTTCGCTGGTAGCTGGTAGCTGGTAGCTGGTAGCTGGTAGCTGGTAGCTGGTAGCTGGTAGCTGGTAGCTGGTAGCT
>MUCP01000024.1 GCA_002816875.1 SAR202 cluster bacterium Io17-Chloro-G2
CATGTCCCGGTTCAAGGGGCTGGTAGGCATCAACGGGAGAGCTTATTCCCATGCTTGATTTCTTACGCTGGTTGATCAGCCAACGAGATTCCAACAAAGACCGGGAAAGGACCAAAGACACCGCCCACAACCGTCTTCGCTTGGTCTTGATCCAGGACCGTCTCGACCTATCGCCCGAGTTGATGGCGGACATGAAACGTGAAATTTGGCAGGTGGTTTCCCGCTACATGGTCGTGGACGACGATTTCATTGACTTTGAGATCCGCAGGCTGGACGAGTTGATGGTGCTCGTATCCAATATACAAGTGAAAGACCTGAACCAACTGGCTCCGGCCTAGTAACAAATAGTATGATGGAGGCGCGAGAATGCGCCACATCCATCAGAACAACCGATGACTCCTTGTCAAATGGCCGGGATGGTGTGCTGATTCACTCCTCCCGGCCATAATTTCGCGCCGAGCCAGACAACCTCCATGTCATTCCTCTTAAACTAATTCTAGATCGTAGGCACGTTACATGCCCGAAGCCGACATCATAATCATCGGCGGCGGTATCGCCGGTGCTTCCACCGCTATGTATCTTAGTCAGCTTGGCCACCGCGTGACGGTGTTGGAGCGGGGCGAAATCGCCGGAGAAGCCTCTGGTGTGAACGCCGGCGGCTTGGGAGGTATCGGCTGGGGCGCCGTTCCGGACCTACAAGCCTACCTGACCATGGGCAGCCTAGAGGAGTTCAAAACACTACAATTGGACCACGGCTACGACCTGGAGTTCCGCCAGTCAGGCACCCTCCAGTCGATTCACACACCCCAGCAATATGAATACGCCCGGGACCGGATGCTACGCCTAACCTCCCAGGGTTACGCCCTGGAACTGCTCACCCCCCGCGAGGCGATGTCCATCGAACCCGGCGCCAACCCGGAACTACCAGGTTACCTCTACCTCCCTCTAAGGGGCCAGGCAGACCCGGAAAAGACGACCCGAGCATTTGCCTCGGCCGCGGCCAACGCTGGGGCCAGCATCCTCACGGGCCAGAACGTTATCGCTATGGGCCAAACGGGGAACGGCAGCTGGCATATACGGACTTCACAGCTGGCAGGCGATGGAGAGTTTCGCGCGGGCACCTTAGTATTGGCCGCGGGTGCTTGGTGCCGCCCGGTTGGCGAACTTATGGGCATCAAGATACCCATTGCGCCAGTAAGGGGGCAGATGTGGGCCACCGCCAGTATGGCCCCCCAGGTGTTTCACACCATCGGGTCCGTGGAATCAGCCTATGACTGGAGCAGCCAAAACGGTCCCGATTCCAGCGCCCCGCCGGAATTGACCCACCAGGGTGAGACCCGGCTGACCAGGCACCTCTACGGAAGACAGACCAAGGGCGGAGAGATCATCTTCGGCGGCGACCGGCAATTGGCGGACTATGACGTGAACCCAGAATTTGACGGCATCGAAGTCAACCGGGTCCACGCCATGGAAGTCCTGCCTTTTTTGCGGGACCTGCCTATCCAGCGGACCTGGGCGGGGACCATGCCTTTCTCCCTGGACGGCAAACCCATCATAGGAAAGATCCCTCTACGAGATAATCTATTCATAGTCGGCGGTTTGGCGTCGTCGGGATTCGGCCGGGGACCAATGGCTGGTAAGTTGCTGGCGGAATACATCCAATCCGGCCACCGGCCGAGTGTGTTGAACGAAGCCGACCCCGCCAGATGCGTCTCTCCTGCGACGTGAGTGCTCGGGTCCGTTGGACAAAGGTCGCATATTTGAACCACGTCAGACCCCGGCTGTACAATAGCCCGGACAGCCAGACTACCGCCGAGGTAGGGAGAGAATGGAAGCGGGAGATGTCAAGAAACAGGTGCTCCAGTGCCTTGAGGACCTTTCACCGGACGCGACGGTGGAAGATGCCATTGAGCGGCTTTATTTCTTGGCGAAGGTCCAAGAGGGTCTAAGGCAAGCGGCGGCCGGACAAACGGTGCCGCACGAAGAGGTTAAGAAGCGACTGCTCGGTGGCTGAGGTCAAGTGGACCGGTTAAGCGATCGACGACACACGATTCATTCGTGATTTTATCGCCCGCGATTCGCCCCGGTATGCGGCGCTCGTGGCACAACAGTTGGTTGGTGCTGTGGAACGGCTCGAAACGTTGCCTCGGTCAGGGCGGGTTGTCCCCGAATTCAGAGACGATCGTTTGCGCGAAATCATATCGGGAAGCTACCGAATCGTCTACCAATTACTTGATGACACCGTCGAAGTCCTCACTGTCCACCATGGCGCCCGAATCTTTATAGACCCTCGCGGTGAATGAAAGCAGATGCCTAGGAGCCAGTCATGTCCGCTGAAAAGATCAACATCGGCAATGTGGAAATCATCTCCCTCTCCGATGGGGTGTTGGCATTCGACCTTTGCAACTTCTTCCCGGAGATCCCAAAAGAGAATTGGGAGCACTATCAGCACCATCTGAACGCTGAACACGGCGTTAGTTTCAACCTGGCCTGCTTTTTGATCCGGTCAGGAGGCCATACCATAGCCGTGGACACCGGCATGGGACCCCGGCCGGCGGATGCTCCCGAAACCCCATGGGGAGGGTTGCTCGACGACTTTCAGGCCAACGGAATAAAGCCCGAGGACGTGGACATGGTGGTGATGACCCACCTGCACCGCGACCACGTCGGATGGAACCTGCAGGACCAGGGAGGAAAGTTTGTGCCAACGTTCCCCAACGCCAAGTACTACTTTAGCGCCGGTGACTGGGAGGCCTGCCATGACCCGGCCCTTCAAGCTGACCGGTTTCCCAACGCCCCCACGACCGTTTGGCCGCTGGAGGAACTGGGCTTGATGGAACTCATGGAAGGCGAATTCTCCATCACCGATGAATTGACCACGTTGCCCACCCCAGGCCACACACCGGGCCACATGAGCATCATGATCTCCTCCCAGGGTGAACGAGGCCTGATCCTAGGCGACGTGCTGCACAACACGGTCCAAGTCCACGAAACAGACTGGGTTTCCCGGGCTGACATAGATCCTGAAACGACCCGGTCCACCCGGCGGTCCTTGATGGAACGGCTGGAACGGGAAGGTTCCACCGTGGCGGCGGTTCATATGCCGGCGCCGGGCTTCGGCAGGATCGCCCGGCTGGAAGGCCGGCGTTACTGGCAGGCGCTTTAGGCCCCGGAACGAACGCCCTCACCCTCGTTCCCTCTCCCGGTGGGAGAGGGATGCCCACGATAAAATCGTGGGCTGGGTGAGGGTGATGCCTTAATTAAAAACCCCGCCTCCCTCCCCATCCGCCGTTGACAGCCGGGCGTGCCCAAACTACACTCGCCATTAGACGGGTGGGCTGGTCATTTTGCCGGCAAGTCACCTTGTCTGTTCCCCGAATATGACACTGGGAGCCAGCGCTAATGGCACGATTTGAATACCTGGAAGCCCGGACGCTTAGACAGGCCATTTCGCTGCTGCAGCGGCACGGCGATGAGGCCCGAATCGTCGCCGGAAGCACCGATTTTCTGGTGCGCTGGCGTCAGGGCGTCTGGCAACCCAAATACGTAGTCAACATCGGACGCATTGCCAGTCTCCGCCGCATCAGCTACAGCCGCCGTTTGGGCTTGCGGTTGGGCGCTCTGGTTAGCGTGCGCGACCTGGAAACCCATCCGCAGATCCAAAGCAACTATTCCGCGCTGAGCGCCGCCGCCGCTTCATTCGCCGGTGTGCAAGTGAGGAACCTGGCCACGGTGGGCGGTAATGTCTGCAACGCGTCCCCCGCCGGCGACACTTTGCCCGCGCTGCTGGCCTTCGACGCTCAGTGCAAGATCGCCGGACCCGAAGGCGATCGATGGGTCGCTCTGAGTGAATTTTTTACCGGACCCGGACGCACCGTGCTGCAAACCGGGGAGATCTTGACCGAGCTTAGGTTGCCACCGCCGTTGCCTAACACAGGGTCGCTCTACATTAAGCATAGCCCCCGCGGGGCGATGGACATCGCAACGCTGGGTGTGGCATCGGTCATATCTTTGGAAGGAAGCGGGCGGGTCTGCCGAAACCTGAGGATAGGATTGGGCGCCGTCGCGCCTACGCCCATCCGCGCATCATCGGCGGAAAGCCTGTTATGGGGACGGGAAGTCACGCCGGAGTTGATCACCTCCGCGGCCCAGGCAGCCAAGGCCGACGCCAAGCCCATCGGCGACGTTCGCGGCTCGGCGGAACACCGGCAAGACATGGTGGCAGTCCTCACTCAACGCACCCTGGACCGGGCTCTGGACATGGCCAGGGGCAATCCTATGGCCTTTGAAATGCAGCGTCAATTTGCGATCCAAGCCGCCTTTTAGGCCAGGCCCCATCTCAGTCATATCTGGGGGCCTGAATCCCATCCGCCGAGCACGGTAAGAGGTAACGCAGTGAAAAAACCCTTGAAACTGACGGTCAACGGAGAACCCAGGGAATTTTTCGTGGAGCCTTACTTCTCTCTGTTGGACGCCTTGCGGGACGAACTCCATCTAACGGGCACCAAGAAGGGCTGCGACGAGGGAGATTGCGGGGCCTGCACCGTCCTTCTGGACGGCAAGCCGGTAACCTCATGCCTGGTTTTGGCTCACAGCGCCCACGACTCTCAGGTAACTACGATCGAAGGCCTGGCGGGTCAGGACGGTTTGCTTCATCCGGTGCAACAAGCATTTGTCACCCACGGCGGTTTGCAGTGCGGCTTCTGCACGCCGGGACTAGTCATGTCGGCGGTGGGACTGCTACAGGAAAACTCTGATCCCAGCGTGGATGAGGTCAAATACGCCATCGGGGGCAATCTGTGCCGCTGCACCGGCTATTCAAAAGTCATCGAATCGATAATGGCCGCCGCCCAGGAAATCCGGGACGGCAACGGGTAGTGACTATCTAAAAACGGTGTATTCAAAGGTGGATTCAAAATGGACCATCCTTCGTCCGCCGTAGGCGGACCAGGACGAACGGTTGGATGGAACCCACTCTGATCGTGGTGACGCCGATGTAATCGGTGTGAACCACCTTTTGAGAGATAGCTGTTTAGCCGTCACAACCAACCGTCCAACAGGATTCCGCCAAAAGCCATTAACCGAGGAGTCAAACCAATGCCGGAACATATAGCGCTGGGTAAGAGCCTGCCCAGGGTCGATGCCATGGAAAAAATCACCGGCAAAGCCACTTACGCCAGTGATGTGTACCTGCCGGGCATGCTCATGTGCAAACTGTTGACCAGCACGGAAAGCCACGCCCGCATCGTCAGGCTCGATACAACCAGGGCCGAAGCGCTGCCCGGCGTCCGGGCGGTCATCACTGGAAACGACTATCCCGACATCCGTTTTGGTTCCGGCGCACTCAGGGACCGGCGAATCATGGCCACGGACGAGGTATTTTACATCGGAGAGGCCGTGGCGGCGGTGGCGGCCGACGATGAGATAACCGCCCAGGAAGCCGTGGAATTGATCGATGTAGAGTACCAGCCTTTGCCGGTGGTGGTTGACCCGCTGCAGGCCATCCGGGATGATGCCGTGCCGGTGCACGAGGATCTGGAGAGCTTCGAGGGATACGGATTCGCCGGCGGGGGCAACAACTGCACGTTGTTGGACGCCGACCGGGGGGACGTCGTCCAGGCCTTCCAGGATGCGGACCAGACCATCGAAGAGACCTACCAGTCCCAGCCCATCAACCAAGGGTTTTTGGAACCCATGGCCTGCGTCGCGAATGTCGAGCCCAACGGCAGGTTGACTGTTTGGGCTTCCACCCAGGGCCCGTATCAGGTCCGGGCCCAATTGGCGTCGGTTTTGGACATTCCCCTCTCCCGCATAAAGGTCATCGCCATGGAACTGGGCGGGGGCTTCGGCGCGAAGCTCCGGTTGGCCTTCGAGGCCTTTCCAGCAATGCTGGCCATGAAGAGCGGGAGGCCGGTGAAACTGATCAACACTCGGGAAGAGGCCTTCACCCTAAACGGTCCCCGACTAGAGACCAATATCCGCCTGAAAACCGGTGTGATGAATGATGGCCGTATCGTGGCCAGGGAGGCCTACAGCATATTCGACGTGGGCGCCTACTTGGGCGCCGGGCCCAATGCCGGGGTGGGACACGCCCTTGGCCCCTACAAGATACCCAACTTCAAGCTGCGCTCCTATGGCGTTTACACAAATAAGATCTACGTGGGGTCCTACCGGGCCTCAGGCGTGGCCGATATGACCTTCGCGGTGGAGTCCCACATGGACAGCGTGGCCCACCAACTGGGGATTGACCCGTTGGACTTCCGCAGCATGAACGCGGTGGAAGAAGGCGATATCTCGGTCAGCGGCGCCCGATTGCCTCGCAACGGCCTTCGAGAGACCCTTCAGGCGGTCAAAGACCGCCTCGGCCTGCCCAAGAAAATGGGCGAGGCCAGGGGCTTAGGAATCGCCATGGGAGAATGGCGCAGCGGCAGCGGCCCGTCCACCGCCGCAATCAGCGTCAACGAGGACGGCACCATCAGTATGCTCACTGGCTCGGTGGACATTTCCGGCAGCGATACTTCAATGGCCCAGATCGCGGCCGAAACCCTGGGCGTCACCCTGGACCAGGTAGTGGTGCCCAAGCGCGACACCGACATGGCCCCCTTCACCGGACCCAGTGGCGGCAGCCGTATCGTGTACAGCCAGGGCAAAGCGGTGCAGATGGCGGCGGAGGATGCCCGGAACAAGCTGATGGCCCTGGCGTCGGACCGGCTGGGCGTGCCCCCCGATGCGCTGGCCTGTGAAAATGGAAAGGTTTACGTTCAGGACAACACTCCTCAAGAGCTAACCCTGGCCCAGTTGGCGCGCATGAGCTTGACCTCACCCCAGGGGCCAATCGTAGGGAATGCCAGCCTATCCAGCATGCCTTTCGCTCCGGTGTACAACACCCAGGCCGCCGAGGTCCTGGTGGACCGGGAGACCGGCCGGGTAACGCTTACCCGTTTCGTCCAAGCCCAGGACGTGGGCGTGGCTATCAACCCCATGTCCGTCGTCGGGCAATTGGAGGGCGGCGCGGTTCAGGGCATCGGAAGGGCCCTGAGTGAAGAACTGCAGATAGACTCGGAGACCGGCCGGGTGCTGAATCCATCATTGGCAACTTACCTGATGCCCCTGGCGGTGGACATGCCCGAGATTGAGACCATTCTGATCAACGTGCCCACCGACGACGGTCCTTTCGGCGCCAGAGCGGTGGCCGAGCCTCCTGGGTTCGGCCCTCCCGCAGCCATCGCGAACGCGATCTATGACGCCGTCGGCGTTCGCATCAAAGAATTGCCATTCACCGCCGAGCGGGTCCTGGCGGCGATAAAAGGCCAGCAACCGAAAGCGGGGTTTATAGATATAGAGGCGCTGCTGAGCGGGGAAAACCCACTGGTGTGATCGACCTAGTGTCTCCTTGCAGAAATCAGCGTTATCAACCCCGTTCGTGGTGACCCCGATGCGATCGGGGGAACCATCTTTCTGGGGGAGGACCCTTCGACAAGCTCAGGGCGAACGGAAGACTTTTACGGTTATTTGCAAAATTAGGGACTAGAAGACCACGAGCCGGGCGGGTAGGGAATGCCATGGCCAGAGTGCCTTCAAACAGGAGGAACCATGCCAGCGCGTACCGGACAAGAGTACATCACAGGCCTTAAGGAGCGCCCGCGAGAGGTTTGGATAGATGGCGAGCGCGTCAAGGACGTGACCACCCATCCGGCATTGAGCAATGGGGTCAAGTCGGTGGCGGCGCTCTATGATATGCAACACGACCCGGAACTGCGGGAGGAGATGACCTACGCTTCTCCGACCACCGGCCAACCGGTGGGGCTTTCTTTCCTGGTGCCCGAGAAAATCGAGGACCTGGAAAGGCGGCGCAATATGATGGCCCGGTGGGCCTGGGCTAGTTGCGGTATGATGGGCCGCTCTCCGGACTTCCTCAACGTGATCTTTACCGCCTGGGCTGGGGCATCGGAATACTTCGCCCAGGACCGCCCAGAGTTCAAGAAGAACGTGACAGATTACTACGAATACATCCGTGAGAATGATCTGACCCTCACCCACGCCCTGTTGAATCTGCAACGCCGCCGAGCTTCCGCTTCCATCGACACCCTGAGCGATGATGTGGCGCTGACCACGGTTAAGGAGACCGATGCCGGGGTCATAGTGCATGGCAGCCGGTTGCTGGCGACCCTGGGGCCAATCTCCGATGAGCTAGCCATCTACCATGCCGGCAACCATCGGGTGGACGCGGACGGCAAACGCCAGTCATTTTGCTTTTCCATACCCTGCGACACCCCCGGCCTGAAGTTCCTTTGCCGGGAAAGCTTCGACCAGGGCCGGTCCCACTTCAACCACCCCCTGGGGTCTCGTTTCGAGGAGATGGACGCAACGATATTCTTCGATAACGTGCTGGTGCCCTGGGAGCGGGTCTTTCTGTTGGGGAGCGTGGAACTGTGCAACAACATAGGTTCGGGCACCCAGTCCGCCGCGCACAGCGGGCACCAGGTTTTGACGCGGTGCTTAGTGAAGGCCGAGTTCATCTTGGGGCTGGCAGACCTCATCGTCGAGACCCTGGGGTCGGGTTCCAACCCCCACGTACAAGAGCACGTGGCTGAGTTGATCACGTCGCGGGACATGCTGAATGCCTGCCTGCGGGCTTCGGAAGCCGACGCCGCGCCCAACCAGTACGGCGTCATGTCCCCGGCCATCGCCCCCCTTCAGGCGGGCCGGACCTTGTTCGGCCGGTCGGTTTACCCCAGGATGGTGGAGATCATCCAACTTCTGGGGACCAGCAGCCTTATGGCACTGCCCACGGAGGCCGATTTCGATACCCCGGTGGCCGCGGATCTTGACCACTACCTGGCCACGGACACCACCGGCGCCCGCGACCGGGCCAAACTGTTCCACCTGGCATGGGACGTATCTTGCAGCTCCTTCAGCGGCCGGCAGGTGTTGTACGAGCGCATGTTTGGAGGCAACCCGGTGCGCAACGCCATGACGTTGTTCAACAACTACGACAAGGAACCATTTAGGCAGCATGTCCACGAGTTTTTGGAATCTGACGACGAAGAATAAATCTCAAACCTATCTATCCAAAACTATCTATCAAATTAGACCATCCTTCGACAAGCTCACCACGAACGGGCAGGAAGAAACCCCTCCGTTCGTGGTGAGCTTGTCGAACCATTTTTTAGTTTGTTGATGTTAGGGAGGACCATGTCCACCGCCAATACGAATCCCAAAATAGACACCATAGTCCGGGGCGGCAAGGTGGTCACTTCAACCCAGGTGATCGATGCCGCCGTCGCCATCACCGGGGAGAAGATCGTCGCGCTGAGTCCCGAGGAGTTGCTGCCCCCGGCAGAGAACTACATCGACGCCGAAGGCAAGTTCGTGTTGCCGGGTCTCATCGACTGCCACGTCCACCTGGACGGCCACGACGACTACGCGCTGGGCGCCCGGGCCGCCGCACTGTCCGGATTGACCACGTTGATCCCTTTCGGCAACTACGACCTGGACGGCGACGAGACTTTGCCCCTGGCCGTCCACCGCACCCGGGAACAGATCACCCAGGGCGCCCTGGTGGATTTCGGCCTTCATTACATCCTGCAGAACCGGCCGTCCATCCTGGCCGGGATCCCCGAGGCCATGGACCTGGGCGTCAAGTCCTTCAAGATGTTCATGACCTACAAGAAACGTCCCGGCAGGATGTGCGCCGACGACTACATCTGCCAGGCCATGGAGTTGGTTTCCGCCGGCGGCGGGGTGATGCAGCTCCATTGCGAAAGCGGCAACATCATCGAATACCTGGAAAACAAGTTAATCGCCGAAGGGCATATCCACCCCACCGATTTCCCATCGGCATGTCCGGACTGGGCTGAAGAAGAGGCCATCAACCGGGCCATCAACATGGGTGTAGCCACCGGATGCCCGACCTACGTGGTCCACCTGAGCACCCAGTTGGGGTTGGAGCGCATCAAGCAAGCCCACGCCAAGGGCCAGAGGATATGGACGGAGACCTGCCCCCAGTATCTGCTGCTGTCCGACTCTGAGATGGCCCGCTACGGCCCCCTGGCGAAGATCGGACCGCCGCTCAGGCCCGAGGACGGGCCCGACCGGGACGCCCTCTGGCGGGGACTGGAGCAGGGGCACACCTCCATCATCGCCAGCGACCACTCGCCCCACCCGCAAGAGTCAAAGCAGGTTGGTTGGGACAATATCTTCGTGGACCCCCAGGGCAACTCGGTGCCCTTCGGCTCGCCGGGCGTGGAGACCATCGTTTCTTTGATGTACAGCGAGGGTGTGGTCAAACGCCAGCTGCCCATCTGGTGGCTGGCCCGGGTAATGGCGGAAAATCCGGCGCGCATCTTCGGCCTCTATCCCCGGAAGGGCGTCATCCAGGTTGGGTCAGACGCGGACCTGCTGATCTGGGACCCACAGGGCGACCGGGTGGTCACGGCCAGGGACCATCAGAGCAACGCCGGTTACAGCCTATTCGAGGGTTGGCAGGTAAGCGGCCGCCCGTGGATGACCCTGCTGAGGGGACAGGTACTGTTCAACCAGGGGAACCTGGAGCAAAAGCCGGGCTACGGCCAGTTCATTGAGTGCGAAGGGCCCAGGGCGCCTTTGGGCGGTCCGGTGCGGTAGGCGTGTTAATCGCCTGGAACCTACTTCCACGAGTTTGCGTTGTCAGTTTACCATTGGCGTCGGCCTCCAATTGGTGATGGGTCCTTCGACAGGCTCAGGATGAGCGGTTTTGGTGATTTAGGATCCATTGGAGGAGCCGGGACGGTTTAGCTCGTAGAAGAATTTGGACATCGTCTAGGCGGGAACAATCGACCCAAACAACCACCGCTCATGGTGAGCTTGTCGAACCACGGCCATGGGCCCAACCCGCGGTCTGATCCCGGCCACGGCCCGTTTGGCTCACCCCTTACCTGAATTCAGGCACCACCTCGTCCGCCAGAAGTTTGATGGAATCGACGACCTGTTGGTGGGGCAGTTGGCCGCCGGGGTTCATATCCAGGGAGACGCCGGTGATTCCCAGCTCTTCTTGATACCACTGGATGCGCTCCACCACTGCTTCCGGCGTTCCGTAGGCCACCCGGGTCAGCACCTCATCGTAGGTGACTTCCGAGATTCGCTTAAGCCTTTCGTACGCTTCTTGATCGGCCGCGTTTGAAAGGGATTCTCGCACCAGCCTGCGGGCGCGCATGGTGCTGGCTTCCGGAATCGCGCGGGCATTTTCCGCGGTGTCGGCGACATAGGCCGCCATTTGCAATATCACGTCGTTGGGGCCGGTGAAACCCGCCAGTTCCCGCTGTTCTTTGTAGTTGGCCAAAAGCTCCTTGATCTCAGGCATGTCCATCTGGTGCCGGATGAAGATGGGGAAACCAAGGCTGCCGATAAGGGAGAAGGTCTCACGGCTCTCCACCGCCACCCGGATGGGCGGATGGGGGGTCTGTAGCGGTTTGGGTACCAGGTCCACGTCGTCAAAATGGTAGTGCTCGCCGTGGTAGGAAAAGGGGCTTTCGCTCCAGGCCTTCTGAATGACCTCCAGGGACTCGAAGAAGAGGGACCTGCTTTCGCCATAATCCACGTTATATCCATGATAGGACTCTATGAAGGAGCTGCGTCCGACGCCAAACAGCAGGCGTCCCTGGCTGATGTGGTCCACCATGGCCGCTTCTTCGGCCACCCGCAGGGGATTGGCCAATGGCAGCACCTGAACCGCCAACCCCATGCCGATGCGGGAGGTCATGGACGAGGCCGCGCTGGCGCCGATCAGCGGTGACGCCATGACCGCCCGGTGGGGCCTGAAATGGGACTCACCAAACCAGAAGGTGTCCAGACCGGCGTCTTCGGCCAACCGCACGAGGGCAAACCATTCGTCGAATGTCTGGGACTGGCTGGAACCTTCCCGGGCGCTGAACATGGAAAACAAGCCAAAGTCCATCGTCCCCTCCTCTATTGCCTATAAGGCCAACAGGCCGCCACCGGCTCCGCCGGCCGGCGGCTCAATACGCCAGAAGTTTAGCAGCCTTCCCGGTGGCCCAACTGATCTAGGCTAGTGGATTTAGAGAGCTTAGACTTCCAACTCCATATCCTCGTGGCCCGGTGTCAGGTCGATGCTCAATTCTTCCCCAACCGACGCGATCTGTTCCACGATCTCGTCTTGATGTTCCAGACTCATATGTACCGCAACCATCTTCGGTATTCGAATACCGGCCTTCAACGCTTCAAGCAGATGAGACCTCAATCCTGCTGGTGTCATGTGTTTGGTGATCTGAGCTTGGTCGTGCAACCGGTTGGGAAATGAAACCTCCAAAAACACGACGTCTGCGGCCAGATCATCTTTAAAAAAGGCTGAAATATCGCCGTCGGTGTCTCCGGTGTAGGCCACGGCCCCACCCGGGTCCGCCCGTATGACGTAGCCAACATTAGGGACCGTATGGGGGACAGAGATCGGGCTCACCCTGTAACCGATGGCGCGGAACCCTTCCTGCGGCGTCACGGAGTTGAGTTTGAATTTGGCGGGTTCAGGCCCCAAGGGTTCGGTAAGATCAGGATACAGGTCCCAATTCAACAGATGCTGGTGCACTGCGTCGTTGGTCTCAGCCAAGCCGTAGAGGTCAATGGTTTTGCCATCGCCCAGTGTGGTCAGGCCCAACGTGGGAAGGTCCCGGACGTGGTCGAAATGCTGGTGTGTCAGCAGGACCGCTTGGACGTCGCCCTGTTCAGCGGCGCCAAGGGAACTGGCGAGGCTTCCCGCATCGAGTCCCAAGACACCGTCGATAAGAAAGCATGTATGCCTGGCGTGGCGGCTCTCGAATTTATGGGCGCCAAGAATACGGACCTTCAAGAACCCAACTCCCAACAGAAAATCTGGGGTTGCCCAAGCCTAGATCGGTTTAAAGCCTACGGCCTTCTCAGAGCGTATCACAAGGCACATTGAAGTTCACGCCAGGCGGGTCCGCAACCGGGGAAATCGCGTCTTAAATGGGACCGGCTGGCCCAGCTTCGTCACTCCGGCGAAAGCCGGAGTCCAAGCGTGCCATTGTCCCTATGAGCAAAGTTCGCAGCTGAAAAGGATGTCTGGATTCCGGCCTGCGCCGGAAAGACCGGTTAGGCTGGATATGAGTGGCCTGCGAAATCTCACAGCCATGGGTTTCGAAGCGATTGCCCTGGGTCCGCCACGGGCGTGGGCCTTTCCATGCCGATCCCGGCCGGGTGCTTTTGATCAATCTATTAATAGCCGGTCACGATATTGTTGTTTACGGGCATGCAAAGGAGCCGGACATCTGACGAAAATGCCCGGCTCCAAAATAATCGGTCTTGGTCCCGCGGGAACGATTCTTTTGCCCCACAGGCCCTATAGACTTCTAAACTTGCATACCGCTATGCGTGGGAGAACGCCTTCACGGCGTCTGCGTATTCCGCACGGGGGAACTGCTCGCCGTTGGGGACCTTCATGCCATCGGTGAAAATCTCCAACCGGTTGCCGTCGGGGTCCAAGAAGTAGAATGACCGGCTTCCGCTGCCGCCGACATTGCCGCCGCCTTCGATGCCATGGATCAACGGGCCGGCGACTGGTTCCACGCCACGCTCGTGAAGGTGAGCCAGGGCCCTGAAGAATTCGTCCCTGTTTTCCACTTCCAGGGCTATCTGTTGGATCAACCTCACCGGCTGCCCGTCGACGCTGACGTCAGTGCCCGGAGGTGCGGTGGCTATAACTATGTTGTGGTGGTCTTCGTCGAACCGCAAAAAGGCGGATTCCGAGCCGTTGTCACGCTTGGTGCGGTGGGTGACCGTGCAGCCTATAACGTCGGTATAGAACTGGAACGAACGCTCGAAGTCCGAAACCAGGAAACCTACGTGTCCGATGCGCTGGATGTTTATCGCCATTTCAGTTGCCCTCCATACTGGGTAATATTCCGTTTGCCATCGCTATGGCCGAGACGGTTAGGTTGGGCCGATGGTACTCCGGGTCACCTAAGCCGTCAAGAATACGGAAGCGGCCATTTTCTGAAGAGTCGTGTGATGTAAATGCTCCCTTCTTTAGTTATTGATCAGTCAGGTAAACGTGCCGCAGCCTGGGTATCACCATGGGGAACAGGAAATAATCCCGAACGTTGGGCTTCAATAGAACATAGCCGGAATCCCCGTGCCATAGCGGTACCCAGGGAGCGTCGTCTAGGATCAACTTTTCCGCCTGGGTGTACAGTGCAAATCTCTTTTCCGGGTCCTGCTCGGTCCTGGCTTCCTCCAGTAGACCGTCCACTACGGGATTGGCGTAGTTGATATGGTTGTTGCTGCTTTTAGAGTGCAGAAGTATGTCCAAGAAATTCTCGGGGTCGGGGTAGTCAGCCACCCAACCCGCTCCGCCGAACAACTGGAACCTGCCGGCCCGCTGATCCTGCAGATAGGTGGCCCATTCGGTTTGCAACACATCTACTTCGACGCCCAAAGTCTGCCGCCACATTTCCAAGATCGCCTCGGTCGATGACGATATCGACGACCCGAATGAGCCGGGCAGCGACAGCGTGATATCTGGGAACTCGGACATGTTTGCGCCATACTTTGACTCGCTTAACAGCTGTTTGGCCTTTTCCGGGTCAAAATCGTAACTTCCCACCGACTCTTGATATCCGGGAAAACCCGGCGGCAAAACCGAGTTGGCCGGCACAAGCAGACCCTTTAAAAGGGTCGTGGATATGGTGTCCCTGTCGATGGCGTAATTCAGCGCCAGCCGCACCTTGGGGTCGTCAAAGGGCGGTTGGTCCACGTTCATGCCCATGTAATAGGTGCTAAAGCTCGGCGGAGACTTGTTGACATCCCGGTTCAATGGATTCGCCGGGTCAAGGATCGAATCCAGGTTGGTCAACCCCACGCCGGTGACATGTATCTCGTCGTTTTCGTACATCAACATGGCGTCGCCGCCGCTAAGGATATGCAGTACTTCAGCAAGATTGGGAGCGCCCAGGTGATAGCCTTCAAATGCCGTAAGCCGGATCACCTCGCCCGGGGAATACTCCGCCAGCCGGAAAGGACCGGTGCCGTTGGGGGTCCTCAGCCACGAGGCATCCTGAGTCACGTTATTCTTATCCAGGACAAAGGAAGTCGGGTAGGTCAGCTTGGCCAGGAAATAGGCTTTGGGCGCATCCGCCGTGATCTCTATGGTCCGGTCGTCAATGACTCTGACACCGGAAACGTCGCTGGCCAAACTCTTGGCCTTGTCCTTGAATCCCACGATATCTCCCAGAAACAGGTCCACGGTGGGGGCTTGGGTGGCCGGGTCTCCGGCCCTCTCTATGGACCACTTGACGTCCTGGGCGGTGACCTGACGGCCATCGTGGAACGTGGCATTCTCCCTAAGATGGAAGGTATAGGTGCGCCCGCCATTGCTGATATCCCAGTCCTCGGCCAGGTCGGGAGCGATCTGCAGGTCCTTGTCAATGGTGGCTAGGCCGCCAAAGACCTCCACTATGATCCCTGCAGAGGTGGTGTCGCCGGCCAGGTGGGGGTCCAAGGTGGGCGGTTCGCCATAAAGCCGGATGAAGGTCCCGCCGGAGGTTCCGGCCGCCTGGGACCCAGGGGTTGGGACCACGGTTGACACGGCGCCGGAATCGGCCGCATCAGTCTTGGTATCCACATCAGAGGCGGTCTCTGCTGAACTAGGTTCGGCCTGGCTGCCACAGGCGACAGCGATCAACAGCAGGAGTGGCGCTACCAGATAAAGTAATCTCATGTTATTCCTCAATCTATGTTCCCATACGTACGATTGTCGCCGGGCCGGCGTAGCCCCGGTCTTAGCCCCGGTCTTGGTAAGTTATACGTCGATTTCTCTTGCAAAGATTCGGCCAAAGGCGCGTTACGCCCGGATTCACGGGCCAGAGGTCCGGCCATCCGGCGTAATCCCCTGCCTGGATACCCAGGATGCCGATGCTCCGCACGGCGATACTAAGTATGCCCGGATAACATGGACGCATTATACGACGGTTGGGTCCCGCCTAGGTACGGTGTAAGCCACTGATTTCAGCTTGACTCGCTCTGAACCCCGCTTTATGCTCCCCCTTGGGCAGCCCGGCCAATATTAGAACCCTTGGTGTAAAGATGACTCAACAACAAGCCAATGGCACTCCCGCCCACGTGTGCACTGATATCCATGCCCACATAGCTCCCCTGGCATTCCTCCAAGAGGTGAAACGGTCTGCCTCCAGCTTTGGCGTGGAAGTGGAAGAGACCCCCAACGGCCACGCCATAACGTTTCCCGGACTGCCCCGCCTGCGCCCGGCGGGTGGCGGCCTTAGCGAAACCCAAGACCGGGCCAGGTGGATGGATTCCAATGGGATAGACCGGCAAATACTGGCCGTGTGGCTGGACATTCAGGGCTATACCCTTCCCAAGGACAAAGAGGTCACTTGGGTGCGCCTGTTGAACGAGCACATCTCCCAAATATCCAAGGACAGCAGCGGAAGATACGGCGGTCTGGCGGCCGTGCCCCTGCGGGACGGAGAAGCGGCTGCCAAAGAGCTGGAATACGCCGTTTCAACCCTGGGCATGTCCGGGACCATGTTGCCCAGCGATCCGGTGGACATAGACATATCGGATTCAAACCTGGAGCCATTGTGGGCGGCGGCGGAATCGTTGAACGTACCTGTTCTACTGCACGGGGCCAGCCACAGCAAATGGGCAGAGGTGGGACCTCCATACCTGGCCTTTAGCCTAGGGCGGACCTTGGACACCACGATATTGGCCACCAAGCTGATCTTGGGCGGCCTGCTGGACCGGTATCCCAAACTAAAACTTATGCTATGCCACGGCGGCGGATTTCTCCCCTATCAGATCGGCCGGATCCATCAGGCCTACGTGCGCGGCACGGAAAAGGTGGCGGAGCTCAAGCTGGAGGGTCCGGAGTCATACCTTTCTTTGCTGTACTACGACACGGTCACCCTCAACCC
>MUCP01000025.1 GCA_002816875.1 SAR202 cluster bacterium Io17-Chloro-G2
CCCATCCCGAACACGGTAGTGAAACGCTCCAGCGCCGACGATACTGCTTTGGAAACGGAGTGGGAAAATAGGTCACCGCCGGGAGGTATATCATCAAATTCATTGGATTTGCCCGGGAGGATTCCCGGTAAAGTCCGGACCGGTTGGTGTTTCAACCGGTACCCGGCGCACCAATAGGGTTGCAAAGCCTTGGCCCTAATCAGTAGAAATACTGGGTTGGACCGCGGGATGGGAGGGTTAACCCACCTTTACACTCATATGGGTCCAGTTTATAATTGGGTGCCAGTGGCCCACCCTTGAGTGCGATGATTGTCCAAGAGTCCCAGTGGCCAATACCCCGTGTGGCGGCAAAAGGGCAGGGGCTAGGGTTGGCAGCTACTTGGTGGAAGCGATTCTCTCCTTCTAAAAGACAGCCGGGCGGTAAGTCCGTCCTCATCCTGACCCACCAGGAGCAATAGTATGGGAAGCAGATTCGAAAAATTCTCGGAACGGGCAAGAAGAGTTCTTTCGCTGGCCCAGGAAGAGGCCCAGCGTTTTAACCACAACTACATCGGCACCGAGCATATTCTTTTAGGACTCGTTAGAGAGACCGAGGGCGTGGCCGCCCGGGTATTATCCAGTTTGACGGTGGACCTGAGTAAGGTCCGTTCTGCCGTTGAGTTCATCATCGGGCGCGGCGAAAAACCACCCCAGGGCGAGATCGGCCTGACACCGCGGGCTAAGAAAGTGGTGGAATTGGCCGTGGACGAAGCCCGGCGCATGAACCATACCTATATAGGCACTGAGCATTTGCTCATCGGCTTGCTAAGAGAAGGCGAGGGCGTGGCCGCAGGGGTCCTGGAAAGCCTGGGAGTCACCCTAGACAAGGTCCGCACCGAGACCCACCGCATCTTGAGCCATAGCTCAGGTTCCGGCGGCACCAGCGCCCGAACCACCACCAAAACCCCCACGTTGGACCAACTGGGAGTCGATCTGACCACCGCCGCCAAGGCCGGAAAGCTAGATGAGGTGGTAGGACGAGAACAGGAAATCCAAAGGGTCGTTCAAATACTCAGCCGGCGCACCAAGAACAACCCGGTTCTGGTGGGTGAGCCCGGCGTAGGGAAGACGGCCATTGTCGAGGCGATGGCCCAGCGCATCGCCGGCGGTGACGTCCCTGATACCCTGCAAGGCAAACGCTTGGTCACCCTGGACATGGGTGCCCTAGTGGCGGGGACCAAATACCGGGGCGAGTTTGAAGAACGCCTTAAGAAAGTGATCGAGGAGATCAAATCCTCGGGCAACTGCATACTTTTCATTGACGAGATTCACACCATTGTGGGCGCAGGTGCCGCCGAAGGGGCGGTAGATGCCTCTAATATCCTCAAACCTTCGTTGGCCAGGGGTGAGCTCCAATGCATCGGCGCCACCACCTTGGACGACTACCGTAAGTATGTGGAAAGAGACCCCGCCCTGGAAAGGCGGCTGCAGCCCGTAAGGGTGGAAGAGCCGGTCCACGATGATACCGTTGCCATCCTCATGGGAATCAAGAAGCACTACGAAGACCATCACAACGTCGACATCACCGAAGAGGCGGTCAAGAGCGCCGCGACTTTGGCTGCCAGGTACATCCCTGACCGCTTCCTACCCGACAAAGCGATCGACCTAATCGATGAAGCTAGTTCCCGCGTCCGCCTGCAGGGCAGCGTCACTCCGGCAGCGGTCAAAGACGCGATCCAAGTGCTGGAAGAGGTCCGCAAGGAAAAGGACGAGGCCATCGCCTCACAGCAATACGAAGCGGCCGCTGAGCTCAGGGACCGGGAGATACGCCATACCCAGGACTTGGACACTTTGGAAAAGGAGTGGCAGGAAGGCAAAGGCAAAGAGCGCCAGGTCGTCACTGATGAAGACATCGCCCAGGTGGTTAGCATGTGGACCGGGATCCCGGTCACCCGGCTGGCCGCGGAAGAGACGGAACGCCTGCTTCGCATGGAAGAGGACATCCACAAACGGATCATCGGCCAGGAAGAAGCCATCGTCAACGTTTCCAAGTCAGTGCGCCGGGCCCGGGCCGGGCTGAAAGACCCGCGCCGCCCCATCGGGGTGTTCCTTTTCTTGGGACCTACCGGTGTGGGTAAGACCGAATTGGTGCGTGCCCTTGCAGAGTTCATGTTCGGCGACGAAGACGCCATGATTCGCCTGGATATGTCCGAGTTCCAAGAGCGGCACACCGTGGCCCGCCTGATCGGCGCCCCTCCGGGGTACGTGGGTTATGACGAAGGCGGACAACTGACCGAAGGCGTGCGGCGCAAGAACTACTGCGCCATACTCCTGGATGAGATTGAAAAAGCCCATCCGGAAGTGTTCAACATTCTGCTGCAGATCTTTGATGCCGGCCAGTTGACCGACGCCAGAGGCCGGCGGGTGGACTTCCGAAACTCAATACTGGTCATGACCAGCAACCTGGGGTCGGACCTGATCAAGCGCGAAACCGCGCTGGGCTTCGCGGTCAAGAGCGATGAAGCCCAAACCGACGAGAGTTCCTACCAGCGTATGAAGGACAAGGTCATGGATGAAGTCAAACGCTTCTTCCGGCCGGAGTTCCTAAACCGTATCGATGCATCGGTGGTGTTCCATCAACTGACCAAGGACGAAATCCTGCAAATAGTCAACCTGATGATGGACCAGGTGCGTAAGGAGTTGTCGGAAAAGGAAATCGATCTGGAATTGACCGAGGCCGCCCGGGCGTGGCTGGGAGAGAAGGGATTCGACCCGGTTTTGGGCGCCCGGCCGTTGCGCAGGCTGATTCAGAACGAAGTTGAAGACCGGCTTTCCGACGAAGTGCTCAGCGGAGGTCTGAACCAGGGAGACGTGGCGGTGATCGACCTAGAAGAGGACGCCATCGTCATTAAATCCAAGAAGGGCAAACCTCCTAAGAAGGCGGAAGCCAAGCCGGAACAGGAGGCGCAGCCAGAGCCGGAACCGGAGCCCGCTTCCGCATAGTCCGGAACACCGCATCAAGAACAGGCTACTGACAGAAGGCCCCACGAAAGTGGGGCCTTCTACTGTTATAATCCGCCTGGCTACCCGGCTACGCTCGGATGCGCACCATCCCGGGTCTCGGATTGACCGGGTCTAAATCGCAAGTGTTTGAACTGATTGAGCGCCAGGGGGATGAGGGTGGTTTGGGTTAGAGAAAATCAACGGACGGTATTTGGCTGCCGGGATTGCGGCCACGAAAGCGCCAAGTGGTCAGGATTTTGCCCGTCTCCCGCCTGCGGATCTGCGCTGCCCCTGGTGGAGGTAAAACCCGCGCCAAAAGGCGTGACACCAGCGAGGTGGATGGTCACGGGACGCCAACCGGTGCAAGAGTTGTCCAAACTGGACCCGGAAGACCGGCCCCTTATTTCGCTGCCGGGCCAGGAAATCAACCGGGTGTTGGGCGGCGGTATCGTCTCTGGTTCTGTGGTGCTTTTGACTGGAGAGCCGGGAGTGGGCAAATCCACGCTGCTCTTGCAGATCGCCGGATTTCTGGCATCCCAAGGCAAATCGGTCTTATACGTTAGTGGCGAGGAGTCGCCCCACCAAGTTAAACTCCGGTCGCAGCGTCTGGGGATACCGGGCGGTGGGATTTTTATCCTGCCTGAATCCGATGTGGACACCATCCTGGAACAACTGGACGAATGCCGTCCGGCGTTGGCCATTGTGGATTCCATCCAGACCCTTTGCAGCGAGAAAGCTTCATCAGGGCCGGGAAGTGTGGCTCAGGTTAGAGAGTCGGGTCTAAAGTTGATGGGATGGGCGAAAAGCAGTAACACGCCGGTGTTTGTGGCGGGACATGTGACCAAGGACGGCGGCGTGGCCGGCCCCAGGGTGCTGGAGCACATGGTGGATGTGGTCACCTATCTGGAGGCTCAGGACGCAGGCGCTTACCGGATTTTGCGCAACACCAAGAACCGGTTTGGCTCCACATCGGAAGTAGGCGTGTTTGAGATGACCGGGCTGGGACTGACCGAGGTGGCCGACCCGTCTCAGGCGATGCTCGCTCAACGTTACCACGGTGCGGTGGGAGCTGCGGTGGTGCCGGTCTTAGAGGGTAACCGGCCCTTGATGCTGGAAGTGCAGGCGCTAACCTCGCCATCCTACGGACCGGCCCCCCGCAGGGTGGGTAATGGGGTTGATCATAACCGGCTGCTGATGCTGTCGGCCGTGGCCAGCCGGCGCGGCGGATTGGACTTGGCCGGGCAGGACATCATTGTTAACGTAGCCGGGGGTTTTCGAGTCAGCGAACCGGCGGCCGATCTGCCGGTGGTGATGGCCATGGCTTCCAGCCTGCTTAACAGGGCATTGAAAAATGACCTGGCGGCCTTTGGAGAAGTCGGTCTCAGCGGCGAAGTAAGGCCCGCTCCGCAAGCCCAACGAAGGGTGCAGGAGGCGGCCAGGTTGGGCTTCTCCCATTGTATTTTACCCGCTGCTAACCGGGAGCAGGTCAACCCACCGGCCGGAATGCAGCTGGTATACGTGAATTCAGTGCGGGAAGCCGTTCAGAACGCCTTGCCAGAGCGTCCCAATAATGGCATCAACCAGGCCCCAACGGGACTCCGGCAAGAGTCAGCCGTGGCAGGGATCTAAACCTATCTGCTGCCCGTTAGTCCCGGAGTAAGCCTTCTAGATTTAATCGTCCGGGGTTAATCGTCCGGGCTTAATCTTCCGGCGCGGAAGCGGGCACCCCGCCGGGGACTTCGAACTCGTGGTCCTCGCAGGCCACCCACCTGGAACCGTCTTCAAAGACCTCTTTTTTCCAGATGGGGACCGTCTCTTTTAGGCGGTCTACGGCCTTTTGGCAGGCTTGAAATGCCTCAACCCGGTGGGGAGAAGCTACGGCGACCACCAGACTGACTTCCCCGATGGGGACTGTGCCGATCCGGTGGGCGATGGCAATGTCTTCGATGGAGAACTCGGCCCGTATTTCCTGCCGGATATCCTCCAGCTTCTTTACCGCCATCTCTTCAAATGCTTCATATTCCAAAGTCACCACCCGGCGGCCTTGGAAGTGGTTCCGCGTCGTGCCAAGGAATGTCACTACCGCGCCATTTGTGTCATTCTTGACTAGGGAGGTCACCCTTTCAGCGTCCAATACGTCATGGGTAAGCTGAATCGCTGGGTTATCTTCAATCATTGTTCTATCCTCCGCTGACCGGCGGTATCAGGCACACATCGTCTCCCGGCCGGAGCATGGTTTCCGGCTCGGCGTAGTCGGCGTTTACCGCCACCACGATGGACACTTCGGGTGGCGCCAAATTGGGATACCGGCGTCTTACCTCGGCTGTCAAATCGGCCACCGTTGATTTATCCGGCAGGTCCAAGGAGACCAGATTCTTGCCGGCACGCTCCCGGTAAAGGGCGAAAAATCTAACTTTTAGTTCCATATCAGCAAGTTCCGTACCGGCCGGGCGAAGCGCCTCGATGTCTCATCAGTATTGTTGTCGGAGTGTCCTGTCAGCGTTCTTCGCGAACGGCCGCTGGCCAACGGGCAATTGACATTAATTATGGCATAGGATGTGAGGTTCGGCCAGTTGACCGGAGACTGACCGTCCCGTCGGGACTGTCACCACGCCAGCAGATTCCAGCCAACGAACAGGGTCCGCTCCGATCCGTTGAGGGTAACCGTCTGTGCGTTGTCGATCTTGATCCAGTATATCTGTCCGCGTACTAACTGGGTCACCGTGTTGGCCGAGGCGAAAATTGGGCGCGGGTCGTAATAAGACCACTCCTTGGTGGAGTTGTCAAAGCTCCAAACCCGCACCAGATTATCTGAGAGTGGCGCCAGACCGGTGGCTGTATCGACGATGGGTAAGGGTGTGGCCGTGGGAACGGGTGTGGCCGTTGGGTCGGGCGCTACGATCGTGAAGGTGGCGATGGCGCTGACACCACCCACGGTTAGGCGCACCACCTGGACACCAAGGTCTAATTGGGGCACCAAGACGGAGATGGATAAAAGACCGTCGGCTAGGGTCCTGGGGGGCGGGGAAGGCAGCACCGAGAGATCGCCGATATCAACGGTGGTGGCCGTGGAGAATCCCGGAAAACCGGTGCCGTTGATTGCGATGGTAGCTCCGAAGGCTGCACTCTCCGGGGTCAGTTCCACCTTCGGGCTGGCGACTTTGTGGCCGTCAATCGCCGTCCCGGTAGTGCCCACTCCCGTTGCCGTCACAGTATTGCTGGAAGGGATGCCCGCGGTCAACGGGACGTTGAAGGTTGTCTCGAAATCTCCCTCAGCGTCAGTAGTGGCAGTCCCCACGGAAGTTCCGTCGTAGGTCAGCTTGACAGATTGTGTTGTGGTCCTGGGATTGGAGGCGGGAAATCCGGTGCCTTTGGCGGTAACCACGCTGCCCCGTGGGCCTTCGTCGGGAGTGACGGTGAGAGACCGTTGGGGAATCTTCAAGGTGGCGGTGTCGGATTGGCCAAAGCTATCGGTCACCTTCATGACCAAAGAGCCGTCCGCTATGGTGGCATCGCTGATTGGAATGACCACGGTGACCAGTAAGTTGCCGCCGCTATCCAGATCCACCGGATATTCAACCGCGGAGGAATCCAGCGCTACCTCAGCCAGGGTTATCAAGCTGTCGCCGGCGCCGGTGATCTGGTGGACGCCGCCTACCCCGCCCCCGCCGGGCGTTATTGGCGATGTGAAGTTGGTGCCCGTGAGGGTAACGGTCTGATTTGCCACGGCGGTGCTGGGCGATAGTTTCAAATCCGGGACAGGCGTGTTGGTGGGTGTAGGAGTGCTTTGCTGCAGCGGCGCCGAACTCACGATGGGAGTTGTCAGGCCCACCATGAGGCGTCCTGCGATCAAGGCCGCAACCAACAATAACCCGGCGGCAATCCCGGCCATCGATCCTGGCCTCATTGCGGCCTCCGCTGGGGGGCATTGTTGGTGGTGTTATTTCGGCTGGGCATCTTAACTGTCATTGAGGTAAAGAGGCTGGGTTAAATTCCGATAGTTCTATCATGATTGGCTGTTTTGGGAGCGGGGTTTGAACCGGTCAATGGGCGAGCCGCCGGTGCGCCTTTCTGAGTTCGATTTCAAAGTGGATGGCGATTTCAGTCGAACCCGGCAATTCAAGCTGCCGGCGTCCTCAGTCCGGGGTGTCCTGGTCTTCCTCCTCCTGGCCGCCGGCTGGATCGGGGGGTTGAGCGGCCGCGTTTTGCTGGGCTGTGATCCAATTCTGCAACCACCGGTGGAACTCGTCCAGCGCGGGAGGTGATACGTAAAATACCTCAATGTCTTGGGGAAACTGTACACGGTGGCGCTCGCTGATCATCAGCAGGCCGATCTGGTCAGGGCCCAGGGTCTCGTCAATCTGCCGAGTGATATGCTCGTAACGTTCCCGGTTGCTGTTAGCGAACCATTCTTGGAGCTGGAGAGTCACCTTTTCGCTGGCTAAGGGCATCATCAGGCACCGCTGGAGGTCCAGGGTTTCGGCGAGCAGGTCCCCGCTTTCGGTGGCCTCTAAAGTAGCTCCCTTCACGCATTTGGATTGGATGAATCCGTGGCTCCGCTGGTCCCGGACCTCCAACTGTTTGAGTCCGTCATCACCGCCCTGGGTCAAACTTTCGTGGTAGATGTGGGTCAAACCTCCCAAGGCCGACTCCAAAGAGGCCACCTGGGTCTGCATTTGATCCCAATAGGTCTGAAGGATGGCCAGCGCATCTTTGGAATCCGACGGGGGGCCGTAGAGCAAAGGGACGAGTAGCAGTTTTCTACGCCCTTGATACTGGCTGGCCTGAGGTCTTGTTAGCCGCCCCAGCTCTTGCGCCATACCAGGCTCCCCTACCCGGCTCTCATGATAATGCAAACCAGCGCCGGCTGCCGGGGCCGTGGGCTACCGGACTGGGGTCCCGGCGGCGCCATGGCGGAGGGAGTGGGATTCGAACCCACGATACAGTCACCCGTATAGCGGTTTTCAAGACCGCCGCCTTCGTCCACTCGGCCATCCCTCCACAACCGCGGACCTTGTTGCCAAGCTTTTACCGCGCTTTATCCCGTTTGATCCAGGAAACGTGATCCGGCAGACCGGCGGCTCACGGCTGGAAGATGCTCCAGCCCACCGCCGTAAAACCATATTACCATACCGTCATATCTTGCCGGATTACCGATGGAGGAAGGGGCTGTTACAAACTTTTGTTATTTCGGTTGGAGAATATTGTCTGACATAGGCAATAGTATCCCAATAGGTTAAATGCCCCATGGCGGTCGAACCTGTAGGCTCGAACCGTGTCGCTCGCTGCGTCCGATGGCGAGGCAGCAAGCCCAATCAGCGAATTTGCCATCTTGACATATTGATTGGTATCTCCATGGCAGCATTGATACCGGACTTGACCCTGGCCTGATTTTCATCGTTGCAACGACCCGGTAAAGCGGAACTTAACCAGGGTATAATTAAGAACGACCCTGCGTACTTAGGTAGCTCACCGTGGTAAGAAGGCTCCCGTCCTTCGGGAACATCGGCTAGAAAGAGATGCGTAGAAAGGGTGTTCGAGGCGAGATACTGCCAGAGCAGCATGATGGGCTGCCAGATTCCACCAACCCCAGTGGGCTTTGTCCGCGATGTGGGAAGCAATCCAGCTTCGAGATTGTTGGTTCTCTTCCAGTGACAATGGACTATGGAAACGTTGGCCGTGATGGAGCCGGCAATATCGTCATAGATGATGTTGAACGGGTAACCTCGTTACGGTGTCGCCATTGCCGACACTCAGTTGTGGTTGTTGAAGAAAAATGGATAGGAGACGAGCCATGGCAAATGGGGCAATTTGGTACTGTTTCATATCGGGGAATTCATTGGTGGCCACTTCCTTCAACAAACCTGTCACCCGATATTCCCGACGAGGTTGCCCTCGCCTTTGCGGAGGCCGTATCAGCGTTGCATGCCCACTACCCACGAGCATCAGCAGTCATGGCCAGAAGGACTTTGGAAGCAGTTACCGTGGAGCAGGGAGAGACAACGGGCGTGTTGGCTACACGCTTGAGGAAGTTGGCGGAAAGCAACCTATTGGAACCAACGCTTGCAGATTGGGCAACGGAGGTACGACTCGTCGGGAATATCGGTGGTCACTTTGATCCCATCAGCGATGTCTCAACGGAAGATGCCCAGCAACTGATATCCTTTACCAGAGTGTTGTTGAGGTATTTGTATGAACTTCCTGCCGAATTAGGCAGACGTCGTACCCAAAATTCATAATGCCGGCGACACCTACCATTCGGTCGTGACTATGGAAGCATGTTCCTTCGTTGCTCCTTCAGTTTGACACAGGCGATGTGGAATGAAATTTATTCCCATAGGCATAGACCGTCGCCGCTCAAAGAGCTATTGTTCATCCCTCGAACCAACTCGCACACTAGATGGCCAAGTCCGGCTCAAGATTAGTCAGCTTGCTTGACTTACCCTTAGAACCTGCTACAAAGAAACAGAGCCTATCAAAAATCAAAGCCTCGAAATCAGCACCCAAAGGAGCGGAGAGGTGAAGACCTACATGTTCCGTGTCGTGATAGATCCAGACGAAGATCGGTGGGTAGCGTATTGTCCCGCCTTAGAAAAGTACGCTGCTACCACTTGGGGCAACACCAGAGAGGAAGCACTTCAGCACATCCAGGAAGTAATACAGATGGTGGTTCAGGAGTTGGTTGAGGATCAAGAAGCAATTCCAGAGGAACCCCTAGATGAAGTCATTGTTTCTTCCGAACCCAGGGTAGCAGTCACCATCTAGCCTATGGCAATCCCCTGGCGAAACCTTCACAGCATTACTGCTCGTGAGATCATCAATTCACTTTATAGAGACGGTTTTGTCTTGCGAAATAGCGCTGGGAGCCATCAACGCTTCCGCCATCCTGATGGAAGAAGGGTAACGGTTACTTTCCACAGCCCAGGGCAGACCTTCGGGCTAGGCCTGCTCCAGCGTATGTTTCGTGACCAGGCCCATTGGACAGAAGAAGACCTCAGAAGGCTAGGGCTACTGTGAATATTTTCCTTGGGGTCACGGCCGCCAGTTTGGTCACCGCGTTAAACGGTTCTAATATGGCCTTCGGCCCGGCGGCCCAGCGAGTCAACTCTCCGGGGTGGGCACCCCTCATTTAGCTTCGCCGGAGCCCTTCGGGTGGTCCGGTTCACCTTGACACCCCTATGGGCCGATGCTAAAATCGCCACCGTTCCCAGGCTGGAAATCATGTCATTATAGACTGCGTCATGCAGGATTTTAACGGCTGGACCGGCGCCGCGCCGCGTCAGGCTGCAATCAGCCCAATTCCGGGAAGGAGGGCCGTATATGGCTCCCGAAATCATGAAGGGACTCAAAGATGTGTATCTGGATACCACAGAGTCCAGCTTCATCGACGGCCAGGAGGGGAAACTCCTTTACCGCGGCTACAACATTCACGACCTGGCGGAAAAATCCACCTTTGAGGAAGTGATCTATCTGCTCCTTTACGGAGCGTTGCCCACCGCCGGCCAACTGCAAGAATTCGACGGCGTTCTCAAGGCCAACAGGAGGATCCCTGACGAGGTGATCCAGGTATTGGACCTGGTGAAAAGTAGCCATCCCATAGACGCCCTTCGCACCGGTATTTCGGCGTTGGCGGCCTTCGATCCTGAGGTGGCCGACAACTCGGAGGACGCTACGATCCGCAAGGCAATAAGGCTCACCGCTATGGGTCCGACCTTGGTGGCTGCCCACCACCGGTTGCGGCAGAACTTAGAGCCCGTGGCGCCGAATCCCGACCTGAACCATTCGGGAAACTTTCTCTACATGCTCTTCGGCCAGGAGCCCGACGAAGAGACCAACAAGCTGCTGGACGTGGATTTCATACTCCATGCCGAACATGGAGCCAACGCCTCGGCGTTTGGGGCCCGGGTCGCGGCATCCACCATTTCGGACCTTCATTCGGCGGTGGTCACCGGCGTAGGCGTGCTGAAAGGCCCTGCCCACGGCGGCGCTGCAGAAGAAGTGATGAAGATGGCCTTGGACATAGGCCAGCCGGAAAATGCTGAAGAGTACGCCCGCAAGCTGTTGGATTCTGGCGGACGTATCATGGGTTTCGGCCACCGGGTCTACAAGGCGGAAGACCCCAGGGCTAGACACCTGCGCGAACGCTCCAGGGCCTTGGGCGAGAAGATGGGCCATCCCGAATGGTTCCAGATACTGACCTACCTGGAAGACAAGGTCATGGTGCCCTACCGGTCCCGGGGCATATTCGTGAACGTGGATTTCTTTGCGGGTTCGATATACTACCTTCTCGGTATACCTGACGACCTGTTCATTTCCATATTCGCCCTGGGCCGGATCCCAGGATGGGCCTTGCAATGCGTGGAGCAATACAATGACAATATGCTGATTCGCCCCCTGTTGGAATATTCCGGAGAGATGGATTTGGAGTTCCTTCCTATAGAACAACGGGGGTAGCGCTCCTTTGGGGGAATTGTTGGTTTTCGAGGGGGCCGTTGCGGCCCCCTATCCATTTGGGCATCTGTTGCGCTCAGACCTGTGTTCGTGTGTTCTGAGCCCTGGCATGGGCCGTGGTGGACTGATTTTGTCGACTGGGCCAACGCACCGCCCATGAACGCTGAAGAGGAAATACGCCGCCGCATCGCGGACCGTGGCACGGTCACATTCGCCGAATTCATGGATGTGGCCCTTTACTGGTCCGGCGGCGGTTACTACCGGAGCACCGGCGATCCTGTCGGCGCCCACGGCGATTTCTACACTAGCCCGCTGGTTCACCCCGCGTTTGGAGCGCTGCTATCGGTGCAACTTTTTCAGATGTGGTTGCTCATGCACCGCCCCAGCCCTTTCACCGTTTTGGAGATGGGCGCTGGCAACGGACTGCTGTGCCGGGACGTGGCCGAATATTCCAAGAACCTGCCCGAAGGGTTCGCTCAAGCTCTCAGGTATATATGCCACGACGTAAACTCGCGTCCGGGATTGGAAAAGAAATCAGCAGCCACCGGTGAGTGCCCTGAAGTGTTTCGGCTAGCCTCCGGCGGGTACTTTGGTGGAGCCGGGAATTCCCCCGTGAACCTGCCTCTTGTA
This sequence comes from SAR202 cluster bacterium Io17-Chloro-G2, assembly GCA_002816875.1. Taxonomy (GTDB): domain Bacteria; phylum Chloroflexota; class Dehalococcoidia; order Lucifugimonadales; family UBA3495; genus Io17-Chloro-G2. Next base: position 12,064 of record MUCP01000025.1, read on the forward strand.
AAGTTCTGTGGCTGCGTTGTATCCAACGAGTTGCTGGATGCTTTTCCAGTTCACCAGGTGACCATGCAAGGAGGAAGGCTGCTGGAGGCCTACGTGGCGGTAGAACAAGGCGAACTTGCCATGGTCCATGACGAACCATCCACTCCGCAGTTGGCGGACCGGCTGGAAGGGTTGGGCGTGGCGCTGGTAGACGGGCAGACGGCGGAGATTTGCCTTGGTCTGGCGGGTTGGGCGGGCATGGTCTCGGAGGTCTTGGATGCTGGATTCGTGATTACGGTGGATTATGGCCGGGAGGCCGAAGATCTGTATTCGAAGGATGACCGGCCCCGGGGAACGCTGACCACCTTCTACCGTCACACCCAGACCGACGCACCACTTCGGCGCATAGGCAGTCAGGACATTACGGCCCAGGTGGACTTCACCTCGGTGATCAACGAGGGCCGCGTGGTTGGTCTGGAGCCTATGGGTTACTCGACCCAGAAGGAATTCTTGCAAAACCTGGGCCTGCAAGGGTGGCACCGGCGCCTGACTGGCTTGAGACTTCCCCAACGCCAGACCGGCGCCAACCGGGCGGGAATGGTGGACCTGGTGCGGCCCGGCGGTCTGGGGGATTTCAAGGTGCTGGTCCAAGGCAAAAACGTTGGCCGGCCAGGCCTCTGGGGATTCCAGCCCGGAGCCTCACTCGTGGAATCGAACGGCTTGAGCGATTTTATAGATTCGCTTCCGGCGCCCTTGATGAGGCCGGACCACCTCGACCTAACCCGGGGGCGTGATCCTGGCGCTGAAGTTCAGGTGGAAGGTTATTGGCCGGGGTTTGCGGTACCGGGCGGAGATGAAGAAGGCAGGTTTTAGCGGGCTATTCCTGGTCTAACGCGCGGATTCGCTAGGGTTCAAACCGATCTGCTCCGACACCGGTTTCATGCTCTCCACTACGAAGCTGATGTGCTCGTCCAGGTCAACTTCCAGTTCCTCGGCGCCACGGATGAGATCGTCGCGGTTGACGTTTTGAGCGAAACCTTTGTCCTTCATCTTGCGCTTGACCGAGCGCGGAGAGACATCGTCCAGGCTTTTGGAAGGACGGACCAGGGCGACGGCCCGTATAAACCCGGACAGTTCATCCACTGCGAATAAAGTGTGCTCCATCAACGACTCACGCTTGATATCGGTGTGGTCGCCGTGGGTAAGCACCGCGCGGACTATGTCTTCAGGGTAACCGTGCTCCCGCAGGATGCCCGCGCCGTAATTGGGATGGTCTTCCGGCGTGGGGCAGATCTCCCAGTCAAAGTCATGGAGCAGCCCGGCGATGCCCCACCGGTCCGGGTCTTCGGTGAACTTGGCGGCGTAGCCGCGCATGGACGCTTCAACCGACAGAAGATGCTTCATCAGCATTGCGGTCTTGACGTGGTTGTGCAGAAACTTGATTGTTTGGTCCCTAGACATCACGTCCATTGGGCTCTTCCTCCTGCCAAGCTTTTTCCTCGATGACCTCGGGAACGGCCGGAGTCTCGCCACGTTGCTCCAAGACCCGGGGCTGGCACCGGACGGCGGTGGTGAGAAATCCGCTGTGGGCAATCATTCGGTGCACGGGGCGCACGCTGCGTTCTTTGAGATGCCAGGGCCGCAACAGTGTCTCAAAGGAATCGATCAGCTGGAACCTGCCGTCGTCTTCCAGCGCATTGACCAGTTGGTGCACCTGCAGAATGGTGGGTAAGAAGCTGAGCATGATGCCGCCCATGACGAGGGCGTCCCCGAGGGTTTCCACGGCTTGCCACGGTTCGGGAACGTCGAGCACCACCCGGTCTACATCCCGCTCTGAGATGCCCTGGTAGATGTCGCCCACTGTTATGGTCAGGTTGGAATGGTCTTCGACCAGACTTTGGATATTCTTCTTAGCCTTTGGGAGCCATTTTTCGTCGATCTCATAGGTGACCACTCGGCCGGAGGGTCCTACCGCCCGCAGTAATGCCGAGGTCAACGCCCCGGATCCGAGACCGCCTTCAACCACGGTGGCGCCGGGATATACGTCGGCGAAGGTTACGATGTTGCCCAAGTCTTTGGGATAGATGATCTGGGGTCCCCGGGGCATCTCGACGACGAAGTCGCCAAAGGTTGGCCGTATGGCCAGCAGCATATGCCCCTTGTCGGTGCGGTACCAGCCGCCCACGGATTCGCCGATAAGCTGGTCGTGGTAAAGCCGGCCCAAGTGGGAGTGGAACACCTGCTCCACTTCCAGCGTTTTCAGATACCGCCGCCCCTTCCGGTCGATAAGCAGGACAAGTTCCTGGGGTTGGAAGGTGTTTTTGTTGGTGGTCATGCTATATGTATGGTGCTTACCGAAATCTTGCCAGAAGATTGCCAAAAGGGGTCATCGGATGACATCGTTTGAACGACCCAATGACCCCCCTAAATAAACCGCGCGCGCTCGGTGGCGGCGGCGCCGTGGTCGATGTAGACGCTGATCGTCTCGGTGAAGAAGTCGAAGGCTTCGGTGCCCTGCTCCCGCTGGCCAACACCCGACGATTTTAGGCCTCCGAAGGGCAGGTGTACCTCGCCGCCCAAGGTGGGGGCGTTGACGTGGACCATGCCCGTCTCCACCGTGTCTATGTACTGGAACGCACGGGAAATATCCCTGGTGTACACCGACGACGAAAGGCCGAATCTGACGCTGTTTGAAACGTCTATGGCCTCTTCTATCCCACCGGCCTGGAAGACGGTCAGCACCGGCCCGAAGATCTCCTCCTGGGCGATGCGCATGTTCAGACCCACATCGGTGAAGATGGTGGGCTCGACGTAAAATCCCTGTTCGTATTCGCCGCTGGTCAGGGCGTGGCCGCCGTAGGCCAGGTTGGCGCCCTCCTCGGTTCCGGCGCCGATGTACTCCATGACCGTGTCGAACTGGTTCTGGCTGGCCAAGGGCGAAACGTCCACCGTGGGGTCCAAGCCGTCGCCGATCTTGAGCTTGCCGGTCCGGTCGATCACCTGGTCCATGAACTGGTCGTAAGCCGGCGCTTCCACGATGACCCGGCTGGTGGCGGTGCAACGCTGCCCGGTGGAACCGAAAGCGCCCTGGATGATGCCACCCATCGCCTTGTCCATATCGGCGTCGGCCAGCAGGATCACCGCGTTTTTGCCGCCCATCTCGCACTGCACCTTTTTCAAGCGGCGGGCCCCTTCGGCGTAGATATCTGTGCCGACTTCGGTGGAGCCGGTGAAGGATATCCCGTTGACCTGAGGGCTTTCCACCAGAGCGTTGCCGACCAAGCCGCCGGGGCCGGTGACCAGATTAAGAACACCAGGGGGCAGGCCGGCGTCGTGGAACACCTGCACCAGCTTTACCGCGCTCATTGGGGTGCCTGAAGCCGGCTTGAAGACCAAGGTGTTGCCGCAGATCAACGCAGGGGCGATCTTCCATGCGGGAATGGCGATGGGGAAGTTCCAAGGCGTGATGATGGCCACCACGCCCAGGGGGCGGCGCACGGTGTAGGCTACGGTGTTGGGCAGTTCCGACGGAGTGGTGTAGCCGAACATGCGGCGGCCTTCACCGGCGGCATATTCGATGATGTTCATGGCCCGCTTGACCTCGCCCTGGGCGTCGGCGATGGGTTTGCCCTCCTCCATGGTGATGGTGCGGGCGATGTCGTCGGCCCGGTCGCGCAGAATCTCCAATGCCCGGAATAGTATGCCCGCTCTGACAGGGGCGGGAGTGCCGCTCCAACCCGGCAAGGCTTCCCGGGCAGCATCTATGGCCTTGAGCGCGTCATCGGCCACCGAGGTTTGAAACTCGCCCAGCGCGGTGTTCTTGTGGGCGGGATTGTAAATGGGATAGGTGCGCCCGGAGACCGAGTCCACCCATTGTCCGCCGATAAAATTTTTATAGGTCGATGCGCCGTTGGTGGTCATTGAGCTTCTCCTGTGGCTGGTGGCAGATGGACAAATGCAGCGCCGGGTTGGCCGGTGAGAACGGTTGCGCCCGTAGTTTTCAACCCGCAGTTTTCAACCCGCAGTTGTTAGCCCGTGATTTTGAGCCCGAAGTTAACCTGAGAATTCGATGCCGGCGCCGATGATCTCCACCTGCAACGAACGCGCATCGGGAGCGGCATCGTCGAAGGTCACACCCACGGTGATGTTGATGCCCTGATTCACCTGGGGGCTCCCGGGCACGTCGAACCGGGCGTCCAAATGGTCCTCGCGCAGGTTCAGGTCCATATGCTCGGCGATGCGCTTTTCGCCGTCGTACACGATGACCTCATTGACCACAGCGTTGGCCCGGGTCCGGAAGCTGACCATGGCCGAATCGACGTTCATATTGGCGCCATTGATCACGGCAGGAGTAGGGATGGGGAAATGCACCCAGGTGTTTTGTCCCCGGCCGCCCTCGATGCGGACGAAGGGCCCGCAGTGGCGTACCGAGGTTATCCGCGCTGCGTACTCTATTTGCATACTGGAGCCATGGACCCATGAGGTGAATTTCTGGTCTGGCATATCGTCACTCCCTAATTGCGTCATTGCTTGGGTTAACCATACCGTAGGGCTCCAGATTCAAGGGCGGGTGCGGGATGCTCGAAGCCTGCGGGTGGTTTGGCAGGCATTATAGCGGGAGAAGACATTGGGGTACAGCGTGTGGGTGCCGTAAAAAGGCCCCGGCGATCGCCGGGGCCTAGCGTTGGTTTATTTTGGAGCGGAAGACGAGATTTGAACTCGCGACCCCCTCCTTGGCAAGGAGGTGCTCTACCACTGAGCCACTTCCGCTCGTTTGATGCTGGCTGGAA
>MUCP01000026.1 GCA_002816875.1 SAR202 cluster bacterium Io17-Chloro-G2
AAAAAAACCCGGCCTTCGTGGCCGGGTTCTGAACGTCACAGCTCCTACCTCTATTCCGCGAAGGCGTCAAGTCGAACCTGAGAGCAGGTCTCCTGGCTTCTGGCTAAAATTCGCGCTCTCCATGCCTTCCCATCCGCCTGCGGCGGACAGTGACTCCGCCTAGGGCGGATGCGGGGAGCGCTCACCAGTTACAGTGGCGGGACCGCGCCGGACTTACACCGGCTTCCCTTTTCAGCCCCGAGTACTCGGGGCCGCAATCAGGCTAGATTCGGTTGTTAAAGATGTTGCCCTTACAAGAGCGGCAAGCCGTTAGTTGGCGCCTATGTACGTGCTGACCGGGTTAATTCGCGGGTTGCCGGGGCCGTTTCGCGAAGATGATGCCATCCCGGCCCACATATCTTTCCCGCATGTCCTCGAACACCTTCATTTTATCCGGCTGTAGCTCGGTGCGCTTCTGGTTCTCGTCCAGATACGGGTTGGGGAAATAACTGCGCAAGAGCGTTTCTTCCTTTTCGTTGGAGAACCTCACGTAATACGAGAGAAGATCGCCGTGGCTTTCCGCCTCTACGAACTGGATCCCCGTGACGGTGTCGATCCCCAAGTGGAAGTGCCAGTTGTCCGCCTCAACCGTGACCCAACCATTGGAAAACTCTGGCTCTTTGATGCCCGTGGAGTCATTCTCGCTCACCACATCACCGCCGCCCACGACCCACATCATCTTATCGTCTTTGGCCAGTTCTGTAACAAGTTCCAACGCTATTTCCACAGATCGCCTCCTTTTTTAAGGATACAAGCTGTTACCTGCATCAGGTCCGGCCAACCTCTTGCCGGGCTTCCAGGTCGGCCTCCAGTTCCAGGTAGAGTTCCTCCAGCTTCTGCCGCATGTCCGGCGGTGGTGATTCCCAGAGACCCCGCTGGATGGCCTCCAGAAGCCGTTCAACGACGCTTTTCAACGCCCAAGGATTGCTTTCCTGGAAGAACTGCCGCGTTTCCGGGTCAAACACATACGACTCGGTGACGCCCTCGTACATCCAATCTTCCACCACCTGGGCCGTGGCGTCGTAGCCGAACATGTAATCCACCGTGGCGGCCAGTTCGAACGCGCCTTTATAGCCGTGCCGTTTCATGGAAGAGACCCATTTGGGGTTGACCACTCTGGTGCGAAAAACCCGGCGGGCCTCGTCCTGCAGGTCCCTGACCCTAGACCGCGAAGGGTCTGCGCTGTCGCCGAAGAATTGGCGGGGGCTGCGGCCCGTCAAGGCCCGCACGGTGGCAATCATGCCGCCATGGTACTGCATATAATCGTCGCTGTCGAAGATGTCATGCTCGCGATTGTCCTGATTTTTTGCGGCCACCACGATCTGGCCGAACCGTCGGCGGAATTCCTGGCGGGCATGAACGCCGTGCTCCTGTTGGGTGTAGGCGTACCCTCCCCAGGCGGCATACACCTCGGCCAGGTCGTTCACCGTCTCCCAGTTGCGCTCCTCCAGCACCTGTAGGATGCCCGCGCCGTAGGTCCCCGGCTTGCTGCCAAAGATCCGATATAGGGAAGCGGCCTTGGAGCCCTCACCCTCGGTCCCTCTCCCTGAGGGAGAGGGAAGGTCGTCGGACCAGGGTGAGGGCGTCGTGTCCTCTGCCAAGTGCTTTGCCACTAGGTTGTCTTCAGCAGATTCATCCAAAGACGCGGCAAGTTCCACCCCCTGGTCCAACAGGTTTATCAGGTTGGGAAAGGCGTCGCGGAAAAAGCCGCTGATGCGGACGGTAACGTCTATGCGAGGCCGGCCCAAGTCTTCTAGAGGAATGACTTCCAGGCCCACCACCCGGCGGCTCTCTTGCTGCCAAACTGGGCGCACGCCTAGAAGGGCTAGGATTTGGGCGATGTCGTCGCCGTGGGTGCGCATGGCTGAGGTGCCCCAGACCACCAAACCCACCATCTCCGGGTACGCCCCCTCCTCGGCGAGGTATTTCTCCAACAGGGCGTCCGCCAGGGCCTTGCCCGTCTCCCAGGCGGCCGGTGAAGGTATCGTCTTCGGATCGACCGAATAGAAGTTGCGGCCGGTTGGGAGGATGCCGGCCATGCCCCGGGTGGGCGCGCCGCTGGGACCGGGCGGCACGAACCGGCCTTCCAGACCATTAAGGAGATTACCGATTTCGTCGGGGGTTTTCAGCAACGCCGGATACAGTATCTCCGCGGTGTAACCCAAGACCGTCTCGGTGGCGGGATCGGCCTTGCCAAGGAGCCGGCGGACGACGTTGGGGACCTCTCCGGAACGGAAGTTCTCGTCCAGCAACTTTTGGAAGCATAGGCGGGCTAGGGTCTCCAGTCGCTCCAGCAGGTCTCCGTTGGTGCGCGCGGGGGATTCTAAGTCGAGACCGGCCAAAACTTCCGGAGCGGCGCTGGAAAGAGGCGCTCCCAAATCGTCATTGATCTGGTCATAATCCAGGTCCAGCGCCTCGGCCAACGACCGCCTCAGGCTGGGGACCTGGCTGGAATTGGGCAGGCGGGTCAAAGAACTCAACAACCCAATGAGCTGATCGCCCTGGGGAGTTTCGCCCAGGGTGTGGAGCCCGTCTTTGATTTGGGCGTCTTTTAACTCGCACAGATAACCGTCGATCTCCAGTATGAATCCGCCAAAGTCCTCGGGCTGGTCGTAGATGCCCAGGTCCCGGTTTAGCTCGGCTTCCTGGGTCAATTCCCAGATCTGCTTTTCCAGTATGGGCAGCTTGCTGGGGTCCAAGGTCTGGCACTGGTAATGCTCGTCCATCAACTGTTCCAGCCGGGCGATTTCGCCGTAGCTATCGGCCGAGGTCATGGGCGGGATCAGGTGGTCGACGACGGTGGCGTGACTGCGCCGTTTTGCCTGGGCGCCCTCACCGGGGTTATTGATTATGAAGGGGTAGAACAGCGGCAGGTCGCCCAAGGCCACCTCGGGGTAGCAGGACTCGGAAAGGCCGATCCCCTTGCCCGGAAGCCATTCCAGGGTGCCGTGTTTGCCCACGTGGACCATGGCGTCGGCCTTGAATATCTCACGGATCCAGTGATAGTAGGCAATGTAATGGTGGGTGGGAGTGAGGTCGGGGCTATGGTAGACGGCGATGGGATTTTCGCCGAATCCCCGGGGCGGTTGGACCCCAACGAAGATGTTTCCCAGTTGGATGCCGGCGATGGCCACGCTGCCGTTGGAGCGGTACACCTGCCCCGGCGGGTCGCCCCAAGCCTCTTGCAACTCGTTCTTGACCTGGCCAGGGAAACCCTTGAACCACCTGGCGTATCTTTCGCTGGACACATGCCCCACCGCCAAGCGGAGCTGCTCCTCGGTCAGGGTGTCGACATCGTTGCTGCACCGCTCGATGATGCGGTGGACTAAAGCATCGGCGCTTTCGGGAATGTCGTCCACCCGGTATCCGGCGCCCTTCATGGCGTGGAGAAGGTTTATCACCGAAGCGGGGGTGTCCAATCCAACGGCGTTGCCGATACGGGCGTCCTTGGTGGGATAGTTGCTGAGGATTATTGCCACGCGCTTGTCGGCGTTGGACCTCAGCCGCAACGACGCCCACTTGACGGCCAGCCTGGCCACCAGGTCCACCCGGTCTTTCCTTGGGACATATCGCTGCAACTTGGCGTTCAATGGGCCGTTGCGGGCGGATTGGGTCTCCTCTTTGAAAGAGATGGGCACGGAGATGATGCGGCCGTCGAATTCGGGCAGTGCCACGTTCATGGCCGTGTCGATGGGGCCTAGGCCCAGGGAGCTCTCTTGCCAATCGCCCTCCGTACCGGTGCTGATGATGGCCTGGATCATGGGCACGTCGAGCTGTTGGAGGTAATCCGCCGGCCATCCCGTGGCAAAGGTGGGGCCGCCGAACTCGGGTTCGCTGTTTAGGTCGCTCATGGACATGGCCATGGTGTTGACTATGCAATGGACCCTGGGAAGGCCATCGGCGCTGGTTAATATCTGTGTGAAGGTGCGATTGGGCTCGCTTTCTCCATCGGGGTTGTGCTTCAGGCTGTAGCTGAACACCGGTAAAACGTTGGCGCCCAGTTCCTCCAGACTGCGGATCAATGCGTCGATGGCTTGGAGATTGCCGCTCATCCAATGGGCCCGGTAGAAAAGCACCCCCACCGATGGCGCTCCGGGCTTAAAATGGTCTTTGACGTAGGTATCGGCGTCGACTGGCCCAGTGAGGTCCGCGGTGTGATCGGGATGGTAAACGCCCTCCCAAGGAAGGGGGGCAGGGGCATCGTGGCCGTGATCCGTGCTTAAGTAAGAGTCGCTGAGGAACAGAAACAGGTTGGCCATATTCTGGATGCCGCCCCGCATCAGGTACGAGAAAACCGTGTCCACTTCCGCCGGCGGGACCGAACAGGCTGCCACCAAATCCTGGTCCCATTCCTCATGCCCTGGACAGGCGATGAGCGGCACGCCCTTGGCCCGGCAGATGCTCACCAACGCATCGAATACCTCGGGCATCGCCTGTTTCCCGCCCAGCAACCGCAACAGGACCACATCAGCGGAGGACGCCGCTTCTAGCAGCCCTTCTTGGGTCTCCTGGGTGGTTACAAACACCGGATTGTAGGCAGTTACCCTTGCAAAGCCTTTAGGCAAACCGGCCAGTGCCCGGTCGGCGGCAAGAATGTCGGTGTCGGCCGTGGAGACAAAGAGGATGGTTTTTCGTTTGGCCGGCATCTTTTAGATCACATCCATCAGATGACGCTCCGGGCGTCGGCTTCCCGCCCCGCGTGGAGCTCCGGTATTGGGAAAACCAAAATGGTCAGATCACTGAACTCCTGGGACAGGGCGGCGCACTCCTCAAGGCTTCCCTGCCACTCCGCTTCGCCCTCCAGGCTTAACCTCTGATAGACCGTCAACGGGCGGGTACGAGAGATACCTTCGTCCAGCAGCCGGGACGCTATAACAGCGGGCATAAGGTCGAACGGGCGGGGCAGCAACACGACGTGGCGCTGGTTTTCCTTGAGATAGTGGACCAATTCAAGCAGGTCGGATACGGGTTCCTTTCGCTGGTGCAGGGTGATGAACACCACGTCTTCCAGGGAGATACCCGCTTTGGCACAGGCCATTTGCACCGAGCTAATGCCCGGGATCAGCTCTAGCCGGTCTACCCGGCGCTTGACTCGCAACAGCAACTCCCTGGCTGACACGTTCAGGTCGCCCCAGCAGCAGACGACGCAGTCCTTGCCCAGGGCTGCTTGCTGGCCGGCATATTCCAGGACCTCTTCTTGGTCCCGGTAAGCCATGGGCCGCACCTCGGCGTTTTCCAGCCATGGTGTCACCACGTCCAGCACGGTCTTGAATCCCACCACCAAATCGGCCTTCTGCAGGGCTTGTTGGCCCCGCAAGGTTAGCATCCTGGCGTCCCCCGGACCGACGGCTACTATGGTGATAGATGTGTCTTTGTTTTCATGGGTCATGATTTGCTAGGGTTCCAAACCTTCATTTAGTACGGTCACGTTATTTCAAGACGGGATATTTCGTTAACGGCCCCACTGCCAAACCCCGGGGCAAAAAAAGCCCCGGCTCCATCGACGCCGGGGTAAATGTACGTTCCGTATAGCAAGATAGCGACGGCGGCCACTGGGGGACGCCTCGCACCGGAACCTTTCTGTTCAGCGCAGACTAGAGCTCCGCCTTCCCGGGCAGGGTTCCTGGCTCACGAGATGAATCATATTCTGGGAGGTGGGGGTCTGCCCGCGGCAGGCCCAGGTCCCAAGAATCATCAACCCCGTACACAGTGGCGCAACCGCGGCGGATTCGCACCGCCTTCCCCAAATTAAGCCGGCTGGGCGCCTCGGGAGGACAATCTGTTGTTAATGTTGTGGTCCGGGAGATACGGTGGAACTAGGGTCCCGGAGCACAATCACTCTAAACCGGCGGCCGTTGTATGTCAATAAGAAGGACGGGCCGTTGCTCCAACGCCCTACCGGCGGAGGGACCACACCGCCGGGGTAAAAATGGCCTGTTTTGTATTCGGCCAAGCGGTATTTTAGTTGACACGCGAGCCCAGGATTGGTACAGTAGCAGGCGTTGTCTTTCGACAAGCGGGGATTACGCATGCCTACAGTAAATCAACTAGTCCGAAAAGGCCGAAGCCCGGTCCATAAGAAGACCAAAGCTCCGGCGTTGCACTATGTTCAAAACTCTTTGAAGAACCGGGTGCGGTACGGTCCGGGGTGCCCTCAGAGGCGGGGCGTGTGCATTCAGGTGCGCACCATGACCCCCAAAAAGCCCAACTCGGCGCTACGCAAGATCGCCCGTGTCCGCCTGACCAATGGGGTCGAGATCACCGCCTACATCGGCGGTGAAGGGCATAACCTTCAGGAACACTCTGTGGTGCTGGTCCGTGGCGGAAGGGTCAAGGACCTGCCCGGCGTCAGATATCACGTTGTTCGCAGCGCCCTTGACTGTGAAGGGGTTCAGGAGCGCCGCCAAGGCCGCAGCAAATACGGGGCAGACCGGCCCCGGGCCTAGACCCAGCAGGACCGTCGCTAAACTACAGCCATTCCCCTCGATTTTTCGCCGGGATTTGGGCAAGGTGTATTTTTTATGTCTAGAAGAAGACCGGCCGTTCTCCGGGAGATCCCTCCCGATGCCCTCTATGGAAATCTGGAATTGGCCAAGTTCATCAACCGGTTGATGCAAAGGGGCAAGAAGACCACCGCCCAGCGCATCGTTTACAAAGCATTCGAGATCATCCAGGAACAGTCCAATCGGGACCCCGTGGAAATATTCGAGATGGCCATGAGAAACGCCACCCCCATGGTGGAAGTTAAACCCAAACGGGTGGGCGGGGCCACTTATCAGGTGCCTACGGAATTGCGGCGCAACCGCAGTGAAGCCTTGGCCCAGCGCTGGTTGATCCGGGGGGCCCGGGCCCGTGCAGGCATGCCCATGCGGAACGGACTTGCCCAGGAACTGATGGAGGCCTCACGGGGCGAGGGTTCGGCGGTGCGCCGAAAGGACGAATTGCACCGCATGGCGGAAGCCAACCGGGCCTTCGTTCACTACCGCCGTTAGTCACTGCCTGGTGGGGAGTCAACGCAACAGCGATCCAAAACGCAAGCAAGATTGATCTAAGAGAAGATCAATAAGGAAATTTTAAAGGAGAAGTTAGACCTAGTCCCTCGCAACCTCCCGCTAAATCAGGCGGCCCCCTTGTTTAGTAGGCAGCCAGGCCCTAAGTCGACCGCATCATGGACACCGCCGGTCCCATTGACAAGATCAGAAACATCGGATTCATCGCCCATATTGACGCAGGCAAGACCACCGTCACCGAACGGGTTTTATTTCTCACCGGCCGTATCCACCGGATGGGTGGAGTAGACGAGGGCACCACCACCATGGACTGGATGCCCCAAGAAAGGGAGCGGGGGATAACCATCACCGCCGCTGCCACCACCTCAACCTGGAAAGACCACCAAATCAACATCATCGACACCCCTGGCCACGTGGACTTCACCGCCGAAGTGGAAAGGAGCCTTAGGGTCCTTGACGGCGGGATCGTCGTGTTGGATGCCGTGGCTGGCGTTCAATCCCAGTCGGAAACCGTGTGGCGGCAGGCCGATACCTACAACGTTCCCCGCATTTGTTTTGTCAACAAGATGGACCGGGTCGGGGCCAGCTACGAACGGACCATCGAGTCCATCAGGCGGCGGCTCAACGGCAATCCAGTGGCGGTGCAACTGCCCATAGGAGAAGAAGCCAAGTTTAAAGGGGTCATCGACCTAATAGGCGGCCGGGCGACCATATATCCCAACGGCGACTCCGGTCATTCTCAGAAAGATCACGACGCGGCACCGGTCGAAGGACCGGTGCCCGAAGACTACCAAGAGGCCTTTCACAACTACCGCCAGGCAATGATCGAAAAGATCGTAGAGACCGACGAAACGTTGTTGGCGCGGTATTTGGACGGGGAAGAGATTGAGGAAGAATCCCTGCGCAATGCCCTTCGCCGGGCGACCATCGCCAGGGATTTGATTCCGGTCCTTTGCGGCAGCGCCATCCGAAACAAGGGTGTAGAACCCTTGATGGACTCTGTGCTCCATTATCTACCCTCACCTAAAGATGTCCCTCCAGTGGAGGCGGTGAGAGCTGACAACAATGAAACCGTCCTACGCCATTCAGACCCCGACGAGCCCCTAGCCGCCCTGGCGTTCAAGGTCGCCACCGACCCATACGTGGGCCGGTTGGTTTTCTTAAGGGTATATTCAGGCACGGTGAAAGCAGGGGCAACAGTCAAAAACGTGACCAAGGGTCAAAACGAGCGGTTGGGCCGCCTGCTGCACATGCACGCCAATCACCGGGAAGAGCTGGAAGAAGTTAGCGCGGGCAACATATGCGCCGCCATCGGCCTGAAAAACACTTTCACTGGGGATACGATAATAACCGGTGCGGAACCGGTCATATTGGAACCGCCCAAGTTTCCCCAACCCGTGGTTTCGGTGGCGATTGAACCCACCACACGGGCCGACCAGGACCGTCTCACCGACTCCCTGCGCAAATTGTCGGATGAAGACCCGACATTCGTCGTCAGATTCGACTCGGAAACCGGCCAAACCATCATCTCCGGAATGGGTGAATTGCATCTGGAAGTGTTGGTCGACCGTATGCGCCGTGAATTCCAGGTGGAATCCAAAGTCGGCCCGCCCAGGGTTTCCTACCGGGAGTCCATCACCCAACCCACCAGGGTGGAAGGGCGCTTCGTCCGTCAATCAGGGGGCCACGGCCAGTTCGGCCACGTTTGGCTGGAAATGGAGCCCTTGGAGCGGGGCGGGGGCGTGATCTTCGAGAATGCCATCGTCCGCGGCGCCATACCCAGGGAGTATATCCCGGCAGTGGAAAAGGGGGTTCGCGCGGCATTGGACAACGGCCCGTTGGGGGGCTATCCTCTGGTCGATGTTAAGGTGCGGCTGGTTGACGGCAGCTTCCATGACGTGGACTCGTCGGAGATCGCCTTCCGCAGCGCCGCCATGATCGCGGTGCGGGAAGGGTCCAGGAAGGGGAAGCCGGTATTGTTGGAGCCCATCGCAGACCTGGAAGTAGAAACCCCGGGAGAATTCCTCAGCGACGTGCTGGGCGATTTGGGCACCAGGCGGGCGCAGATTCGCAATATCGAGGGCCAGGAAACCACCCAGGTGGTGCGGGGCCTGCTGCCCCTGGGGGAGACTTTCTCCTACACCACAGCCCTGCGGTCCATCACGAAAGGCCGGGCCACATTCTCAATGGAGTTCAAGTACTACCAGCCGGTCCCGGAGGGCCTGCTTAGCGGCGTGTTGAAGACGGGATGAATGTAGGGTCATTTCAGGCAGATTTTTAAGCCGGATTCTTTTAGTGATGAAGATATACTGACATGGTAACCAGGCAGAAAGTCCGGATCATACTCAAGGCATTCGACCACAAGATGCTCGACCTGTCCGCCGGGCAGATAGTAGAAACGGCGGAACGGACTGGCGCGCGAATCGCCGGGCCGGTGCCTCTGCCCACCCATATCAGGCGGTTTTGCGTTATCCGCAGTCCCCACGTGGACAAGGATTCCCGGGAGCATTTTGAGATACGCACCCATAAACGGCTCATCGACATTCTGGAGCCAACGTCCAAAACCATCGATTCGCTTACCAGGCTAAACCTGCCCGCAGGAGTTGATATCTCCATCAAGCTCTAAAGGGCTTGCACGCTCTAGACGGGGCTGACGGAAGACAAAGATTTATCATGATTAAGGGATTTCTGGGCAAAAAGGTAGGGATGAGCCAGGTTTTCCGGGAGGATGGCATAGTCGTTCCGGTGACCGTGGTGGAGGCCGGCCCCTGCGTCGTGACGCAGATAAAAACCCAGGATACCGATGGGTACGAGGCGGTCCAACTGGGGTTCGGAGAGGTCAAAAGGTCCAACAAACCGATGATCGGCCACTTCAGGAACAGCCGCCCTGCACGTTATGTAAAAGAGGTAAAGGCGGATAACGTCAATGAGTTCCAGGTGGGGCAAAACCTGAATGTGGATGTCTTCCAAGCTGGAGAGTTCGTCGATGTGATAGGGAGGTCGAAGGGCCGCGGTTTTTCCGGCGTGATGAAGCGCCATGGGTTCGGCGGAGGCCCACGCACCCACGGCCAATCGGACCGGGCGAGGGCGCCGGGCTCCATTGGAGGGGGCACCACTCCGGGCAAGGTTTACAAAGGCATGAAGATGGCCGGCCACATGGGAAACCGGCGGATCACTGTCAAAGGTATCGAGATAATCCAGGTGGACGCCGAACGGAACCTTTTGTTGTTGAAAGGAGGCGTTCCAGGGTCGGTCAATTGGCTGCTGGAGATCCGCCGCAGCGTAAAGCCGGCGGTAGACCCCGTGACATTGTTTGGCCAGGTGCGGCAAGCCCCGCCGGCCGAAGTACCCGACAATGAGGGACCCGAGGTTTCGGAAGGCGACGGGGAGGGTACGGCGGTCCAACAACCTGAAAATCAAGAACCTGACGTTCAAGAGACCGAAAGCGAAGAAGCCGATGCTCAAGCTTCGGAAGATCAAACTCCGGAAGATCAAACTCCGGAAGATCAAACTCCGGAAGATCAAACTCCTGGCGATCAAGCAAATGCGGACCCGGAATCGGAAGAGCAAAAACCGGAGTAGCGCTCCGGAATAGGATTTATGGAAGTAGCGGTAATATCCCAATCGGGTCAGGTGGTTGACACGGTCAACCTCAACGATGCGGTGTTCAACGTGCCGATGAATCATGCGCTGGTGCACCAAGCGCTGGTAGGGTATCAACTGAACAAGAGGCACGGCACCCACGACACCAAGACCAGGGCTCAGGTTTCCGGCGGAGGCCGCAAACCTTGGATCCAAAAGCACACCGGCCGCGCGCGTCAGGGAAGCATACGCTCGCCCCAATGGCGTCACGGCGGCGTGGTCTTCGGTCCTCATCCCCGCAGCTACCGAAAGGCGTTGCCCAAGCGAATGCGCCGCACGGCGTTGCGTTGCGTGCTCTCGGAAAAAGCCAGGGAGGGCCTGTTGGTGTGCCTGGACTCCTTTGACACCGTTAACGGCAAGACCCGCTCGATGGTAGACCTGCTGAATAATCTGGGCATCAATGGCTCTGCTCTGTTGGTGACCCAAGGTTCACAAGATGGCGTGGTCAGAGCAGCCCACAATATCCAAAAGATCTGGACCCTGCCGGTAAACTTGCTCAACGCCCAGGAATTATTGAGCCGGGAAACGTTGGTGATAACCTTGGATGCGGTCCGGTGGGCCGAGGAGAGCCTGGCTTCGGACCCCCACGGCCGCCGGGGAAGCAGCGCCGTGGGCTCCGCCCAACAACCCGTCCTGGAAGTTGAACAAGAGGTTGAACAGGAAGCTGCCGGGCCGGAGGCCTCGTCTCCGGAACCGGCGCAAGAGCAGCCCGAATCCGACCCGGCTAGCGAGGCCGGGTCCGATGAGGCTGGCGAAGAGGAACAGAGCTAAATGGACATCCACCGGGTGTTAATAAAGCCCACCATCACGGAAAAGAGCACCCTGCTTCAAGAGTCGGGGAAATACACTTTCCGGGTGGCCATGAATTCCAATAAAGTTGAAGTGAAACAGGCCGTTGAACAGAGCTTCAACGTGACGGTCCTAGACGTGAATATGACCAAGCTACGGGGCAAGCAAAAGCGCTACGGCCCCCGGTTCAGCAAACAGCCCGATGTCAAAAAAGCCGTAGTGACCCTAAAATCGGGCGACCGGATCGACCTCGTTGAGGGAGTCTAGGACCAAGACGTAAGTCACCGGTAGTTGACTTAGCAAGTTGACACAGGAATTTTTTAGATGCCGTTAAAAAATCTTAGGCCCGTTACCCCTGGCACCCGCAACGCGGTGCGTCCATCCTTTGAAGAGATAACCCGCTCCAAGCCGGAAAAGTCGCTGTTGGAACGGAAGATCAAGCACTCGGGGAGAAACAACCGGGGCAAGATAACCACCCGGAGTCGGGGCGGAGGTTCCCGTCAGATGTACCGGAAAGTGGACTTCAAAAGGAAGAAGGACGGCGTTCCGGGCAAGGTGATTTCCATAGAATACGATCCAAACCGGACGACCAGAATCGCTTTGATCTATTACGTGGACGGTGAAAAAAGCTATATTCTGGCCCCGTTGGGCCTGTCGCCCGGAGATATGATCGAATCGGGCCCTCAGGCGGAGATCCGTCCGGGCAACTGCCTCCCCCTGCAGAACATCCCAACGGGAACGGTGGTTCACAACCTGGAACTCACTCCCATGAGGGGGGGCCAGCTAGCAAGGAGCGCCGGCTCCGGCGCCCAAGTGCTTTCCAGGGAAGGTGAGCATGTGTTGATCCGCCTGCCATCGGGGGAGATGCGGCGGATACTTCTGGTGTGCCGGGCCACCGTGGGCCAGTTGTCGAATCCAGACCATAAAAACGAAAGCTTGGGTAAAGCCGGCGCCAGACGCCATCTCGGCCGCCGCCCACAAGTGAGGGGCGTAGCCAAAAACCCGGTGGACCATCCCCATGGCGGTGGAGAAGGCCGGTCACCCATAGGGATGCCGGGTCCCAAGTCGCCCACTGGCAAACCCACTTTGGGCCACAAGACGCGGCGAAAAAACAAGGCGTCGGAGAGCTTGATAATCCGGCGCGGCAGGAGAAGGTAGATTGTCCCGGTCGATAAAAAAGGGGCCATACGTGCATCCGAAATTGGCCAAAAAAGTTGAAGCTGTACAGCGCTCCGGCGCCCAGACCGTCATCCGTACTTGGTCCCGGGCGTCAATGATCATGCCGGATATGGTTGGCTTGACCTTCGGCGTCCATGACGGGCGCCGCCACGTGCCCGTGTTCGTCACCGAAAACATGGTGGGCCACCGGCTGGGAGAGTTTTCCCCCACCCGAACCTACCGGGGCCATTTGGGACGTTCCGAACGGTCCAGCAGGGCAAGGTAGCGCCATGCCTCCTGTTAGAGCATTCGCCAAGTCACTGGGTGCATCCCAAAAAAGATTGAAGCCAATCTTGGATCTGGTCCGTGGCCAGCCTGTGAACGACGCGATAAACACCCTGGGACTGTTAACCTCTCCCTGGGCCAAAACGGTTTCCAAAGTGGTTCAGTCAGCGGCCGCCAATGCGGAAAACAATATGATGATGGACCGGGATACATTGAAGATAGTCCGGATCACCGCCGACCGCGGGACGCCCTTGAAGCGGTTCAGGCCCCGGGCCCGAGGCCGCATGGGGCGGATCCTGAAGCCAACCTGCCACCTGACCGTGGTGGTCAACGACCAAGAGGAGGCCTAAGACCATGGGCCACAAGACACATCCATACGGGTTCCGGCTAGGTATCATCAAGGACTGGAAGACCCATTGGTACGCCAATAATGCCACTTCCTACCGGCGGTTAGTGCTAGAAGACCTGCGGCTGCGTGACAGCATCCGAGACGAATATAAAGGGTTTGCCGACGCCGGTATCTCCAGGGTGGAGATCGACCGGGGCGCCCAGGACAGTGTCATCAACATCCACTCCGCCCGTCCGGGAATCCTCATCGGCCGGGATGGCGAGCGGGTAAAAAATCTGCGGGGAAAGCTGGAAGAGATAACCCAGAAGAGGATTCAGCTTAACATTATCGAAGTCGAACAGCCTGAGATCGACGCCTACCTGGTGGGCCGGAACATCGCCGACCAGTTGGAACGGCGGGTGGCTTACCGCCGGGCCATGAGGCAGGCGGGCCAGAGGGCCATGCAGGGAGGGGCCCAGGGCATCAAGATCATCGTGAAAGGGAGGATCTCCGGCTCGGAGATCGCCCGGGTCGAAAAGTTCATGCTGGGCCGGGTGCCCCTGCACACCTTGAGGGCCGATATCGAGTATGCTCTAGCAGAAGCCCACACCGCTATGGGCAGGGTGGGAGTTAAGGTTTGGGTTTATAAGGGCGAGATTTTGCCCCCGCCCCCTGAGGTAGTTGAAGAATTGGAAACCATCGAGGTAACCGTGCAGGCTGGCGAGCCCGATGAAGAAATACTGCTTGATGATGACATCATCTAACGAAAATGCCGATGACCAGCCATCTCGTTAGCTGGTTGGCAGGCCGAGGGTCCCGCGTCAGAGATTGAGGAGAACTTGATGTTACAGCCCAAGCGCACAAAATTCCGAAAGCAATTCCGGGGCCGCCGGAAAGGCGCCGCTACCGGAGGCAATACCGTTGACTTTGGCGAGTTTGGCCTTAAGGCTATGGGCGCCGACTGGATCACCGCCCGGCAAATAGAGGCGGCGCGGGTCGCAGTGACCCGCCACCTAAAGCGGGGCGGCCAAGTTTGGGTCCGGGTTTTTCCCGATAGGTCGGTCACCAAAAAAGCAGCGGAGACCCGCATGGGCGGCGGCAAGGCGGCAGTGGATTACTGGGCGGCCGTGGTTAAACCGGGGCGTATCCTCTTTGAGGTGGCCGGCGTCCCGCAGCAAGAAGCCGTGCAGGCCCTGAAATTAGCAGCACATAAACTGCCGATTCCCACTAGGACCGTACAACGCGACCGGTTGGGGGTTTTGGCCGGCGGCGCTGGTTAAGGGGGCGGGCCATGTCGATATCTGAGACCAGGGCGCTGACCGACGAGCAACTCAAAGAGGAGTTGGCAAAGTCCTATCAGGAGCTCATGAATCTGAGGTTCAGGGCGGCCACGAATCAGCTGCCCAATACCAATCTACCGCGCTTGCTTCGAAAATCCATTGCGCGTTTGCAAACGGTGATGCGCGAACGACAGTTGGTGGAGGGCTAACTTGGCCAAATCTATGCGAAAGGGCCGCATCGGATCGGTGGTGCGGACTGGACGAGAAAAGACCGCCGTGGTGGAGATGGTGTGGAAACAACGACACCGTATCTACGGCAAACAGATGCGCCGGGTGGCCCGGTTCCAGGTTCACGACCCGGAAAACCAATGCAGATTGGGTGACGTGGTCAGGATAGAGGAGACCAGGCCCATCTCAAAGACCAAGCACTGGCGGCTCATGGAGATATTACAGCGCCGTCAGGTTGCGGACGTAGCCCCCATAGAGCTGGAGTCCGACGCGGTGATCTCCGTTCCCGAGCCTGAAAACGTCGAAGAAACGCCTGTGCCCGTGGTGGAAAACCCAGCGGCCGCGGACCCGCCGCCGGAAGACTCGCTTGAAGACTCCCCAGCGAATGAAGCCGCTGCTGACGCCCCGAACGACGATACCCCTGAAGATACACCGGCGAATGAGGCAGCTGATGCCCCAGAAGCCGCGGAAGATGCCCCGGCGGAAGATACTGAGGGTGATGAATCCGCCGGCGTAACGCCGGATCAACCCGCCGAAGAACAGGAAGAAGACGAAACACCCCCGGAAGCTCAGGATGACGAGGATGGCCAGCGATGATCCAAACCTATACCCGCCTGACGGTGGCGGACAATAGCGGAGCTAAAGTCATCCGCCTGATCAATATACCCGGCAGCAGCCGCCGCAGGTACGCCCATGTGGGTGACATCGTGGTGTGCAACGTCAGGGAGGCAGCGCCGAATTCCCCAGTCAGGAAAGGCGAGGTGGTCAGGGCGGTGGTGATACGCCAGGCCCAAGGGCGCCGCAGGCCCGACGGGACCTATATAAAATTCGACGACAATGCCGCGGTGTTGCTCCTGGAAAACCAGTTGCCCCGGGGCACCCGGATCTTTGGACCGGTGGCCCGGGAGCTACGGGACAAGGGATTCATGCGCATCATATCCCTGGCTCCAGAGGTGGTATAATGCGCATCCGCAGCGGGGACACCGTGTTGGTAGTGGCCGGAAAGGATAAGGGAAAAACCGGCAGAGTGGATAGACAAGACACCAAGGCCAACCGGGTGGTGGTGGAAGGTGTGAACATGATCACCCGCCACGTCCGGTCCCGGCCCGGCGTCCGCCAATCAGGCCGCATTCAACAGGAAGCGGCCATCCACGTCTCAAACGTGGTGTTGCTATGCAACAAATGCAACCAGCCTACCAAGCCAAGGACGGTGTTCCTGGAAACGGGCTCCCGGGTTAGGAGCTGTCCCAAGTGCCAGGAAGTCATTGACGATGTTGGATAGCGAGCAAATGAACGAAACCACGGACGGCTCCGAAGAAACTTCCCAGTCCGATGCCTCGGATCAGGTTGAAGAATCCGTGAGCGAGGCGCCCCCGGAAGATCAACCCGAAGCTCAACCTGAAACTCAATCCGAAGTTCAATCAGAGGGGCAGGCGGAAGAGGCTCAGCCACCGGCCAGGCGGCGCCAACGTGCAGCCTCGGGGACACGGCCGGCCCGGGGCCGGAGGGCCGCCGCCGCTGAAGTTGCCGAGGAACCCGCTGCAGACGATGGGGATGAGGATGTTCCATCGCCCCGGCTGCGTGAGATGTACCGTAGCGAGATCATTCCCAGCATGATGCGGGATTTTGGATTTACCAACCCCATGGAAGTCCCCAGGGTCCAGAAGATAGTGCTTAACATCGGCTTGGGCGAAGCTTTGACCAACGGCCGCGCCATGGAGAGCGCCACGCGGGACCTGGGGACCATCGCGGGCCAAAAACCGGTGATCACCCGGGCGCGAAAATCCATAGCGGGATTCAAGATACGTGAAGGCAACCAAATAGGTACCTCGGTAACCCTGCGGGGGGCCCGCATGTATCATTTTCTAGACCGGTTCATCAACACGGCCCTGCCCCGTATCAGAGACTTCAGAGGTCTTCCCCGCCGGGGTTTCGACGGCCGCGGGAATTTTTCCATCGGCATCCGGGAGCAGATCATATTCCCTGAGATCGATTACAACCAGATCGATCGGCTCAGGGGCTTGCAGGTGACGATAACCACGTCGGCGAGAAACGATTCCGAGGCCATCCGTCTGCTGGAGCTGTACGGGATGCCATTCATCAAAGAAACGTAAGGAAACCTAAGGGAGGCCCAGTGGCCAAGGCATCCAAAATTCAAAAATGGTTGCGGGAACCTAAATTCGCCGTTCGTAAAAACAGCCGCTGCCATCGGTGTGGCCGGCCTAGGGCGTACATTCGTCATTTTGGGCTGTGCCGGATCTGCTTCAGAGAGTTGGCCCTGGCCGGTGAGTTGCCCGGGGTGCGAAAAGGTAGTCTGTAAATCGCCAGACTGTATGGGGGATAGCTTTGAAATGGGCGCCCCACACGCAGAGGCAGCAAGGTTGAGGTTATGCCCGTCACAGATCCAATCGCCGATATGCTAACCCGGATTCGAAACGCTATTCAAATGCGCCACGATTCCGTAACCATGCCCCACTCCAAGATGAAAGTGGCAATCGCCAGAATCTTCAAGGAGCAGGGCTTCATCCGTGATTTTGATACCCCCCGGGGAAAACTCCACCAGATGTTAAGGGTGCACCTGTCCTACCGGGAGCACCGCGAGCCAACCATTGTAGGATTGAAACGCATCAGCAAGCCGGGCCTTAGGGTCTACGTGGGCCGCGGGGAGATCCCCCGGGTGTATGGCGGGTTGGGCATAGCTGTCGTTTCGACCTCAAACGGAGTCATGTCGGGACGGCAGGCATGGCGCGAAGGTGTCGGAGGAGAATTGCTCTGTTATGTCTGGTAACGGCGTGCAAGGCGAAGAGCGGACCCTTTCCCGGATAGGCAGGAAACCCATCCCGGTCCCGGCTGGGGTGGTGGTGGACATTGGAACAGGCGAGGTCACGGTCAAAGGCCCGCTGGGGACGTTGACCCAGACCTATCATCCGGAAGTAAACGTGAGCTTGGAAGACGGCAACGTGATCGTGGAACGGTTGTCCCAGCGCAAATTCCACCGGTCGCTGCATGGATTGACCAGGAGTCTCATCGCCAATGCCGTTACCGGCGTTACCCAAGGCTACACCAAGACCTTGGAGTTGATGGGGGTCGGATACCGGGTTCAGGAAGCAGGCAACGGCATCACCCTAAGCGTGGGTTACTCCCACACGGTGGATATCCATCCGCCCGAAGGCGTCACCATGGAAGTGGAAGGCAACAACCGGGTCCACGTCCGCGGCATCAACAAGCAACAAGTGGGTAGCCTGGCGGCCCAGGTCAGAAGAGTCCGCCCACCCAATGCCTATAAAGAGAAGGGAATCAGGTATTCCGACGAAGTGCTGCACCTCAAGCCTGGTAAGGCGGCGGCCCGTAAAGCCTAAATGCGGCCACACGACCCGGTCGTTTGGTTTCCCTCATCATTCCGGAGAAATAAAAGGCAATGCCCAAGGATAGAAACGCAGTCAAACTCAGGACCGTCCGCCACGCGCGGTTGCGGAAAAAGCTATCGGGAAGCGCAACCCGCCCCAGACTGTGTGTTTTTCGCAGCCTGAGGCATATCTATGCCCAGGTCATTGACGACACTGCCGGCAACACCTTGGCTGCCGCCTCCAGCCATGAGGCGGTTAAACCCGGTGACGGGGCTTCCAAGATAGGGGCGGCGGCCGCGGTGGGAAAACTGGTGGCAGAAAGGGCCAAGGCGGTGGGAATCACCACGGTGGTTTTCGACCGGGGCGGGTACAAGTTCCACGGCAGGGTCAAAGCCTTGGCCGAAGCAACCCGCGAAGAAGGGATACTGTTCTAGTAGTCCGCCGCAACAATCAAAGTTATCGAACCCGTCCGTGGTGAGCCCGTCGAACCACCGGCTCTGCCAAGGACCCTTCGACAAGCTCCGGGCGAACGGAAGATTCTAACGGGTATTTGTCGAAATAATCAGGCCAAGGGGTTTTGACGGCCACCGCCGTCTGCCACTAGTAATATAGTTGGTAAGCGGGCGGGCCGCCGTCTAATCTCGGAGGAAACGACATTTAATGCAATCTTACGGTGACCGGGGGTCCTTCGGGCGGCAACGCTTCGAAGAAACAGGCGGATTTTCCGAGCGGGTGGTCTATACCAGGCGCATCGCCAAAGTCGTAAAAGGAGGCCGCCGGATGAGGTTTAATGCCTTGGTGGTGGTCGGCGATGGAGAAGGCCAGGTTGGCGCGGGGCTGGGAAAGGCTTTGGTGATTCCCGACGCCGTCAGGAAGGGCAACGCGATCGCCCGTGCCGGCGTCCTACAGGTTCCCTTGAAGGGAAGCACCATCCCCCAGATGATCACGGTGAAGAAAGGCGCCACGATCGTGATAATCAAACCGGCCCGTGAAGGAACCGGAGTGATCGCCGCCGGCGCCATGAGGGCCATCTTGGAACTGGCGGGCGTGAAAGATGTGGTGGGCAAGACCCTGGGTTCCCGCAACCCCATCAATATCGTTTACGCCACGTTAGAGGCTTTGCGGCAGCTCCGGGACCCGGAAGTCGAATTGGCACGCCGAGCTACCGCTATGGCTGCGGCCGCGCCCCCTCCCCGCAGAGAGCCAGCCCCCGCGCGCAATTGACCGGGCTTCCGCTGGGCTTCCGATAAAAGACTGAGTATATCCAATAATCAGGACAGATTCGTTAGGTATCATCATGACTCAACTTAAGATCACCTGGAAAAAGAGTTGTATCGGTTGCCCCGAGAACCAGCGCCGGATCATCAAATCCTTGGGATTGCACCGCCTTAATCACAGCGTGATCCATGCGGATACGCCGTCGATACGCGGTATGATCGACAAGGTGCCCCACTTGGTAAGCATAGAAGCGGTGGAATAGATAGTCAGTTCATAGAATACAACCACTATTGGGACCAACACTGAGGCAAACATGGGGACCAACATTGGGACCGGAATTTAACGAGCACCCCAAGAGGCACAACAGATGATGGAGCATAAGCTGGCCCCTCCTAGAGGCGCCAGGAAACGAAGAAAGCGGATTGGTAGGGGCGATGCCGCTGGTCAGGGCAGCACCGCGGGCCGGGGTATGAAAGGTCAAAAGTCCCGCGCCGGACACAGCCGCCAGATAGGTTTTGAAGGTGGCCAATTACCCCTGATCAAAGGCCTACCGATGTTGAGGGGATTTACCAACATCTTTAAGACCTATTATTCCCTGGTTGGTTTGGAGGCCCTTAACGGCTTTGACGATGGTCAAAGGATAACGCCAGAGGACTTGGTCCAGCGGCAGATACTGCGAAATTTGAAGCAACCGGTGAAGGTGGTGGGCAACGGTGAGATCACCAAAGCGGTGACCGTGGCCGCCCATAGATTCACGCGCTCCGCTAGGGAAAGAATAGAGGCGGCAGGTGGTAGGGTAGAGGAGCTGTAACCGGGATGATGGCGGCCGAGGCCCAGGGAGGGCGGTATCCCCGTTTAGTTCAGGCGGCAATTGACGCGTTTAGCTTGCCGGACCTGCGCGCAAAGATTTTGTTCACCCTGGCGATGCTGGTGATCTACCGGTTCGCCGCCCATATCCCCATACCCGGCATCATCCCCGAGCAACTCGACAACCTATTCCGCAATAACCAACTGCTGGGATTCTTAGACTTGTTCAGCGGCGGAGCCCTTCGCCGCATGAGCATCGTGGCCCTGGGGGTATTCCCATACATCACGGCTTCCATCGTGATCCAATTATTGACGCCGGTGATCCCAAGCCTTCAGGATATTTCCCGGGAAGGGGAGTCGGGCCGCATCAAGATGAACCGCATGGTCCACGGGCTGACAGTCCCCATAGCAGTGGCCCAGGGATACGGCCAGTTGATCCTCCTTCAGCAAAACAATGTGCTACCCGCGGTGGGGTTCACGGGCGCGGCATTGTTGCCAACGATGGCAGCCCTTTTGTCCATCGTGGCAGGCACCATGTTTCTGGTTTGGCTGGGTGAGCTCATAACGGAACGCGGTATCGGCAACGGTATATCGTTGATAATATTCGCGGGAATAGTCGCCGGGTTCCCCAACATGATCACCCAGGGTTTTCTGGACCGGGACAACGTCTTGGGAGTCGGCTTCTTCGCCATTTTCGGCGTATTGATCATTGCGCTGATCGTGATGTTCAACGAAGCCCACCGGAGGATCCCCGTTCAATACGGCCGGAGCATATTCCGCGGCGGCCGCATGTACCGTCAAAGCGGGGCCACCTACCTGCCATTGCGGATCAACTCGGCAGGTATGATACCGCTGATCTTCGCCTTTTCCATCGTGATCCTGCCGGGGACGGTGGCCACCTATTTCGCCACCAACTCGGGATGGTTTGGAGATGTGGCCCGTTTCTTCGCTGACCTGTTGATCCCTTCATCTCCCCTATATTGGGTATTGGTCTTCGTGCTGGTGGTCATCTTCACCTTCTTCTATACCCTGGTGGTATTCAATCAGCAGAACTTGGCCGAGGGGTTGCAGCGCAACGGAGGGTTTGTCTTGGGCATACGGCCGGGCCGGCCCACCCAAGATTATTTGAACCGGGTGATAGTCCGAATCACTATGGGAGGAGCTCTTTTCCTGGGGTTCATCTCCATCGTGCCCTATATCGCCTCTCTGGTGACGGGTGTGCAGGCAATATCCCTAAGCAGCACAAGTTTGTTGATCATGGTAGGCGTGGGATTGGATACTCTGCGTCAGTTGGAAGCCCAACTAATGATGAGAAATTACGAAGGGTTCCTGCGTTAGATGGCCAAAGGTTTAAGATTGGTCCTATTTGGGCCTCCCGGCGCCGGGAAAGGCACCCAGACCAGGCTTCTTTCCGGCCATCTGGAAGTGCAGGCCATTAGCACCGGAGACCTATTTCGCAGTAATCTCCAGCGGCAGACGCCTCTGGGTTTGAGGGCGTCCGAGTACATGAACCAGGGCATCTTGGTGCCAGATGAAGTTACGATAGACATCGTTCTGGAAAAGGTGATGTCGCTCAACTCGGACGACGGCTTCATCCTGGATGGATTCCCCAGGAATCCAATCCAGGCTAGCGCCCTGGAAGAAGCCCTTGACCGGCGCTCCCGGCCCGTGGACCTGGTCATATTCATCGATGTCCCGGATGAAGAGTTAGTGAGACGGCTTGGTGGCCGGCTGATGTGCCGGAACTGCCAGACTCCGTACACCATGGAGGAAGACGGCCAACCTGAAGGCGCGGCTAACAGAGTTTGCGACAGTTGTGGCGGAGATCTGTACCAGAGGGATGACGACAGTCCCGCCGCAGTGAGCAAGCGCATAGAGGTGTACCATAGCGAGACGCTTCCCGTGTTGGATTTTTACCGTGACAAAGGTTTGTTGGCGAGAGTAGATGGCGTCGCCGCGGTGGAAAAGGTGCATAACCGGGTTTTGAAGCAAATCCAGCGGGTTTCCAAGACCGAGGATAGGGAGTAGAATAAACCAGTTGAATCAGGTTCAGAAAATAGATACTGCCTCTAATTCGCCTTCCAACTACACCGGCGGCATCACCATAAAGTCTGCCCAGGAGAGGCAGGCCATGGCTCGCGCCGGTGCTATAGTTGGCGCTGTGTTGCGCCTGCTAAAAAGCGCTGTCGAGCCTGGAATCACCACCAAAGAGTTAGATGAGATAGCGTATAAAGAGATCACCCGCCGCGGCGGCAAACCGACGTTCAAGGGCTACCGGGGATTTCCTGCCAGTATCTGCGCCTCGGTAAACGAAGAGATCGTACACGGTATCCCCGGCAAGAAGATCCTGCGGGAGGGCGATATCGTCAAGATGGACGTGGGCGCCACGCTGGAAGGGTTCATCGGCGACGCGGCCATATCAGTGCCGGTTGGCGCCGTCAGCGAGGATGCCCAGCGGCTGATCGACGATACCCGCCAAAGCCTTCTGGAAGGGATAAAAGCGGCACGGCCTGGGGGCCGTATAGGCGACATCGGCGCGGCGGTGCAAGAATATAGCGAGACCCGTGGCTACGGCGTGGTTCGCGAGTACGTGGGCCACGGGGTGGGACGTTTCCTCCATGAAGACCCCCAGGTGCCCAACTGCGGGCAGGCGGGCCGGGGGCCACTCCTGCGGCCTGGAATGTGTATCGCCATAGAGCCGATGTTGAACATCGGCGGCTGGCAGACCCGGATATTGGACGATCAATGGACGGTGGTCACGGCAGACGGCAGTCTATCCGCCCATTTTGAACACACAATAGCCATTGATGAAGATGGCCCGGTGATACTGACCGTGCCAGATGACTCTGAAGACCTAAAGAAAGACCTCCCTTAGAGGAGCAGGCAACCTAAAGGGGCAGAATGGCTAAAAAGCAAGCGATCGAAGTTGAAGCCAGCGTAACCGAGGCATTGCCCAACGGTATGTTCCGCGTGGAACTGCCCAACGACCACCAGGTGTTGGCGCATATCTCCGGGAAGATCCGGATGCACTTCATCCGGGTGCTGCCGGGAGACCGGGTCTTAGTGGAGTTGTCTCCCTACGACCTGACCAGAGGCCGTATCACCTATCGCTTCAAGTAATAGCCGGAAAATTCCGGCTGGAAAAATTCAGGCCGAAAAACCAGGCCGGGAACAAGCATAATGAAAGTCTCAGCATCGGTAAAACCAAGATGTGACAAATGCCGCGTGATCCGGCGTAAGGGAGTTGTCAGGATAATCTGCTCCAATCCCCGCCATGCCCAACGGCAGGGCTAGCATAAGACACCCTTTAAACCCCCGGAATGGGACTCCCAGATTTGGAGGCTAAACTTGGTTCGCATAGCAGGCGTAGACGTACCTGACCGGAAAAAGGCCCATGTGGCCCTTCGGAGCATCTTTGGAATCGGCCCTAAGATGGCAGCGGAGATCTTGGTAAAAGCGCAGATCGATTCCGATTCGCCGCCCAGGATGAACGAGCTTTCTGAGGACCAGGTGGACCGGATTCGCGAGATCGTGGACCGTGACTACAACGCCGAAGGCGACCTGCGGCGGGAAGTAGGCCAAAACATTCGCCGCCTCATTGAGATTGGGGCGTACCGGGGACTGCGTCACCGGCGTGGATTGCCTGTGAACGGCCAGCGCACCCGCACCAACGCGCGGACCCGCAAGGGACCACGCCGCACCGTAGCCGGACGCGGCAGGCGCACCGGCGGCAAGAAGTAGCCGCCAAGCCGGAACATTAAAACCTTAGACAGGTGAATTTCATATATGGCTAGGCCAAGAGCAAGAAGGCGGGAGCGCCGCGCCGTGCCCCAGGGCAGGGCATACATTTACTCTACTTTCAACAACACCTTGATCAGCATCACCGACCCCCAAGGCAATGTGATCTCGTTCGCCAGCGCGGGCACGGTGGGGTTCAAGGGCTCACGCAAAGGGACGGCATTCGCCGCCCAACGTGCCGCTGAACAAGCGGCCCGCAGGGGTATGGATCAGGGGCTCAGGCACATAGATGTGTTGATCAAGGGCCCCGGCGCCGGCCGGGAGGCCGCCATACGATCGTTGCAGGGCGCTGGTTTGGTGGTCACCAGCATCAGAGACGTAACGCCCATCCCCCACAATGGATGCCGGCCGCCGAAAAGAAGAAGGGTTTAGAGAAAAGCATTTATGGGTAGATATACAGGACCATCCTGCCGGCTTTGCCGCCGCGCAGGCGAAAAACTGTTTCTGAAAGGGGACCGGTGCTTCACCCCCAGGTGCGCGGTGGAAAAACGGCGCAACCCGCCGGGTAACGTTAGCCGCCGGAGACGCCGGCCTTCGGACTACGGCGTGCACCTGCTGGAAAAGCAGAAGGCCAAATACATTTATGGCGTACTGGAATCCCAGTTCCGCCGGTACATGACCGAGGCCTTCAATACACCCGGCGTCACCGGGCTAAACCTGCTCCGCACCCTGGAGCGGCGCCTAGACAATGTGATATTCCTTTTGGGTTTTGCAGATTCACGCAAGCAGGCGCGGCAAATGGTCTTGCACGGCCACTTCAAGGTCAACGGCGTGAAAACCGACATACCTTCTTACCTGGTGAAGGAGGGCAATCAGATTGGCTGGAAGGAATCGGACAAAGCCACCGATTATTACAAAGAACGGACCGATGGCTTGCCCAAGAAGCCGGTGCCGGCGTGGCTGATGTTGGACACCACGGAAATGTCTGGCCAGGTCATATCGATGCCTGCAGACGAAGATTTAAAGCAAACGATTGATTCGCGTTTAATCGTAGAGTTTTACTCGAGGTAGTAAGGATATGCTGGATACTTTCATACTACCCGCCGGTCCCGCTGAGGGAGTGGTTGAATCGCTCAAGCCTGAGGTATTGGTGCTTGAAACCGACGATACCTACGGTAAAGTCGCCGTTGAGCCGCTGATGCGGGGCTTTGGGCTCACTATTGGAAACCCATTGCGCCGTATTTTGTTGAGCTCCACCAACGGCAGCGCCGTCACCTGGGTGAAGATAGAGGATGTGGTCCACGAATACACGGCCATCCCCGGCGTCAAAGAAGAGGTGATGGAGCTTCTGCTGAATATAAAGCGCATACGGATCAGGTCTCAATCCGACCGGTCTGGCAAGATGCGCTTGGAAGTCACCGGTGAAGGTCTGGTTTGCGCCGGTGATATTTCCACCTCCAGCGACTTCGAGATAGTAAATCCTGACCTGCACCTCGCCACTCTCGACGGCCCCAGCTCGCGGCTGTTTATCGAGTTCAACGTAGAGCAAGGTGTGGGCTACCAACAAGCTGTCCAGAGCGATATGTCGGACACGACGCCGGTGGGCGTTTTGCCCGTGGATGCCATTTTTAGCCCCGTGACCAAGGTCAATTACAACGTCGAACGGACCAGGGTCGGGCAGGTCACCGATTACGAACGATTGGTGCTGGAAGTTTGGACCGATGGCACCATCAAGCCGGTGGACGCCGTTAGGGAAGCGGCGGACAACTTGGTTAACCACTTCTTCCTTTTCAGCAACCTGAACAAGGCCATCGAGCCGGGTGTCGAACGCACTTCTTTGACGGTGTCGCCGGAGATTTTCCAGACTCCCATCGACCGGCTGGAGTTGTCGCCACGCACGCTGAATTGCCTGAAGCGTGCCCACATCACCAAGGTTGGCGAAGTGTTGGAGATGGCCGACGAAGACCTTCTCAAGATACGGAATTTCGGCGAGAAGTCCCTGACCGAACTTCGGGACAAACTGGCGGAGCGTGGCATCGGCGCCCAATCGGGCAATGTCTCCAGCCTGGAGGAGGGCTCAACAGGGAGCGTTGGCGTGGCTGATCTAGAAGCCGCCGGCGGGGCCTTGACCGCCCAGGACATTAGAGATCTGCTGGCTGCCGGAGACGCGCCGGAGTCAACGGCGGAACTTCCAAGGGACGCCGCGGGTTGGAGTACGGAAGACGATCAGGACGACGACCAGGACGATGATGACGAAGAGGATGACGAATAGCAATGGCCTCCCACCACGTCAAAGGTAGAAAATTAAGCCGGTACAAGGACCAGCGAACCGCCCTTCTTCGGGGATTGGTGTCAGAATTGATCCGGCACGACCGAATAACCACCACGCTGGCGAAAGCGAAGGAAACCAGGGTGGTGGCCGAAAAACTCATTACCCACGGCAAGAAAGGCACCGTGCACCACCGCCGGCTGGCATTGGCTCAGGTCCCGGATAAACGGGTGGTGAAAAAGGTGTTCGACGACTTGGCTCCCAAGTACGAAGACCGCGCCGGTGGTTATACCCGAATCCTCAAGCTGGGCAGGCGCCAAGGCGACGGTGCAGCCATGGCCTTGATTGAACTGGTCTAACCGGATACAGCCCGGCCTACACCATGCAGTTAGCAAATCCCTCCACATCAGGCAGTCCCGAAATTCATCCCGATGATTCTCCAGGCCAACCCGCAGTCGCAGGGGCCCGAAGGTTGGCGTTGGTAGTGGAGTATGACGGGACGGGATATGCCGGCTTCCAACTGCAAGATGGACAGTCCACCATTCAAGGGGAAATCGAAATTGCTCTGAAGCGCTTCACCGGTGAATCGATCCGGATACGAGGCGCCAGCAGGACCGATGCGGGGGCCCACGCCCAGGGTCAAGTGGTGGATTTCCTTACCAGCAGCCGTCACCACACCGACCTGTTTCCCCGGGCCCTTAACCATTACCTGCCCGATGATATACAGGTCCAGGCCGTCCATCACATGGCTGGTGACTTCCATTCCCGTAAACACGCCTCGGCAAGGACCTACCGGTATAATGTCCTGAACAGGCCGTGGCCTTCCCCGCTTGCCAGGAACAGATGGTTTTGGGTCAGGGGCGATTTGAACGTGGAGCGGATGGCGTCGGCCGCCCAAACCCTGGTCGGCAAGCACGATTTTCGGCCCTTGGCGCCTGGTTATCCTGCCGGGAGATCGGCGGACCGGCGCGTTACCCGGTGGGATGTCTGGCGTGAGGACGAGGCTGTCATATTTGAATGTGAGGCCAATGGGTTCCTTAAGCATCAGATCAGGCGCACCAACGGACTGCTGCTGGCGGTGGGCAAAGGCCGCTGGCCGGTCAGCGTGGTGGCGGACGTATTGACGGGAAAATGCGAGGAAGAGATCGGATGGCCGTCGATCCCTGCCCGCGGTTTATGCCTAATGAAAGTCACTTATCCGGACTTCCTTTCGATGAAACTGCCACCGGAGTTCCCGGAGGAGTCGTTGGATGACGGTGGGTCCGGACGCGGAGTTAATCGTAATGAAGAGAACTAGCACTTATTTCGCCAAGTCTGGCGAAGTGCCCGCCAATTGGCGGGTCATCGACGTGGATGGGAAGGTTTTGGGCCGGGTAGCTCGGGACATTTCCATGGTCCTGCAGGGCAAAGACAAACCCACTTACACCCCACATACCCTCACCGGCGATTTTGTGGTGGTGTTGAATGCCGCTAAGATCAAAGTCACCGGCCGGAAACCGGAACAAAAGATGTACTATCGCCACAGCGGTTACGTCGGTAATTTGAAGACCACCAGCCTTAGGGTTATGATGGAAACCCACCCGGAAAGGGTGATTCAGTTGGCGGTAAAGGGTATGTTGCCTAGGAACAACCTAGGCCGGCAAATGTTAACGCGGCTAAAGGTATACGCTGGGGACCAGCACCCCCATGAAGCCCAGGTCAAGGGCTCTGAGAATCGGCAAAATACATCAGATGAAGGGTAGGTATATCGCTTGGTAGAGGCATCCACCGAACAACAATATTATTACGGCACCGGCAAAAGGAAGACATCCATCGCCAAGGTGCGGTTGTATCTGGACGACGGAGGTCCGATCCTCATCAACAATAAGCCTATGGACGAGTATTTCAACTGGAAACCCTGGCAAGACGAAATACTTGAGCCATTCAAGATCAGCGACACCCTGAACCGTTTCCGCGTGGTGGTAAGGGTGATTGGCGGAGGTGTCCACTCCCAGTCTCATGCCATCCGCCATGGGATCGCCCGCGCGCTGGTGGTCTACGATGAGAATTTCAAATCCGGGCTGAGACGGGCAGGCTTTATCACCAGAGACGCCCGCATCAAAGAAAGTAAGAAGTATGGCCTGAAGCGGGCCCGCCGCGCGCCCCAATACACCAAGCGCTAGCCCACTAATCCCAACGGCGCAAAGGATTTCGAACCCCCGCTAGTGCGGGGGTTCGCTGTTTTAAACCCCCAGGTACTCCTGGGCTGCGTCCAAAAGGGCGGCCAATTGCTCGGCACTGCCGGCTTCGGCATAGATCCGCAGAAGAGGCTCCGTCCCGGAAAACCGGGAAGCCAGCCAGGCGTTGTCGAACTTCAACCGGCGACCGTCGATCTCGTCTGAACCGGTCACGGGCATTCCGGCCAGCCGGTCTGGCCCCTCGTCCGACAGCAACCCCTCTATCCGCTGCCGGTCGTCCGGGTCGAATTCCACGTCGCGGCGGTGGTAGTAATGCGGGCCGACCTGGTCGAACAGGTGTTGCACCAGTTGCGATGGGGTGCGCCCGGTGCGGGTCATATACGCCAAAAAGAGCAGGCCGCTTAGGATTCCGTCCCGCTCTGGTATGTGGCCCTGGAAAGCGAATCCTCCGCTTTCCTCACCACCGATCAAGGCATTCACACTGGTCATCTGGGGGCCGATGTATTTGAAGCCAACCCTCATTTCGTGGACATCCACGCCAAACTTATCTCCTAGTTTGTTCAGCATCATGGACGAGGTGACACCCTTCACCACCGGCCCGCGCCGGCCTTGCTCTTGTAGCAGGTAGAGGGTCAATAGAGTGAAAACCTCCAGGGTGGTGATGAACCTTCCATTTTCGTCCACCACGCCCAGCCGGTCGGCGTCACCGTCTAGGGCTAGGCCCACCGAGGAGCGTTCGTCTCGCAAGCCCTCCATCAATTCGGGCAGATTTTGGGCGATGGGTTCCGGTTGGGCTATGCCGGGAAAGGCCGGGTTTACTTGGGAGTGGAGCTCCTGCACCTGGGTGGAACCGCCGGTGAGAAGCCTGGTTAGATAACCGGCGCCTGCGCCGAACATGGCATCCACCAGCAAGCTCAACCCTGCATTGCGGATCGACTCCAGGTCCACCAGGCTTCCCAGACGCTCCATGTAAGGCGGATCCGGATCGAAAACTGTGACCAGGCCTTGGGCGCCTGCCTGATCCAGCGGCATAGACCGGGGCGGGTCAGCCGAGGCGATTGCCGCCTCCAGCTCATCGGTGATCTCCTGAGTGGCGCTGCCGGCGTAGCTAGGTTTGAACTTGAAGCCGTTCCATAGGGCGGGGTTGTGGCTGGCGGTGATGATAGCCGCGCCCGCCGCTTGAAGGTGCAGAACGTTGTAGGTGACCACCGGGGTGGGGGCGGTTTTGCTGGACAGGTAGACCTTTATTCCGTTGGCGGCGCAGACGGACGCCACTGTCTCTGCGAACTGCCTGGAGAGGAACCGGGTGTCGTAGCCTATCACTAGACCTTGATCCGATGTGCCCTGGGTTTTCAGGTAATCCGCCACGCCTTGAGCGCAGCGGGACACATTGGCGAAGGTGAAATCTTCGGCGATCCGCCCCCGCCAACCGTCTGTGCCGAAACGAATTACCGAATCTAGGATAGGCCGGCCTCCGATCTCAAGACGGCCGCTTTGTCCGTCTGCTCCCAGGGCAGGTTGATGTCATCCCGGCCGAAGTGCCCGTAGGCGGCGGTCTGCTTGTAGATGGGCCGGCGCAGGTTCAAGTCACGGATGATGGCGGCGGGCCGAAGGTCAAAATGCTTGGCGACCAGATCGTGAATGACCTGGTTGTCCACGTGATTGGTGTCAAAGGTTTCCACGGACACCGAGATGGGATTGGCGATACCGATGGCATAGGACACGATGAGCTCGGCCCTGTCAGCCAACCCTGCGGCAACAATGTTCTTGGCCACGTACCGGGCGGCGTATGCTCCGGAACGGTCCACCTTGGTGGGGTCTTTCCCGGAGAAAGCGCCGCCGCCGTGGCGTGCGATGCCACCGTAGGTGTCGACCAATATTTTTCGCCCGGTGAGGCCCGAGTCTCCGGCGGGGCCGCCGATGACGAACCGGCCGCTGGGATTGACGTATATCTTGGTGTCGGCGTCGATGAGATTGGCGGGGATGATCTTCTTTATCACTTGTTCGGTGATGTCCCGGGTTATCTTTTCGTTGGAAACATCGGGGCTATGCTGGGCGCTGATCACCACCGTGTCAACCCGCTTGGGGATTCCGCGGTCGTATTCAACCGTTACTTGAGACTTCCCGTCGGGCCACAGATAGGGCAGGACCCCTTCTTTGCGCACGATACTAAGCTGGCGCACCAGTTTATGAGACAGGTCCACTGTCAAGGGCATCAACTCCGGCGTTTCGTTGCAGGCAAACCCTACCATCATGCCCTGGTCTCCAGCGCCGATGGTGTCCAGTTCCTCCGAGGTGCCCTGGTCGCCGCGCCGCTCTAAGGCGGTGCTAACGCCGGTGCTGATGTCGTTGGATTGCTCTTGAATAGAAACGCTGACGCCGCAGCTTTTGGCGTCAATGCCGTAATCCGCGTTGGTGTAGCCCGCGTTTCGCAGCGCCTCGCGGACCAGGCCGGGCACGTCGACGTAGGAATTCGTGGTGATCTCACCCATCACCATCACCAGGCCGTTGGTGACGGCCGTCTCGCAAGCTACCCGGCCGGTGGGATCGCCGGCGAGGACCGCGTCCAACACCGCGTCGGAGATCTGGTCGCACAGCTTGTCGGGGTGGCCTTCGGTCACCGACTCTGAGGTCAGCAGGTATTTGCGTGACTCATTGAACAACAATGGCATGTGTTTACTCCTGTGTTAATAACATGAGATATCTGATTGGCGTGAACTTTGGCTTTGTCAGGTCCCTTCTTCCCAGGAATTCAGGTATTTGTCTTGCTCTTCGGTCAACGTGTCGATCTTGACTCCCATGCTCTGGAGTTTTAACCGGCCCACCTCCGCGTCTGTGTCCTTGGGAACGTCGTAAACGCCCGGTGTCAGCATGCCTTTGTTCTTGACAACGTATTCGACGCCCAGGGCCTGGTTGGCGAAGCTCATGTCCATCACCGCCGATGGGTGTCCTTCCGCGGCCGCCAGGTTGATCAGGCGGCCCTCGCCCAGCAGGTATAGCTTGCGACCATCCAGCATCTTGTATTCTTGAACAAAATTCCTCGCTTCGCTGCTCTCTGCGGCCATCTCTTCCAAGTGAGGAATATCGATCTCGACGTTGAAGTGCCCGCTGTTGGCCATGATCGCGCCGTCTCGCATCGCGTCGATGTGCTCCCGGCCGATGGCGTGGATACAACCGGTGGCGGTGATGAACACATCTCCTTCCCGGGCTGCTTCCACTCCAGCCATGACGGAGAACCCGTCCATGACCGCCTCCAATGCCTTTACCGGATTGATCTCGGTGACGATCACGTTGGAGCCCATGCCCCGGGCGCGCGAAGCTATGCCCCGGCCGCACCAGCCGTAGCCAACGACGACCACCGTCTTTCCGGCCCAAAGAAGGTTGGTTGCCCTAGTTATTCCGTCCAGGGTGCTTTGCCCCGTGCCATAACGGTTGTCGAAGAAGTGTTTAGTTTCCGCTTCGTTGACCGCGATGATTGGAAATAGGAGCCTGTTGGCCTTGGCCATGGCGGTGAGACGTATCACCCCGGTGGTGGTCTCTTCGGTGCCGCCGATGACATCTTTAAGCAGCTCCGACCGGTCCCGGTGGAGGGCGGTCACCAGGTCCGCGCCGTCATCCATGGTCACCTGGGGATGATGGTCCAAAACCGCCTTGATATGACTGTAATAGGTTGCGTCGTCCTCGCCCTTGATGGAGTAGGTGGGAATCCCGTATTCCTGCACCAGGGCGGCGGCAACGTCGTCTTGGGTGCTTAGCGGGTTGCTGGCGCACATGACCAAATCTGCCCCGCCGGCCTTTAACGCGATGGCCAGGTTTGCCGTCTCAGTGGTGATGTGAAGGCATCCCGCCATTCGAATCCCTTCCAACGGCCTTTCTTTGGCGAACCGCTCTCTGATTATCTCGATGACCGGCATTTCCCTGGCGGCCCACTGGATTCGTTTTATTCCCTCTGCTGCCAAGGACAGGTCTCTAACGTGTCCGTTGGCCTGTGGTGTAGACAATGTTTCTCTCCTAATATCTATTGGCATCTATCTATGTGGTCCTGCCTATTGGGCCGTACCGGTGACCGGTACAGCCAGGCCGCCGCCAGTTTAAGGGTCGGTCCCGTATGAGGTGGGATGGCTGCCCTGGATCCAAAACGGAGTACCGTCTTCTATGTTGTACAGGTTATCCGAATCGTAACCCATGGCGGCGGCCATCTCGCAGGCCAACCCGCTGCGAACCCCCGCGGCGCAAATGAATAGCACCTTTTTGTCCTGGGGGACTTCATCCATCCGGTCGGGTAAATCGTCGATGGGTACGTGAATGGCGCCCGTGACGTGGCCGGTGACCCATTCGTCATCCCTGCGTACGTCCACGACTACCGTGTTCTCCCGGTCCGCATCCAGGATGGACCGGGCCTCGTTGGAATCTACCCGGAAGTAAGGCTCGCCGGGGTCTTGTCTAGGCATGTAACAGCCTCCTGATATTTAAACCCATTGGGTTTATGTCAAATAGTGGCCCACCAGCGGGCCCAGCTTGCGTTTGGCCTCTTCAGGGACACCCTCGCGAGGGGTGATGATGGCATCTTTCAATGCGGAGCCGCATGTGCAATCCCGTGGGCCATCCAGATTGGGGACCAACGTCCTCAACAGTTCTCTTGAGGTGGCCACGTTCTTCATAAGATTTTGAATCACCATGTCCACGGTTACGGTTTCCGCCCCCTGGCGCCAGCAATCGTAATCAGTGACCCAGGCCATGGTCGTATAGCACATTTCGGCTTCCCGGGCCAGCTTGGCTTCGGGGAGAGCGGTCATGCCTATGATATCGGCGCCCCAGGACCGGTACATGAACGACTCGGCTTTGGTAGAGAATGCCGGGCCCTCCATCACCACCATGGTGCCTCCGGGGTGAACGTTAAGGTCCATCTCTTGAGCGGCGTGGTGCAACAAATGGTTGGTCACGGGGCAAAAGGGCTCGGCAAAGGCCACGTGCACCACCATGT
Organism: SAR202 cluster bacterium Io17-Chloro-G2; assembly: GCA_002816875.1. GTDB lineage: Bacteria > Chloroflexota > Dehalococcoidia > Lucifugimonadales > UBA3495 > Io17-Chloro-G2. The sequence goes on from MUCP01000026.1 coordinate 33,300, forward strand.
CTTGGTCGTAGAATGTGTTGTCCCGCTGCCTGGTCCGGTCGATGAGCTGGCTGGGTATCACCAGGTCCAACGGAGCGAACTCCTCTTTTAGGCTTCCCACGGCGCTTACCGATATGAGCCGTTCAACCCCCAGGGTTTTCATGGCGAATATGTTCGCCCTGGCGGGAATGTGGGTGGGATTGAACCGGTGGCCCCGACCATGGCGTGGCAGGAAGGCGACGGGGACCTCCTCCAACAGACCCAGGACGATGGCGTCGCTGGGTTTGCCAAAAGGAGTGTCGATCTCGATGAACCGGACATTGGACAGCCCCTCCATCTCGTAGAGGCCGCTGCCGCCAATCACACCTATTGCAGCTTGTCTATTACTTCCTTCCATAAGCCGGCGCTACCAATCCCGTTCGTGGTGACCCCGATGCAATCGGGGGAACCATCCGCCTCAGGCGGACCCTTCGACAAGCTCAGGGCGAACGGATGGTTCTAACGGTTATTTCAGCAACCAACTACTGGTTGCCCCATGTCCGGGTGTTTTTCTCTCTTGATTTAACTTGATTGCCGGGTGGCCGGCGAAAACAACTACCCTTTTGCAGTCTCCATGGCCGACATCAGGCTTTCCTGATAGGGAGGCCGCGCCACCCCCATCTCGGTCACTATCCCGCTGATATACCGGTTCGGGGTTACATCGAAGGAGGGATTGATTGCTTCAATCCCTGGAGGCGCGGTCGGTGCGCCTTGGAATTGGTACACCTCATGGGGTGGCCGCTCTTCGATTTGAATCTCATCTCCAGATGACAAACGTGCGTCGATGGTGCTGGTTGGGGCCGCCACGTAAAAAGGTACTCCGTTTTCTCTGGCCAATACCGCCAGGGTGTAGGTGCCGATCTTGTTGGCGGTATCGCCGTTGGCCGCGATTCGGTCGGCGCCCGTTATGACGCAGCTTATCTTGCCTTGGGACAGCAGCATCCCGGCGGCAGAATCCACCAATAGGGTGGACGGTATCCCCAGTTGCTGGAATTCCCAGGAGGTTAGCCTGGCCCCTTGAAGCCAAGGCCGCGTCTCGGTGTTGTATACCTGGAACCGCTTGCCAGATTCCCATCCAGCCCGTATCACCCCCAATGCGGTGCCGAATCCGGCGGTGGCCAGCGCTCCCGTATTGCAGTGGGTGAGGACGGCGCCGCCGTCGGGCATCAGTTCCTGGCCGTGGCCGCCCATCTTCCGGTTGATAGCCACGTCCTCCAGGTGAATGCGCTGTGCTTCCAGCAGAAGCCGCGCTCCGATCTGACCGGCGGATTCCACCGATTCAGCCAGGTCCATCTGCTTCCGGACCGCCCATCCCAGATTGACCGCCGTGGGACGTGCTAAGGCTATCTTCTCGGCCGCCTGGCGGAGTTGGGACAGAAACTCGTTTTTATCGATCGAATCGTCATTGGCACTGATTTGGCCGGCTGCCAGGGCCATGGCATATGCTGCGGTGACACCGATGGCCGGGGCCCCCCTGACCCGCATCAGGCTGATCGCCTCCACGGCGTCCTGGTAGCGGCCTATCTCCACCGTTACCTGCTCAGCGGGCAGCCGTGTCTGGTCAAGGAGTAACAGGGTCTCACCGGACCAACGGATGGGTTCGATTTCCATTACTTTATCCGCAAGATTCTTGAGATTCATCCACGTATTAATGTGTCATACGCAATATGATTTTGGGCAAGAAAAAAGCCTCTCTAAGAGAAGCTCAATCTTTCCAAGCCCCTCATCTTTCGCCATAACCAGCATTGCCGGTTTAGACGCCGGAATTAGCACCGTATCCCCCAAGTTATTACCGCTGGCGGGACCGGTTGCTAGGCTTCGTCGGGCCGTCCCCTCCGCCGTTCTGTATAAAGGGTTCCAGGGTCGCTATTCGATTGTTAACGCACGTTATGTTACTAATCCGCTCCATGGCTGTCAAGGCTGGCCAGTTTGACAGATGTTTGCCAACGCCAACATAATTGTAGGCTGGCGGCGGTGTTGATTCGCTGCTGAATTTCCGGGCAAGTCTCAAGATTAGCCGGGGTGGTGCGAAATGCCGGCCGAATACAAAGATTGGGTATTTGACGAGTCCGAGAAGACCAAGTACCAGACTTGGATGGACCGCATAAAAACAGGCCATACCGGCACCCAGGATGTTCGTAACCAACGGATCAACTGGACTCCCTTGGAAAAACCGTTGTCCCAGTGTACCGTCAGCCTGTTCACCACCGGTGGAGTGCATCTTAGTTCCGATAAGGCGTTCGATGTGGCCAGCGCCCACGGTGATTGGACCTTTCGGCAGGTCCCTGCGAATATCGACACGGCCCACCTGGCGGTCACCCACACCCACTATAACCACGTCGACGCGGACCGGGACGTGAACTGCATGTTCCCGCTGGACCGGCTGCGGGAGTTGGCGGGCCAGGGAGTCATCGGCGGCATCGCGCCCAACGCCTATAGCATCATGGGCTTTAATCCCGACCCTGCCCGTTTGATTGAAGAGACCGCCCCGGAGCTGGCTCGCAGGTATCAAGAAGAGGGGGCCGACCTGGTGTTGATGACCTGTGGTTGACCCATTTGCCACCGGTCCGTGGGACTGGTTCAGAATCAGATCGAGGGCGCCGGGGTCAGCACGATCTCCATGACAGTCCAACCCCATATCACCGGCTCGGTGGGAGCTCCCCGGGCGGCATACATTCGATATCCTGCCGGCAATCAGTTGGGGGAAGCGGGCAAACCCCAACAGCAACGTGCCATAGTCACGGCGGTCCTGGAAGCGGCTTCCCAAATCGAGCGCCCCGGGTCTATCATAGAGCTCCCCTATCGTTGGCGGAGATTCCCCGTCCAGGAAGAGCCACGGTTCTTGGGAGAGTCCATGGGACCCAGACATCCCCAGGTGGAAGCCATCGGCGAATCCCTGGACCAACTGGTGAATCTCGCTAAAGATTACCAGAGCTACTTGGAAAAAAGGGTGGCCGATGCCGCGGCGGCTGAACCATCAATAGCAGGCCTGGAGCGCACATTGGCCACCCAGGCGCAGCGGGTGGAGCACCTGGTTGATGTCCTGGACGGCGAGGCGCTAGACCAACTCAGAGAGATCGCCAACGCCATTGCTACCCTGGAACTTCGGGCCACCGGCAAGTTCGTGTAGAATCCCCAGACCGGTGTGATCATGCCCAGACGTGAAGATGAAAGATACAGGAACCTTTCTGGGGTCCACCCGGCGGCCTGTACCTGCGTGGACTGCGTGAACAAATTTCTGAGCCGAAGGTCATCACAGACAAGGGGCCCTCTGGCCAAGCTGGGATTTTTGAGACGCCTTTTCCGGCGCAGGTGACGGCGTTTGCCGCGGGCGCCGGGGCATTTGGCTGGATGCGTCGATGAACCTACCATCGCCACATATTTCAGGCCAAAACTCTAGCCACGACTTGGGCCTCTTCACCGACCTTTACGAATTGACCATGGGCCAGGCATTCTTCTCCCAGGGCATGTTTGCCCCAGCCACCTTTAGCCTGTTCATCCGCAGCTATCCTCCTAACCGGGGATATTTGGTGTCGGCCGGTCTGGAAGATGTCCTGGATTACCTGGAGGCATTAAGCTTCGGGCCTGCCGCGCTGGAATACTTGGAGTCCACGGGCATATTCACCAGCGATTTTCTGCAATATCTGGCGAAGTTGCGGTTCACGGGCTCGGTACGCGCCATCCCCGAGGGCAGTTTATTCTTCACGGACGAGCCCGTGCTGGAGGTGAGCGGGCCGATGATCGAAGCCCAACTGGCCGAGACCTTCATCATCAACCAGATCAATCTTCAGACCCTATTGGCTACCAAATCTGCCCGGTGCGTGTGGGCGGCCCAGGGCAGGCCGTTATCCGATTTCTCCGCCCGCCGTGCCCAGGGGACCGACGCCGCCATGAAGATGGCCCGTAGCAGCTACCTGGCTGGGTTTCAATCCACCAGCAACGTAATGGCCGCCCAACGGTATGGCATCCCGCCGGCCGGCACCATGGCCCATTCCTTCATATCCAGCTTCATCTCGGAAGAAGACGCCTTCCAAGTCTATGCCGATACTTTTCCGGGCCGGACGATATTGCTGCTGGATACCTACGACACCGTGGCGGGGGCCGAAAAGGCTGTCCGGGTGGCCAAGGCTATGGAAGAACAAGGCCATAGGCTGGTCGCGGTGCGTCTGGACTCGGGAGATTTCGACTCTTTGAGCCGGCAGGTAAGAAGAATCCTCGACGTTGCCGGCCTGGATTATGTAAAGATACTGGCCAGCGGCGGAATGGACGAATTCGAGCTGGAAACGCTGGTTGCGGCGGGCGTTCCCATAGATCTGTTTGGAGTGGGCACCAAGGCGGGTGTGTCCGCCGACGCGCCATGGTCGGACATGGCTTATAAGTTGGTCTGTTACGACGGGCGCCCGGTGATGAAATTAAGCGAGGGAAAGATGTACCGGCCCGGGGCCAAACAGGTGTTCCGCCTTCAAGACACCTCCGGGATGTTCTCCAGGGATGTCATTGGCGCCGAAGACGAGGAACCGTTGGGCGGGACGGGTCTATTGGAAGAGGTGATGGCTGGAGGTTCGCGTACCGCGCCCAGTCCCTCGTTGGAATTGGCTAGGGAGCGATTCAACCAAGATTTTAGCCGCCTAGACGGCCGGTTCAAGGTGCTGTCTAACCCGCCTCGCTACCCGGTGGCCGCCAGTCCCGCCCTGGAGCGGCTCACGGCAAAGGTGCAGGGTGGTATTGGGCTGGAATAACCCTGGCCAGCCGGTGTCCGGCCCTTTTTCGCGCCTCCTCGGCAATCATCAATTTAGGGGATATCAATACCATGAAAATCGCGGTCTGCGTCAAGTACGTCCCCGTAATCGCCAGAATCAAGTTCGACTATGAGCAAAAGACCATTGTCCGGGACGGCGTGCCGTCGGAGGTCAACCCCTTCGACCTTCTGGCCTTGGTCCGGGCAGTGGAGCTCAAAAGAGGACCGCAGGACCAGGTGGTAGTCATTTCCATGGGGCCACCTCAAGCCAGAGAAGGGCTCTTGGAGTGCCTTGCCTTGGGCGCCGACCGGGGAGTGCTGCTTACCGACCGGGCCTTGGCAGGTTCTGACACCCTGGCCACCGCCAGGGCCTTATCCCTTGTGTTGCGGCGGGAAGAGCCGGACCTGATCCTTTGCGGACGAAACAGCGCCGACGCGGAAACCGGCCAGGTGGGGCCAGGGATAGCTGAATTGATGGCCATGCCCCACGTGGCGCCCGTGCGGCGGTTGGACTGGGACATTGACGGCAAAAAGATCAGGGCCGAGCGGGTCATCGACCAGGGATATCAGGTCATCGAATGCCCGCTTCCGGCTGTGGTGTGCGTCACAGAAGGTATCGCCCCGGAACTGTTTTCCAACCGGGAGCAAATGGAGGAAGCCCAGGGGAAGCCTTTGGAAGAACTTGGCTGTGCTGAGCTTTCATCAGACCTGTCCCAATTCGGCGAGCAAGGTTCCCCCACCTGGGTCCAGGACATACGCATGTTGGAGCCGGACCGTTTGGGCATCACCATAGAGGGCGGAGACCCCCAGGAAGCGGCGCAACAGATCGCCCAGGGTCTTCGGGAGCGGTTGAGCCATTTGGCGTCCCAAGAAGGGACTGGAGGACCGGCGCCTTCATCTGAAAGATTCCCTGCAAGCGTTGACCGCAGCATCTGGGTGGTGGCTGAATCGTTTCAGGGAGGATTGCTCCAGGTGACCATGGAGATGCTGGGCAAAGCCCGGGCATTGACCTCGGTGACCAAAAGCCAGGTGGCGGCGGTGCTGATCGGCGGCCAGGGCCAAGATTCAACCGGCGCTGCTGCCCAACAGTTGTCGGATTTCGGGGCCGACAAGGTATTGACGCTAGATAATACTCGACTGGGGCCTACCTACGGACGGGCGGTCAGCGGGACGTTGGCGGCTGCCATATCTCAGGCACGGCCATACGCCGTGTTGTTCGCGGCCACGGCTGATGGCCGGGACCTGGCGTCACGCATCGCGGTCCGGCTGGAGTTGGGCCTTACCGGCGATGCCATCGACCTGGAGATCGATGATGAAGGCCGGTTGGTGCAGCTCAAACCTGCCTTGGGCGGCAACGTCGTGGCGCCCATCCTATCTAAAACTCTGCCTAATCTGGTAACCATCAGGCCGGGATTGTTGACACCCATAACCCCTGAGCCCGGGGCCCCGGTCAATCTAGAGACCATCGAATCCTCACCGGCTCAATCAGGTTCCTCTGGGGCCGATATAGATGTGATCGAAGAGCATTACCAGGAAGACATAGGGGCCACGGCATTAGCTCAAGCCCCAGTAGTCTTGGGCGTGGGGATGGGAATCGGCGGGTTGGAGGGATTGGCGGAAGCGCAAAAAATGGCCGGCTCTATAGGCGCAGTCCTAGGAACCACCAGAGACGTGACCCACGAAGGTTGGCTGCCGCATCAAATACAAATAGGCATCAGCGGCCGGAGCATCGCCCCCAGAGTCTACTTGGCGGTGGGGATTCGCGGCGCGTTCAACCATACCGTGGGCGTTCAGCGGGCGGGGGTGATCCTGGCCATAAATTCCAACCGCCGGGCCACTATCTTCCGCTCGGCCGACTACGGCATCGTAGGAGACTGGAGGGAATATCTGCCACCGCTCGTAGAGGCATTGAAGCCGGTGCTGGCGGAGGCGTTTGGGTCGGCGGCTGATTAGCCGTTGGGGGGGTTATGCACCAACAGAGGTTGTCATGGCCGCCTAATCCAAGCAGCAAAGCTCTCGAAGCACCCTGCGGCGCGACTACGGAACCCTTGACACCATCTTTGGACGGGGACACAATAGCAACGGGTTTGCCGCCGGATTTCGGATGCAGCCGGGACATGTGGGGAGAAGGTTCGCGCCGGTGGATACCGCCCCGCGGGAGAAGATTGAAATGGACTTTGGTTACAGCCCGGAACAAGAAGCTCTTAGAGATGAAGTGCGTCAATTCATTGACGACTACGTTACCGACGAAGTGCAGGACGAGATAGAGAACTGGGGCGAAGGTGGACGCGGCCCTCTGGTGCGAGAGCTGTACAAGATCATCGCCGAGAGGAAATGGGTTGGTATAACTTGGCCCAAGGAGTACGGCGGCCAAGAAGGCAACCGCCTGGACCAGTATATCGTTGAAGAGGAATTCTCCAGAGTAGGGATCAGCGTGGGTGGAGCCGGCAGCGGCGCCCCGGCCATCCTGGCGGCGGGGACCGACGAGCAGAAGAAAGAGTTCCTGCCGGGCTTGCTCAAAGGCGAGATCACCCTGGCCCTGGGCTTCACCGAGCCCCAGGCAGGGGCCGACCTGGCAGGCCTGCAGTGCCGGGCGGTGAAAGACGGCGACGACTTCGTCATCAACGGCCAGAAGATGTACACCTCTTCGGCCCACTACGCCTCCCACATATACCTGATGGCGCGTACCGACCCAGACGCTCCCCGTCACAGGGGCATTTCCATATTTTTGATTCCTATGGACACCCCTGGGATAACCGTGCGTCCGCTGTGGACCATTCAAAGCGACCCTCGGGCGCCCAGTAAGACCACTTACGGCCAGCAACGCACCAACGAGACCTTCTTTGAAGACGTGAGAGTGCCCCGTTCCTGCATGTTGGGAGAGGAGAACCAGGGATGGTACGTCGGCGCAATGGGTCTGAATCTGGACCGTGTAGGCGCCAGCCGTTACTTGATCTCCGTGCGCCGCGACGAAGACATCATCAACTACATCAAGGAAACTGAATTTGACGGGGACTCACCAGCTCAAGACCCTGCCGTGCGGGATAAGCTGGCCGAGCTTTGGATAGAAGCCCAGGTGTGCCGGCTGATGACCATGCGCAGCATGTCGTTGGTCAACCGGGACGTCAACTTCACCTATGAAGGCTCGGCGGAGAAGGTCTGGGCGCCGGAGCACGGTGTCCGCACCACAGAGACTATAACCCAAATCCTGGGGCCCTATGCCCAATTGCTGCACGGGTCCGACGAAGCCATCGAAGACGGCTTGTTTGCCCACAACGTCATGGGCGCGTTCCAGTCGGGCATCAACCACGGCAGCGTGCAGGTCATGCGGGACCAGGTGGCCCGGCGTGGACTCGGGATGCCGCGAGGGTAGGGGCGCCGGGTATACATCAGGCGGCCGGCCCGTCCAGGGTGGTCTGCTCTGTCCGATAACCGCGTTTTTTCATGCGCTGCCCGGGGGTTCCCCCCGTGGGCGCCCACGTCTTTGTAAATCTTTAAAGGGACATGTTTTATAGCGATGGACGTACTTCTCAGCGAAGAAGAGCAAATGGTCAAAAACCTGGCCCGGGAGTTCCTGGAGGCCGAATGCACTCCTGCCCTGGTCCGGGAAATGGAACTAGACGAGCTGGGATATCCGCCGTCCTTGTGGCAGCAGATGGCGAATCTGGGTTGGTTCGGGATGGCGCTCCCAGAGACCCATGAAGGCCAGGGCCTGCCCTTGACCTACCTGGGAATAATTCTGGAAGAGGTGGGTCGGGCCATCGCGCCGGTGCCCTTCCATTCAACCATGGTCGCCGCCTTGACCATCGTCAGCGATGGATCAGAAGAGCAAAAGCGGGAAGTGTTGCCCAAGGTGGCCGCCGGCGAGTTGATTCTGACCTGGGCTTTTACCGAACGAAATCCCAAATACCTGCCGGAAACGATCCACACCGAGGCCAAGAAAGACGGCGGCGATTACGTGATCACCGGCGCCAAGCTGTTTGTAGACAATTTCAACGTCGCAGAGAAGTGCCTGGTGGTGTGCCGGACATCCCCGGAATCGTCCTCAAGTAAAGGGATTTCCCTGTTTATGGTAGACACCCTCAGCCAGGGCATAACCCATACGCCGCTAGTTACCATTGCCAAAGACAAGCAGAGCAAGGTTACATTCGATCAGGTCAGGGTCCCGGCCGCGAATATGATTGGCGAGCTAGACCAAGGATGGCCCATCGTCGAGAACATGCTGGACCGGGGCACGGCCCTTCTGTGCGCGCAGATGGTAGGCGCCGCCAGGAAGGACGCTGAGTTGGGCATAGAGTACGCCAAGGGCCGGGTGGCCTTCGGCCGGCCCATCGGATCATTTCAGTCAATCCAGCACATGTGCGCCGATATGACGATCTGGGTCGACGGCGGACAGATGTTGACCTTTGAGGCCCTCTGGAAGATGGACCAGGGCCTTCCAGCCAGTATCGAAGTGTCCCAGGCCAAATCTTTCTGCAATGAGAAATGCGAAGCGGCTGTGCGCTCATCCCAGGTGATCCATGGCGGCATCGGTTTCATGATGGAATTCGACCTTCACCTGTGGTTCCGCAGGGTTTCAGCCTGGTCCATGCGTATGGGCACCAGCTTCGAACACCGGGCAAGGATCGCCCAGATGCTTATAGACCAACCGGGGAGGGTGCGCCTCGGAATGCCGTTGACTCCGGTTGCCTGACTAAGTCTCGAAACAGCCACATCTCCGGCTAACCCGTCATGGTTGAGCGCCGGACCTTAGGGAGAACGATCAATGGCCAAAGACCTGGTTTGCGGAAAAGAAATCGACGAGTCAGATGCCAGGGCCGAATCCGGCTTAACCAGGCACGGCGCCAGCGAAGTAGACCCCACCAAGGGCACCCGTATATTCCACGACGGGGCTTGGATGTATTTCTGCGGCCTGGAGTGCCGCACCAAATTTCTGGCCAGCCCGGCCACCTATTTGGAACAAGCTTAGCCCGGCCCGATTGGGCCGCCGCACCTCGATCTCCCGAATTACGCTGCCGGCGCCCAGGCGGACGTCATCACTGGTTTTCGATCATCTACCTGCGTGAACCGCGTAGGGGCGAGTTTTAACCTCGCCCCTACCATGTCAACAGCTCACCCTAGGTCAGCCAGCATCTATGGGTATTGACCGGGGCCTGAGAAGTACGAATCAATGCGACTTTCGAATGACTCATGCCGGGGTTAAGGCAGGCGCCGGACCAGCCTGAAGGCGGCAAACTGGATCAGCGCCAGCGCCAGCGCCAGGATTCCCACGGCGGTGAACGCGTCTTGGGGGTTCCAGACGTGGACCATCAGGCTGATCACCAACGTGGCCAAGGGCACAAAGCCGCTGTCCAGCATGTAGAGGCTCATCACCCGTCCCCGCAAATCATCGGGAACAGTACTTTGAATCAGGGTGCTGTTCCCCACCCGGAAGATATACTGGCAAAATCCCAGGCCTGCCAACGCGGCAATGGATACCGGATACCATTCGGACTGGGCGAACAAGACGACGAATACACATCCGCCCACCAGCCCCCAAAAGGTGGCCATCCCTTTTCTAAGCACGAAACCCACGGTGGCGATGATGATGCCGGCAATCACTCCGCCCGCGCCGATGGCTGCCGCCAAGATGCCTCCGGCTTCGGCCCCACGGTTCAACACCTGGCTGGTGAAAACCGGGAGTATGAAGACCAGCGGGTTGAACACGAAGTTGGGAATGAACGACATGACGATCAACTGGAGGATGCTCTTTTCCCGCCAAACGTAGACGATGCCGTCGCGCAAACTGGCAAACATAGAGGGCTGCTTTCCCGAGGACTCCGTCCGGAAGGGCAGCCGGGCGGGAATAAGCAGCAAAACCATGGTGACGTAGGCCATGGCTTCCAGAAAGAAATTCCATTTGAAACCCAGGGTGGCGATCAAAAGACCGCCCAATGCCGGCGCCACTATGCGGGTGGAAGGATAGACCATTCCGTTCAGCGCCAGGGCGTTGGTGAGGGATTCTCTGGGGACGGTGTTGGCGATCATCGCTTGCCGCACCGGCTGGATGATACTGTGGGCGACTCCCGAAATGAGCATATAGATAAAGGGGTGCCACCACAGGAGTGGTCCGCCAGGCGTTTTTGAATCCAGGTCGGTGGCGATGACCAGAAAGGCGAAGAACACCGCCGCTGCTGCCATCAACGTCTGGGTGGCCATGATCAGCTTGCGCCGGTCCACCCGGTCGGCCAAAACTCCAGCCCACGGGCCGACGAGCAGGATTGGCAAGGTTCGGACGCCGACAACGGTTCCCGTGAGCAACGCGTTGCCATCGGTGAGCTTTAAAACCAGCCAGCCAATGGTCAGTATCTGAAGCCATTGGGCGCCCTGGGCGAAGAAATTCCCGATCCAGACCAACCGGAAATCTTTAAACCGTCTGACCGTGTCGAAGGTGGTAAAGCGGGAGGGGGGTCGCCGTCCAGTTGAAGGCGCAGGAGTTTCGGTTTGGGAGATGTTTTCCGCCATTAAAACCTTGTGTTAGGCGGAATCGTTCCGCGTACCAAAGGGTAGCACAACCGTAAGCCTGATTCATGGTGCTTAGGTCCGGAATTCCGGCTCATTTCACAGGAATAAACCTGAATTCGCTGGATATCTCCTATACGTAATGCCCCGAAGGGAGCGGCACGTCATGGGCTTACGGTTTGTCAATAACCGCCGATGGCCTGATCCTGCCCCTACGCTGGCATGGGACCGACCATGGGACTGCTTCCCGTTGTCCCCGCCCGCGTATTGACACCCCCGATTACCCGCTGTAAGCTCGGCCCGGCTTAAATGACCGGGACCCGCCCGCTCCGGTGCAGGCCAACTCCACAGCCCAGCACCCGTCCCAATTGCCTTGATATTGGTAACCAAATGGAGGCGCGCATGGTTTCTTCCTACTCCGTAGTAGGCCGATCTGTGACCCGGGGTGAAGGACCGGACAAGGTTTCCGGAAGCGCCACCTATGCCGCCGACGTGCTACTCACCGGCATGTTGACTGGGAAAGCCCTGCGCAGCCCGTATCCCCACGCCAGGATCGTGAAGATCGACATCTCCCGGGCCCTCAACGTGCCGGGGGTCCATGCGGTGATCACCGCACAGGACTTGCCCGATAGAAGGGTGGGCCGGCTGCTTCGAGACATCCCGGTGCTGGCCAGGGACCGAGTGCTTTTCGTGGGTGAGAAGGTGGCCGCGGTAGCGGCCGAAGATTCAGACGCCGCTGAAGAGGCGCTGTTGCTCATCGACGTGGAATATGAGGAGCTGCCGCCGGTCTATGATCCCATCGAAGCCATGAAGCCGGGGGCCGTGGTGTTGCATCCTGGCCTGGCGTCCTACCAGGGACTGCCTCAACCGGCGTCTTCGATCAATAACGTCTTTGCCCACAATAGCTGGTCCAAAGGTGATCTGGAGCAGGGATTTAGAGAGGCGGACCAGGTGTTTGAGAACACATTTACCGCCCAGCTTATGCACCAGGCCTACATAGAGCCCCACGCCTGCGTCATCCGAGTGGACGACGCCGGACGCGTTGACGGATGGGTCAACAACAAAGGACCGTTCAATCTTCGCCAACAGGTATCGGCCGTTTGGGACGTGCCCCAGGACCAGATAACCTTCAACCCCTTGAGCATAGGCGGGGACTTTGGCGGCAAAGGTTCTTTCATGGACGTGCCCCTATGCTATTACCTGGCCCTGCGGTCGGGCCGCCCGGTCAAGATGGTGATGAACTACATTGAGGAACTCATGGCCGGCAACCCCCGGCATCCGGCCATCATAACCTTGAAAACCGGCGTCAATAATGACGGCAAGCTCTGGGCGCACCAGGCTAGATTGGTATTCAACAGCGGCGCCTATGGGGCCTTTAAACCCCGGGTTACCCTGGGGGGCGCCGACCGCAGCGGGGGACCGTACGTTATTCCCAACGTGGCGATAGACAGTTACATGGTCTACACCAACAATGTCCCCTGCGGCCACATGCGGTCTCCCGCCAAACCCCAGACCATATTCGCGGTGGAGTCCCACATGGATATGATCGCACGGGAAATGGGCATTGACCCGCTGGAATTCAGGCTGCGCAATGTGATGCACGACGGCGATCTCTCCCCAACGGGAGCTAGTTGGAATGAGATCAGGGCCGAGGAGACGCTGATAGAAGCCGCCCAGGCGGCCGGCTGGGGCGAGCCGCGGGCCAATCCCGACACCAACGTACATGTAGGATTGGGCATCGCCATCAGTGACCAGCCGCCGGGAGCAGGCCAGTCGTCGGCCAAGGTGACCATGGACGAATCCGCCAAAGCCACCCTGCATATGTCTCTTTGGGACACCGGCACCGGCGCCCACACAATACTGCGCCAGGTGGTAGCCGAAGAGCTCACCATCCCCGTGGAAGACGTAAGCATCGTAGCCGAAGACACCAACGCCGTAGATTTTGAATCCGGTCCCGGCGGCAGCCGGGTCACCTACACTGCCGGGCAGACGGTCTTAGGCGCGGTGACCGATTTGAAGGAAAGGCTCAGGTCATTTGCCGGTGAGTTGTACGATTGCCCCCAGGATCAGGTACGGCTGCAAGACGGCCGGGTCATCTTAGAGGGACCTGCAGGGGGAGAACCCAGGGAGGTGCCGCTGCCGGAACTCGCCGCCCGGGCGGTGGACGCCACCGACGGAGAGATCACCGGTGAATTCACCTTCACGGCCCCGCCTTCTCAAGTGACGGGGTTTTCCGCTCAGGTAGCTAAGGTAGAAGTGGATGCCGAAACGGGCCAGATAAAGGTCAATAAGATCGTGTCCGCCCATGACGTTGGAATGGTCCTCAACCCTTTGGCCCACCAGGGTCAGGTTGAAGGCGGCGTCATCCAGGGCCTGGGATACGCCTTGATGGAAGAGATCACCACCCAGGATGGGCGCATATCCAGCCTGAGCTTGGGTGACTATAAGATTCCAACGATCCAAGACATACCTGAGCTGGAAACGGTGTTGGTGCAATCCGAATCAGGCCCTGCCCCGTATGAAAGCAAAGGGATTGGAGAAAGCAGCAACGTTCCGGTGGCGGGGGCCATCGCCAACGCCGTTCACGACGCCATCGGCGTCCGCATTACCGGCCTGCCCATCACCGCCGAAAAGGTGCTGAAAGCCTTGCGGTCCCGGCCCAAAATATAGCAACCCAGCACAGGGGCCTAAAACGAGATATGACCAAGAAGCTCCAGCCAAAGGGAACCAATCCCTGGTTAGATTCGTCTAATCTGACGGTTGCCTCATTCGGAAAGCCTGAGCGGCGGCGTTTGAATACAGCCCTTGATGTTTAAATACGATTGAGACCAGACGCAAGGCCGGGCGGGATGTGTAGGCGCAACCTGGGTATTCCCGGAAGGGCGTTGGCGGTTCCGGTTTCCTGGAGGCCGGATATGGCGAAGAATAATCTCAAGGATCGCCGGTTTTAAGGGAAAACCCTAACCCGAATGGGTGCCTAACTCCCTTGTTGTTGGTATATGCCCTGGCTTAATGTGGTGTGTACCGGCAAGCTAAAGCGAAACGCCGGATCGGTTCCAAAAGGGGTGCATCATGCAAGGTTCCGTTCTTACCAGCCCGAAAGAACGCATGGGAAATCACCTGGCGGTCCTCAAGAAATATGCAGAACGTGTCCTGACCGAGGGTGAGTACCTCATGCCCTGGGAAGAGGCGGATAAGGCCGCCCGGATGGAAGACTTCTTCGACATCGGCGCTTCGTTCAAGTGCACCCAGCGGGACCTGGTATCCGTCATAGTCCGCGATGCGTGTCAATCTGGTTAGCAAGGTCTCATAACTTACCATCAATCACAACGATTAATAACTACGATAGGAGGAAGTCCGATCCTCCGAATCGACTGGGAGCTGGTTTAGAAATGAGTATGCAGTTGGCCGAAATGGTAGATTCTTCCCGCCAGGCTAAAGACTTGAACCGGGACGCCATCAATATGGCGATGAGTGGAGAGTGGGAGCAGGCGGTACAGGCCAATCGCACAATCCTGGAATCGTCGCCCGGCCAGGTTGATGTGATGAACCGGCTGGGTAAGGCGTTGATGGAGTTGGCCCGTTACCAAGAATCCAGAGAGATCCTGGAAGAAGTTGCTAGCTTGGCTCCCCACAACAATATCGTCAAGAAAAACCTGGCCCGGCTGGACCAGTTGGAGCAACAGCCCGCGGCGGCGAAACAAGAGCGTAGGTCCGCCGGCAATATGCGGATATTCATTGAGGAGGGTGGAAAAGCAGGCATCACCGTGCTGCAAAAACCCGCCCCCGGCCAGACCGTCCCCCGGGTCATGCCAGGGGACCCGGTCGAACTCAAATTCCAACAAAACCGCATATTTGCCTACACCCAACACGACGAATGTCTGGGCCAGATCGGACTCAAACTTGCCCTGCGGCTGAACCGTTTGACGGCGGCGGGCAACAAGTACGAAGCGGCGATAATCGGCGCCGGTCAGCAAGGGATCTCGGTGATCCTTAGGGAAACCTTTCGCCATCCCAGCATGCGGGGCGTTTGTTCCTTCCCCGCCAGGGCCAAAGAGGAGAACCGGGTCTATGTGGAAGATGATTTCTCCAAATATGGAACGGAGACCGACATAGACGACGAGTACAACGCTCCCGGCGATTTCCCAGGTTCCCAAGACGTGGAGTACGACGAGTAAGAAAGAATCCCGGTAGATCACACGAGGCCAGCCCCGATTTTATTGGGGCTGGCCTTTCTATTTGCAACAGCTTGCCAAAATGCACGCATCTCAGCACACCGGTATAGCAATCGCGTCCTAACCCATGCCTGTAGGATTACGCAGGCCACTCACATCCGGCCAGACCGTCATTTCGGCGCAGGCCGGAATCCAGAGACCCTTGAGCTGCGGACTTTACTCATGGGAACAATGACACGCTTAGACTCAGGCTTTCGCCGGAGTGACGAAGCTGGGCCAACAGGTCACATTTAGGACGCGATTACCTCGGCACGCCGGGGTGGCTACCCGGATCTCAGCCAGGTCTGATGTATCATTGTTCCGCAACCTTTGGGCCCCGGCTGGCGGCCACAATTAGTTGGAAAACGAACTGCGCCGCGCGATTCAAATGACGGCGGGAGGAATTGAGCGATGAACGATGACACCCTGAAGATCCAAGGCGCCCGGTTCATCTTGACCGTAGACCCCGATCGAAGGATCATCCAAGACGGCTCAATCTTGGTCAGGGGAAACCGGATCGTCCAGATCGGCAAAGCCCGTGAGTTGGATGATGTTCCCGCAGGGCGGACCATCGACGCCAGGGAAATGGTTGTCACCCCCGGGTTTTGCAACGGGCATATGCACATCAGTTACGCCCACGCCGCACGGGGGGTTTTCCCGGACGATCTGGGCCCGGAATACCTGCCCAACGTGTTCCAATTGCAGGCGGCCATGACCGAAGAGGAGGAATATCACACGTCCCTATTGGGCATCACTGAATTGCTGAAATACGGCACAACCTGCTTTCTGGACCCCGGCAGCACCAAGTACCTTGGTGCCTGCATGGCGGCCTACCAGGAATCAGGGTGCCGCATCGTGGTGGGTTGGCATGTGGCGGACCGCCCGAATCCCATCAATGTCCCGGTATCCTCCACCGGCGACGCCATTGCCCGGATGGAGCGGATCATTCAGAAATATGACCAGGCGCTGCAAGGGAGGGTAAGGGCTTGGGCGATGCCCTTTTCCTTGTCTTTTTCCTCCAGGGAACTACTGTTGGCGGCGAAAGAGTTGGCAGACCAACACCACTCGGGCATGACCCTGCACCACAACAACAACCCCAGAGCGGTGGAGGCTTGCGTTGAGCAGCACGGGATGCGGCCCACCGAATACCTGGAAGACATGGGAGTGCTGGGGCCTAATGTGCTGTTGGCCCACGTGCTGGGATTGGATGAGGCGGAGGTGAACAGCATGGCCCGCACCGGGACCAAAGCGGTGGTCTGCCCGACCGCCGCCATCAAGGGTGGCGCGGGCATGACCAACACGGGGTTGCTTCCCGAAATGCTGAGCAAAGGTGTAGAGGTGGCCTTGGGCACCGACGCCGGCAACAATTCCAACCTGATCGAAACCATGCGCTCCATGTACTTGATAGCCGTCTTGTACAAAGACGCCAGGGAGACCACCCAGGTCATCCCGGCGGAGACGGCGTTGGAGATGGCCACCATTCAAGGCGCCCGAGCCCTGGGGTTAGGCGACGACATCGGGTCTATAGAGGAAGGGAAGAAGGCAGACTTGGTACTGTTCGATACCCGGCGTCCGGAATGGCGCTCCCTATTCAATCCCGTGAACAATCTGGTGTATAACGCCGACGGACGAAGCGTCCACACGGTGATCGTCGACGGCAAGGTGGTGGTGGAAGACCACACGCCGGTATTCGTCGACGAATGGGACCTCATCCAAAAGACCCAGAAGCTGGGCGAGGGCCTGCTGGCTCGTACCGGCGTCTCCTTCCCATCTAGATGGCCCGTGGTCTGATCCCTGCGGCAAAGTGCGGCCGCGACGAATCGCCAACCCCACGAGGTTGACTACGGATTAACCGCGCTCACCCGCCGTTGAATTAACCCGACGGCCGCCGATACGGCCATGGCCAAAGCCGCCGGCAGATAGAACATCCCGATGGAAAAAGCGCCCGCAACGCAAAATCCCAGGAGCAACAACGTGGCCAGCCCCAGGGGCGCCCTGCGCCAGACCAGTCCCGGACCAGCGAAGATCACTCCCAACAATCCGGCCCCTGAGATCACCACCGGTGCCAGCACGATGGGAATAACTCCCCAGCCGTTGATCTCGATCAAGGTCGCCGTGGTCTGTACCGGCTGGCTGGGAACCGCTTCGGCAGGTGTGGCCGTGACCGACTCACCCTGGTAGAACGGCGCGAACACCAGCAGGCCAAAGGCAACCCAGGCCAATAGGTGAGAGCACAAAGCCGCAGTCAACGCCAAGTCCCTTAGTCTCCCATTGCCCTTAAGAGCCGTATTGGTCATGGCTTGATTATAGCGGCTCGTAGATACGGTATTTTCGTGGCCAAACGTGATACCACATTGCAAATATGGTTCGAAAAGCCTGTCCTGACCCCGATGAAATCGGGGCTAAGGGCTCACTGCGAACGAAGGTTGATGCATTACCGTTCGTCTTGATCCCCGGCCGGAGGTCGCGAGCCGCCCTGACTGCGTTGGGCGACCTGTCGAAGGGCGCCCCTTGGAATGCGCGGTTTTGAGGCAGTTCCGAAATGGTTCTGCCGTTGGATTGCCAGCAAAAAGTGTCCGGCCTACAATAGAGTCTTACCAGATGTAATCGCCAAACCCGCGGCTTCGGCACAATCTTGATCCCCAACAGGAGTTACTCCATGCACGTCGGCATGTCCACGGTGTTTCAGAGCCCCCAGCGCAAGATCTCCGACCAGCAGATATACCAAAACGAGCTGGCCTTGGCCGACCTGGCCGAGCCGCTGGGATTTCAGTCGGTCTGGGGTGTGGAACACCATTTCACCGATTACACCATGTGCCCCGACGTGATCCAGTTTCTTTCCTATATGGCCGGGCGCACCCAGCACGTCCAACTGGGCTCCATGGTAATGGTGTTGCCGTGGCATGACCCCATGAGGGCTGCCGAGGAAGTATCCATGCTGGACAACCTAAGCGGCGGGCGCATGATATTGGGCATAGGCAGGGGCCTCGCCAAAGTGGAGTTCGAGGGGTTTGGGCTGGATATGTCAGAATCCAGGGGGCGCTTTTTAGAATCGGCGCAAACATTATTGACCGGTTTGGAGCAGGGGTACTGCGAATATCAAGGAGAATTCATCAAGCAGACCCGGCGGGATATAAGGCCGGAGCCTGTCAAGAGCTTCCGGGGCAGGACCTACGCCGCCGCCGTTTCGCCCGAGTCGTCTCGGGTGATGGCCGAGCTTGGCGTGGGGCTTTTGATCATCCCCCAGAAGCCGTGGGACGATGTCCAGGAGGAACTCGAAAACTACCGCCGCATCTATCTTGAGGTGAACCAAGAGGAGGCGCCCCCTCCGGTGGTGGTGGGGTTCACCTTCTGCGATGAAGACGAGGCACGGGCGGAGGAAATGGCCCGGCGTTACGTGGGCGGTTACTGGGAATCGGTCATGGAACACTACGAGATCCGCGACGATCATTTCAAGGATTATCGGGGCTACGAGTATTACAGCAAGATGACCGAGAAAGTGGCCGAATATGGGGACGACGACGTCAGAGACTTTTTCTTGAACCTACAGGTTTGGGGCACGCCCGAACAATGCCTTGAGAAGATCAAGCGCATCCACCAGAGGGTGGGACACGACTCCTACGTGGCCGTTTTCAGCTACGGGGGCATGCCCCATGCCGATGCCGAGCGCAGCATGAGACTATTCGCCGAAAAAGTCATGCCCGAGTTGAAGGCGTTTGACCCAGCGGCCGCCGGGAGTAGGCAGAAGGTTTAGAAACTTTTTTTGAACCGTGCATCCCATATGGGAATCCTTCGACAAGCTCAGGACGAACGGCCAGGAAGAACCTCTTCCGTTCGTGGTGAGCTTGTCGAACCATCCTTCGGAATGGTTAACTAAGGTTTGGCAACCGCTAAGATCTCTCTAAGCCTCTGGGCGATGATCTTCTCGCCGCCTTCCTTCAATGTGGGCATGCGTATAACGAACGAGTTTTGGCCTTCTGGATAGGCGTCTGGACGGGCGTTGGGAGACCTTACCCAGATGCTGGGATTACCCTCCCGCAACTCTTTCACCACGTCGACGGCGGTCTTTCCCAGGGCTGGGGAATCCAGGTGGACCAGCAGGCCTTCCGGTGGACCGTCCTGCGGATAGTTGGACAGCTCGATGTGGGGGATGTCCATTAAATCATCCCGCAAACCAGATATCCGGACCTCATAGACAGCGAACCGGTCCTCGTGGTTGGTGGTCAGCCACTCCCGAAGCGCCGCGTAGACTCCCACGACTTCCTGGCGGTCAACCTTCATCGGCCGGCCAAAGGAGCTGGAGTCGCCGGCCTCGAAGCCGATGAAGCTATGTTTTCGGGCTATGTCCACCAGATCGCCCCTGCCCGTGAGGATACCGCTGGAGTTGACCGCACCGAAATATTTGGCCCCGTAGGCCACCAGGTCGGCCCCCATCTTCACGTAGCTGCTGAGCAGATCGGTGGGATACACCTGGCCGGCCGCGTCCACGATCACGGGAACATTGTTTGAGTGAGCGATGCTGATCACCTCTTGGATGGACAACGCTCCCGGCTGAGTTCCCGGCGCTAGGTAATGCACCCCGGCTGTATTCGGGCCGATAGCCGCCTCCAGGTCATCCGCCGTAGTCTCTTCCTCGTTCCCGATCTCCACCAGTTTTCCGCCGGGGATGGTCATGCATCGGTCGTACCGGACGCGCAGCTGTTTCTGGATGATGAACTCGTTGGGCATACCGGTGACGTCGGGGATCTGCTTGATCTTCTCCGGGTCGTCGCCGGTCATGCAGGCCGCCGCGCCCACCGCCAGGGCCGCCGAACAGCCCGAGGTGACCAGCGACCGCTCCACGCCCAACATCTCCGATATCTTGATGGCCACCGAGTCCATGAGTTCGCCCAGGTCCACGTAGTACTCGCCCATCGCCGCCATCAACTCGCTGACGGCCGGCGACGGCGTGCTGCCGCCCAAGAGGGTACGGTTCCCTTGGGCGTTCAGGACCGGTCGGACTCCCAACTCATCGTAGATACTGGTCATGGTAGCCTCCAACCTTGTTTATCTTGGAATTCTGGACGTTCGCAAGGGTGCATAGGCCGCTAGGCCCGCAGGATCTCCCGCCTGGCCAGCACCCGCTCCATCAAGGGCCTCATGCCCAACTCGCTGGAAATAGCCAGAGACTCGTCCAGCATTGAAATGGCTTTGGCCCTATCGCCCTCGCTGTCCCGCTCTCGAAGTGTGTCGGCGTAGTCGCAGCAGGTCCAAGCCAGTTCGGGCCGGAATCCTTTGCGGCAAAATTTCAGCGCGTCCTCGAAGTGGATAGTCGCCTGGTCCAGGTTACCCATGGTCTGACACAGGAGCCCTAACAGGCGGTCGACAACAAGTCCAGGGCAAACGCTGCTTTGTGGAGACATGGTGCCTTGGATCGGCTGCAACGCGTCATATAGCTCGCTGGCTGCCTTTGTGTCCCTTCGCTGCACCGCCATCAGCGCCTGACCGATTCGTGCCGCGTAACCGAAGTCCGGGGTAAGCAGTGTTGAATCCAAGATGGGGCGAGCAAGCTCCTCGGCCACGTCAAACCTGTCCATTTTGCCTGTGATGTAGGCGGCTATCGCTATGACCACCGCTGGGACCGTGAAATTTGCAGCCTGTATCCTAGTGATTTCGGTTGGCGGATTGAACCAGCCTCCCGGTACGAGGCCGATAAGCGATTCCAGATCGGCTTTACCCGCATCGGTTTCACCCGACTGGTACGCCAATAACGCCCTGGCGCCCAGGAGAGGGGATTCCTGTGGAGACATCGCCAGACCTTGCTCGATGAAGTCTCTGGCGGTCCGCCAGTCTCCCTTGGCGCTGCTTACACTTTCCTTGGCAGTCATCGCGCGGACGCGCCAAACCATGATACGGGTCCGTTCCGCGGGTGCCAACATAGCCTCCGCCTGGCGGGCTGCCTCCTCCAAGTCGCCCAACGCGTAGGAGGCGTGCTCCAGGTCGTAGCGGCTGTGGGCCTCGTCAAATGGCCGATCCACCAGTTTTGCTAGATCGATGGCCTGCAGGTTCCGTTCCAGGCTCTGGGCATTGCGACAGTTGTGATGATCCACACAGCCGCCCGCGACCAGTGCCTGCATCTGCAACGATTTGTCTTGTTGCCGGTGCGCGATGGAAAGAGCCTGATCGAAGGCTTCTTGGGCCTTTTCATATTCGGCGCTCAGCGGAAGGATGCAGTTGGCATGGAGCCTCCCGGCATCAAGAGAGTCTGGCGATACTAACTTCAGCGCGCTTTCGTAGAGTTCAAGTCCCAGGTTCCCTGGAAAGGAGTGGGAGAGAGCGGTGGCCACGGCCTGCTGAGAATCTCCTGTTGCCGAATAATAGTCGAAAGCCCGGGTAAGGCTTTGAAACACTTGGGGCATATTTATCCTGGCAAGGGTACCCACAAGTGCGCGCCCGAGACCCGATAACAAACCTGCGGCCGCCTCATCTTCGGCCGGCTCCGAGCCCGTCAACGCCACACCTTTGGCCGTCAATCCCCTTCGGAAATGACCCGACGCCTCTTCGTAGGCGCGGACCGTCACGGCTCTTTCGCCTGCCAACAATGAATACTGAACCAGTTTTTCCGTCCCCACGACAGCTTCAGCTTCGGCGAAATGGTGGACCAGCTCCGCGGCGTGGGCCTCGGCGTCTTCTCCGTACAGCTCCTCCAGTGACTCGGCGATCCGGGCATGGAGACGAACCTTTCGGGTCAGGGACAACTCGCCAGCCAACGTTTCCTGGATCAGGGCGTGGGTGAATTGGTACCGGCCCACGGATTGGGGCAACTCCTCGATGACCCGAGCGGCCAGGGCCTCCTCCAGGACCTCAAACAACCGGTCCTCGGACGTATCTTCCGAAAGCGGTTTCAACTGGTCCAGGGTGAACTCCCTTCCAAGTATCGAGGCCACCGTAAGGGTCTCGTTGCAGCGTTGGGACAGCCGGTTCAGGCGCCGCCCGATCACCTCCCGCACCCCCTCGGGGATGCGGACGTTCCAAGATTCGCTGTCGGCGCCGGCAGGGGCATCCCGATCCGATCGGGATGCCCCTACAACTCCTTCTTGCACCAATAGGCGCACCACCTCCGTCACGAACAGAGGGTTCCCTTCCGTCTGCGAATATACGGATTCGACCAGGCCCATTTGAGCGCTGCTGCCTGAGGTCATCTCGATGAAATGGGCGACGTCTTCCTGGGTTAACCCTCGTAGGAGCACACGCTGGAAAAGCCGTTCCCGGGTCAGCTCGCCCAGGGTTTCGGCCAGAGGATGTTGGCGGTTAAGCTCAACGTCCCGGTACGTTCCGACCAGCAACAATCGCCCACCGCCAAGTTCCCTGGCCACGAACTGGAGCAACGAAAGTGACGGTTGGTCGGCCCAGTGCAGGTCGTCCAGCACCAAGACCAGGGGCCGTTTCTGGGAGGCTGCCTTCAAAAAGGTGGTGATGGAATCAAATAACCGGAACCGGGCTTGTTCCGGGCTCTCCGCTTGGGGCGGAGGTCTCAGATCGGGCAACCGGTCCTTCACGTCGGATACTACTTCGGCGATGTCGGCGGCCCCGGAACCCATGTCTAACCGCAACTGCTCTGAATCAGAGTCACGCACGTAAGAACGGATGGCCTGAACCCAGGGCCAGTAAGGCGGCACGCCCTGCTCTTCGTAGCGACGGCCCCACAGCACCTGAGCCCCGCGCAGGCCGGCGTAGGTGGCCAACTCTTGGGCGATACGGGTCTTCCCGATTCCCGGCTCGCCTACCAAAGTCACCAACCGGCCTCGCCCTGACAGAGCGTCTTCCAGGCAGGCTTTCAAGTCGCCCATCTCCTGCTGGCGTCCAACGAAGACGCCGCCTGCCAGACTATCCAGGGAGTGTTCTTCGCCGTGTGTAGGGGCAGGTTTAAAACCTGCCCCTACGTCTTGCAGATCTAACGCTTCCAGGGCAGCCAACACGTCCGATGCCGACTCGGGTCGTTCCGCCGGGTCTTTGGAAAGCATTCGTAAAATCAGCGCTTCCACCGCGCGCGGACACTCGCTGTTATGCCATGTTGGCGCCACCGGCGGAGTGTTTATGTGCTGGCCGATGATGGCCACTGTGTCGTCCCCAAGGAACGGCGGCCTGCCCGTCACCATCTCGTAGAGCATGGCTCCCAAGGAGTAAAGGTCCGACCGCGGGGTCACATCACCGCCCATGGCTTGCTCTGGCGGCATGTAGGACACGGTGCCAACCATCATGCCTTCGGTGGTCAGGCGGGATCGGTCCAGGGCCACGGCCAGGCCAAAGTCGCCTATCTTTGCTATGCCATCAGATGTTAACCATACGTTGCCCGGTTTCAGGTCCCGGTGGACGATTCCTCTGCTATGGGCAAACTCCAAGCCCCGGCAGGTTTCGGCAGCGATACTGATCGCCTGCTGTAGCGGAAGCCGTTGGTCGCCGGCCTTCTCCACCAGTCCTTCGACATCGCCGCCGCCCATCAGTTCCGTAACCATGTAAAGCTGGCCGTTTTCCTCGCCCAGGTCGAAAACGGTGACGATGTGGGGATGGGAGCCCAAGCGCCCCATGGCCTGCGCCTCACGTTGGATGCGGGTGCGTGAGGTCTCGTCCAGGCCCTCGGTCTTGATCAGGGCGAAGGCTACCTCCCGGTCCAAAGTGGCGTCGTTGGCCTGGTAGACCTTCTTCTTACCGCCTTCGCCCAGGAAACGTTGGACTTTGTATCGCCCGCCGGCGAAGGAGGAGGGTTGATGGTTGACGGGCGTAGTTGCGACGGCCGGCGCCGGAGTTGTTGCGCTTGTATCCATAGCCAGGTTTATGTCGTGTCCGCATTGGTCGCAGAAATTCTGGTCCGCGGGATTCGATTGGCCGCAGGAGGGGCATGAGATCGCCACCACCAACGAGGTCCGGCAGTTCCCGCAGAATCTGGCGCCTTCGCGATTTTCGTGGCCGCAACTGGGGCAGAGCATCAACTAGCGTTCCTATAACGTTCCTGGGATTGGTTGGGAGTTTAGCAATCGCCTTCGGGGTGGTCAACCGGAAATGAACGCTGAGAGCAAGTGGTAGGGGCGTGCCGGTGCCGTAGGGGCGCCTCTACGGTTAACGTGGCAACAAAGGTAACAGCTCTTCTGAAATGAATTGCAGATGCTCCAAACGGGCACTGTGGTCCTTGGGAAGATTCAGGTGGCCCAAGCCCAAATAACGCAGTCCTTGCTCCTCGTAGCACCGGGTGATGGTTTCGGCACAGTCTTGCGGGCTGCCCACGATGGCCCATTCCGACAGCTCCCTCCCGCGGGTGAGGCCCAGATCGACGGTGGAGCCTTCCTGCATGGCCCAACCGCCGTACATCCCGGCCTTGCCCTCGGCGGCGGCTTCAGCCTGGCGAATGGCGGCCTCCCGGTCTTTGGCGATGGCGATGCTGCGGTGGGCCCCCAGCATGGAAGACGATTGGGTGCCGTGCCGTTCCACCGCGTCCCAATACATGCGGGCTAGATACCGTATGTCTTTCCACGCCGGCTGCGGGCCCAGCAGGCAGGCGTCGGCCATCACAGCGGCCCGGCGGGCGGCCCTCCTGCTTTGGGCGGCGATCCATACCGGAGGATGGGGTTTTTGTAGAGGGGTTATGGCCACCCGGGCATTGTGGACCTGCCAATGTTCGCCATCGAAGTTAACCTCCTCCCCGGACCACAGGAGCTTCATCAGGGTAAGACATTCTTCGAAGCGGCTGGCCCGGTCTTTGCGGGTCGTACCGGCGGCCTCCAACTCGGTCTCCCGGTATCCGACGCCGGCGCCCAAAACGAACTGGCCGTTGCTGATGTGGTCGAGGGTTATGATCTGCTCCGCCAAGTTGACCGGATTTTGCATTGGCAGCAACATCACGCCGGTGATCAGTTTCAATCCCGCCGCTTCCGGCGCCAGCCTGGCCAGTAGCGGGATGGGCTGCATCCATACCGTGGGGTGGCCCACCCAGTGCTGGGGCGTGTAGATCCCCATAAAGCCCCAAGAGCGTGCCCGGCGGACTATCTCAGCCGCATCTTCGATCTGCTGGAACATGGGCTTGACCGGGTCATCCACGAAATCTCTTATGTAAAGCGCGACGTCCACTTCAGTCCTCCTCTGGTCCTAGATCACTATCCGAAAATGGTTCGACGGGTCCTGTTCTGATGTGAGTGGAGCCGTAGGAATCTCTGCCAGCGGAAAGTGGTCTTCTTGCCCGCTGGTCTCGGCCTGGTCAAAGGACCGTCCATGTGGGATAGGAGTATTGAGATATATCCCAAATATCCCGTGGGAGCAATCCCCGGGATCACCGGGACGTGGGCTGTTCGGCCATTTCGGCCGCATCTTGGGTTGGTTGGGGTTCTAGGGCCTGCTCTCCTTTCAGAAAAGAAATGAACATCGCCAACAACGCCAAGGCCCCCAGCACCGTGAATGCCGTATGCAGTCCGGCGACGAATGCTCTGGGGTCATTGGAGACCGCGTCTAGGCTTGGCTCAGCGCCCATGGCAGCCATGGTCCCCACTATGATGGCGGTGGAAACCGCGATACTGGTGATGTTGGCTGAGTTTCGTGTAAGAGGGCGCAGCGCTGAAACTATGCCGTACCTGGACCGGTCTACCGCGCTGAGGATGGAACTGTTATTCGGCGTGCTGAATAAGCCGTTGCCGCAGCTTTGAAGCATCATGATCAGCATGGGCAATAACACCGGCGAATCCGTCCGCAGAGTGGTGGCAAATAGGAACAAAGCGGTGGAGGTCATAGCCAGCCCGGCCACCGTGAATTTCCGCCATCCATAGCGGTCCGATAATCGCCCCGATATGGGCCCCATAAAGGTCATGACGATGGCCGCCGGAATGATTATCAGCCCGGCTTCCCTGGGGCTATACCCCAAGACGCTTTGGAAATATATGGCCATCATGAACCGTGCCGCCGCCATACCCAGAAAGGTCAACCAACCGGCGCCCATGCCCATGGCAATCAGTTTGCGCTTGAAGAGAGTCAAGTCGAGCATAGGCGATTCGGTGCGAAGTTCCCACCAGATAAAGGCCGCCAGCAGGCCAACAAACAATAGAAGGCCGGCAATGATGGGCAAAGAAGCCCACCCGGCCCGGTTGGCCAAGGTCAGCGCCAGCAGAATGGTGAGCAAGGCCGCCGCCGATAGGAACGAACCCAGCCAGTCGAAACTGGGACGGCGCACCTGGCAGAGATCGGGTAGAAACCGCTTGGGGTCCAAGATGATCGATGATAGGAGGATGGCCACCAACCCTACCGGCACGTTGATCAAAAACACCCAACGCCACCCCAAGCCGCTTACCAGAAAGCCTCCCAAAGCCGGGCCGATGATTGCGCCGGTCCCCACCACGCTGCTGTGTGAGCCCAATGCTTTGCCCCGCTCCCTGCCGGGAAACACTGATATGATCATGGCGGCGCCGTTGGCCTGGATCATTGCCGACCCAGCGCCTTGAAGCACCTTGGCCAGGATCAAGATCTGAAGGTCGTTGGCTACGCCGGCCAACCCGGCCGCCGCGATGAACCCAGCAAATCCTGTGATGTACACCCGCTTCCGGCCCAGGATGTCCGACAAACGCCCCATGGGCAACAACAGGGCCGAAACCGTGAGCGTTTCCCCCAAGATCACCCACTGGACCGCGGGCAAGTCAGCATGGAAATAGGCGGCGATGCTTGGCAGGGCGATGATGAGACCGCTGTTGCTGGCCACGGCCATGAACGTTCCCACGCCAATGGTGGCCAGCACCCACCATTTGTAGTTAGGACTTGCGGTGATGGATTGTCGGTTCGGAATGGTCGGCATTAAAACAAAACAATAAGCCCAAGGCCCCGCATCAGTTGCAGGTCACCGGTGAATGCCGGCTCCGGCACACCAAGCATCGCGAGGCATGTAGGCTTCAGGCCTAGGTTACCACATTGGACCCCCGGCCAAGGCGCGATGCGGGTGGCCTTCCCTTGCGTCTCCGGGAATCTAGGACACCGTGGCGCTGTTGGGCTATGCAGGGGTGGAGCATCTGGTGCGATCTCCCGCGGCGATTCATCGATTCCATACAACAATCCGCAATCGACGCCGATGTCTCGCATTGGTGCGGATGGATGCGTATTTCGAATTGACAGAGATTGGCCTCGGTCTTATTATTGAGCTTAGAAGTTGCCCCTGAAGGTACCAACGATCCTGCGAAATCCATGGATTTGGAAGGGTATCTAAAGCCAAACCAAGAACCAATCAAAACCACTCAAATGGGACCCACTTTAAGGAGGCTGCTGCATGGCCAACAAAGAAGACCTGGCATTGATGGCTCACCTGATGCGCCGCGCCGGATTTGGCGCGAATCGGGAGGAGTTGGAACGATTAGCCGATAAAGGCTACGAAGCCGTTGTGGAGGAGTTGATCGACCCGCCGGAAACCATGCGGGCCGGTAAGACGGCAATGCTCCTCCGGTATCAGCCCGGTTGCTTGCTCCCCGGCGGGACCCCCAATCCCGGGCAGTACAATTGGCTTTACCACATGATAACCACCCAGCGGCCCCTGCATGAAAAGGTCGCCCTCTTCTGGCACCACGTATTCGCCACCGGAAACGCCAAGGTGGACAACTGCGACCAGATGCTGGAGCAGTTGGTGATGTTCCGCAAGTTCGGCATGGGCAACTACCGGGACATGCTTTTAGAGGTATCTAGGAACCCGGCCATGATCTTCTGGCTGGACAACAACGAGAACCATCGGGATGCGGTGAACGAGAACTGGGGCCGGGAGCTGCTGGAGCTCTTCTCCATGGGCGTCAGTAACTACACCGAGGTAGACGTGCGGGAAGCCTCCCGGGCCTTCACCGGCTGGACGATAATGCCCAAGCTGCCTCGCCAGCCCTTTGGACGCTTCCCCTGGCGGTTCCAGTACCTGGGTGAGGACCACGACGACGGCGAAAAGACCTTCCTGGGTCACACGGGCAACTTGAACGGTGAAGACATCATCGACATCATCGTCAAAGAGCCCGCCACCGCCCGGTTCATCTGCCGCCACCTTTACAACTTCTTCGTGGCCGATGAAGTGCAGGTCCCGGCTTGGACTATCGAAGACGCCCGAGACGAGGAAGCGCTGGATATGATGACCACCGTCTTTGAAGAGTCGGGCTACGACATGACAGCAGTGCTGCGCACCATGTTCAACTCCGACTTCTTCAAGAATTCCCGCTACGCTAAGGTAAAGAGCCCAGCGGAAGTGGTGGCCAGTACCTTGAAGATGGTGGGTACCTATAAGTTCCC
>MUCP01000027.1 GCA_002816875.1 SAR202 cluster bacterium Io17-Chloro-G2
ATAGTCGAAAACAGCCTCTTGGATCTGGCTGGAGATCTCACCGGCAAACCCGCCCAACTTGGTGGTTTCTTCCACAACCACCGCCCGGTGGGTCTTTCTCACCGACTCGGCCACCGTCTCGATGTCCAGAGGCCGCAGGGTCCTCAAGTCCACCACTTCAGCGTCTATGCCTTCTTGGGAAAGCAGTTCGGCGGCGGCCAGCGACACCTGGGCCATCCGGGAATAGCTGACTATGGTTACGTCTTGTCCCTCCCGTTTGACGGCGGCCTGGCCCAAGGGAATCTTGAAATCGGGATCGGGTTCCTCTCCCCGGGAGCTATACGAAAGGATGTGCTCGACGAAGATCACCGGGTCTTCCATTTCACGGCAGGTTCGGAACAACCCTAGGACATCCGCGGGAGAAGAAGGGACCACGACGTGTAAACCAGGCACGGAGGCGAACCAACCTTCAAAAGACTGGGAGTGGGTGGCCCCCACCGAGGCCCCGGCGCCGGTTACGGTGCGTATCATCAAGGGCACCGAAAGCTGCCCCCCGGACATATAACGCATCTTGGCGGCGTGGTTCACGATCTGGTCCATGGCCAGCAAGCTGAAATTGATGGTCATCAACTCGACTATGGGCCTAAGCCCCGCCATGGCGGCCCCCACGCCCGCTCCGACTATCGCCGATTCCGAAAGGGGGGAGTCTTTGATGCGCTTCTGGCCGTAATCATCCCAAAAGCCCTTGGTTACGGCGAAAGCGCCGCCGTAAGGGCCGATGTCTTCACCCATCAGGAACACTCTGGGATCCTGGTCAAGGGCTTCCCGCATGGCCTTGGCTACGGCGTCTCTGTAAGTGATATCCGGCATCGGGCCTATCCCCTAACCTTCTTGAACGTCGCCGTAAACGCCCTGATAAAGCGCTTCCGGCTCGGGGAATGGGGAGGCTTCGGCAAACTCGGCGGCCGCCACGACTTGTTGATCCACCCCCGCGTCTATCTGGTCGAATTCCTCTTCGCTGGCTAATCCCTGGCTGCTTAACCATTCCTTATAACGGGGTATGGGGTCTTGGGAACGCCAGTATTCAACCTCTTCATCCGGGCGGTAATTGGCTGGGTCGGCGATGGAATGGCCCTGCATCCGATAGGTCTTGGCTTCGATAAAAGCAGGGCCCTTGCCACTTCGCACATTCTCAACCACGTCTAGCATCAATTCGTGGACCGCCACGACGTCGTTGCCGTCTACCCGGTAATCATCCATCCCGTAGGCCTCCGCCAGCTTGTACATTTGCTTATGCACCGCCAGGGTATCGGCCGACGGGGCCCCCATGCCGTAGAGGTTATTCTCGCAGAAGAAGATCACCGGCAGCTTCCAGACGGCAGCCAGGTTCATGGTTTCGTGAAATTCGCCTTCGTTCAGGGCCCCGTCGCCCATGAAACAAAGGGCGACCCGGTTTTCATCGTTGTACTGGCTCGCCAGAGCCAACCCTGCGGCGATGGGCAGTTGGCCGCCCACTATGGCGTAACCGCCCATGAAATTCTTGGAAGCGTCAAACAGGTGCATGGATCCGCCTTTACCCCTGCTTACCCCCGTGGCCTTGCCGAATAGCTCGGCCATGACTCCATTGCTGTCCAACCCCCTTGCCAGAGCATGTCCGTGGTCCCGGTAATGGGTGACCACGTAGTCTTGGTCCGACAAGGTGGAGATTGCGCCTACGGCAATGGCTTCCTCGCCGGTGTACACGTGCAAAAAACCCTTGATGTTGCCCCGGGTGTACTGCCGCTCACATTCCCGCTCAAACTCCCTTATCAGGAGCATCAAGCGGTAAAACTCCAGCAGTTGGACTTTGCTTATATCTTTTTGTTGTGCGATCGCCACGTACCTTGCGCCTCCCCTTCGGCCCTACGACCACCCAGCATCAATCCGGTTAAAGTCCTATTCTATCCAATCGAGGGTGTCGTTGCTTCCCGGCGTTGCTTACACATGGACCTTACGAATGGATCGCCCGTCCTTGGGCGCTCAGTGCAGCCTCTTTAACCATCTCCGATAGGGAAGGGTGGGGGTGCACCGCCCAACCCAGTTCCAAGGTTGTCCCTTCCAGCAGTTTGGTCATGGCAAGTTCGCCCAACAACTCGGTGACTTCCGGGCCGATCATATGCCCGCCCAGCAACTCCCCATACTTTTCGTCAACCACCAGTTTGACGATGCCCTCCGTCTCACCCATGGCCAATGCCTTCCCGTTGGCCTGGACGTTGAAGGAACCGATGCTCACCTGGTATCCCTGCTCCCTGGCCTGGGCTTCGGTGAGTCCAAAACTGGCGATCTGAGGTTGGCAATAGGTGGCTCTGGGCATAAAGGCGTAATCCAGGGGCTGGGTCTCCAACCCCGCCATATTTTCGACGGCGGTGACGGCCTGGGCCGTGGCCACGTGGGCCAGGGCCAGCTTGCCGGTTACGTCGCCGACGGCATAAACGCCGGGGACGTTGGTGGCCATCGCGTCGTCCACTTGGATGACGCCGTGTTGAATTTCGATACCCACGCTTTCCAGCCCTAGATCTTCGGTGTTGGCCTGGACGCCGATGGCCACCAACACCTGGTCTACTTCCAAAGATTGCGTCGCGCCGTCCTTATCCACTGATAGTTTGGCGGCGCCGCCGGTCGTGTCAACGCCGGTGACGCCGGCGCCGGTCATCACGTTGATCTCCATGCGAGAAAACGCCCGCTCCAGCAGCGGGCTTATCTCTTCATCTTCGTTGGGCGTCAGGCGGGGCAGCAACTCCACCACGGTCACATCCACGCCGTACATCTTGTAGATGTAGGCGAACTCCACCCCGATTGCGCCACCGCCGACGATTGCGATGGAAGACGGCAACTGGGATTGAATGATGGACTCGCGGCTGGTGATGACCTTATCGCCATCGATGGGCAACGGAGGTATTGACCGGGGACGGGCTCCGGTGGCAATCACGACGTGCTTTGCCTTTAACTCCCTCCCTTCGGGGGAGACCTCAACCACGCCCGCACCCTTAAGGGCGCCTGTGCCTTCAATGTGGTCCACATTGTTCTTACGCAACAAGAAGGCGACACCCCTGGTGTTGCGGTCGACTACCTTCCGGCTGCGTTCCATGGCCACCGAATAGTCGGATTCAAAATTGTCGAATTTGAGACCGAATTCTTTGGCCCGGTGGAAATAGGACACGACCTCGGCGTTTTTCAACAACGACTTGCTGGGAATGCAACCCCAATTCAGACAGACACCGCCCAGGGCTTCCCGCTCGACGATGGCGGTTTTCATCCCCAACTGCCCGGCCCGGATGGCGGCTACATATCCCCCAGGCCCGGCCCCTATCACAACCAAATCGTAATCTGAATCCATATGTTCCCGTTGATTGATCCCGCTGGTTGAATCGCTGAGTGGAGGCCATCCTTTCCCTGAACCCCGCCGAACGGGCGAGCAGAAAACCGGTGGCAGGTTGGTCAGCCTATATGAGGAAACCCGTCACTTTAAGAAGGGTTCCAGTATACAAGGGGCATATTGGGGTTACAAGGGAGCTTCCCCCCGGTCCCTCCGTATTAGTTGGGGCCAATCAACCCATGGTCTGGATCACCGTTGCATTCAAAGACGTTGGCGCAACCCAAGGTCCTTGGCATCCCCTTGCGGAGCAATCGCTTCTTAAATGGGACCGACCGGCCCAGCTTCGTCACTCCGGCGAAAGCCGGAGTCCAAGCGTGCCATTGTTCCCATGAGCAAAGTTCGCAGCTGACAAAGATTTCTGGATTCCGGCCTTCGCCGGAATGACGGTTTAGGCCGGATATCAGTGTTCTGCGTAAACCTACAGGTATGGGTTAAGACCCGATTGGCCTGCATCACCTTGGCGCTCAATTGTTTGAAACGTGTCCATCTGCTATGATTGTGCTAAGCCTCATTTAGGAGATCGCCACCGGCATGCGAGTTGGACCGTTCGGACTCCCGGAGCTTTTGGCCATATTAGCGGTGATACTGCTGATATTCGGTGCCAAGCGGCTGCCTGAGATCGGTTCCTCACTGGGCCGGGGTATCCGCACCTTCAAGAGCGCTGTCACCGGAGAAGATCCGGAAGCCCCCGAAGACCCTCATACCAACCGTAACGGCAACGGCCGGGAAGACGATAAATCCTAAAGCCCCCTATATGATCCTTTGCTGGCTGCCGATGATTTGATTATTGAGCCCAGGCGTTATGCCTGGGTTTTTTGTTGGGAACCTAAGGCGGATCATTTGGGTAACCAACGCTGGTTCCGTTCCTGGTAATCCTCATAGAGGAGTGCCGGACATACGCTAACCTTGCCAGAGTCATGGAGGAGATTCCTCACCGGAAATCCGTCCCCAAACCGGCCCGCAATCAGGACGGCGTGGCAGCCTGGGAAGTCCTGCGGCCCCGGCCGGCGAACCTGGCCAGAAGAACGCCCAACTCGTAAAGCACCAGCAGGGGGATCGCCACCAACGCCTGGTTGACTGGGTCAAACGTGGGCGTGATGATGGCCCCCAGAATGAATGCCACCACCACCCAATAGCGGCGAAACCGCCCCAACATGCGGGCGTTGACTATTCCCAGCTGGGCCAGGAGAAACATCACCAACGGTGTTTCAAATGCGATGCCCATCCAAAAAAGCAGCCGTAGCATCAGATTGACCAAGTTGCTCACCCGGATCAGCGGCGTTGCCACGTCTCCGCCGAAGGTCAAAAGGAAGTGCAGCGCGGGAGGCGTCAGCACGAAATAGGCAAATGCGACCCCGGCCGCGAAGGCCAGCAAAACGCCGGGCAAGAAGGCGAGCAGGTACCGCCTTTCCCGCCCCGTCAGTCCCGGCGCGATAAACATGATGACCTGGTAGAGGATCACCGGCAAGGCCAGCACAAAACCGCCGACGAAGGAAATCTTGATGCTGGTGGTCAAAAGCTCGGTGACCTCAACGAACACCAGTTGGCCCACTCCGGTGTCCAGGTCTCGGGCGGGTAGCACCAAAATCTCTATGATCTGCCGGAAAAAGGCGAAGGCCACGGCGCTGCCAGCTAATAGCGCCAATACGGAGAACAAGACCCGGCGGCGCAATTCCGCCAGGTGCTGCAGGATGGAAAGGCTTTCGCCGTTCATCCTTCCTGACCGGAAGAGGCTTGGCCAGGGGGTGGTTCATCTGGTGGTTTTTTATCTTCGGGTCCGGCCGGGTCTTGGGAATGGTCGACGGGCACTCTTCCGCTGGGCCCCTTTTCCTGCTCCTGCTCCAGGTTGACCGCCTGCATCACGTCGTTGAAAGAACGCCGCAAATCTCCAATGAGCTTACCGGCGGACCGGGCCATGTCGATGGACCGGCTGGGACCAAGCACCAGAAAAGCGATCACCAGGACCACGCCCAGTTCCATGACGCCCATACCCATGAGGTTCACGGTTGCTTCTCCATTTGAAAGGGGCATTCCACTTGAAATGGTCCGCCGATGCAACCCGCCGGCGCACGCAACGTTTTACGGTCTGGCAGTGGGTATCCCAAGGCTTGCAGCATATCCACCAAACGGCACAGGGGCAGGCCAACTATGTTGGAATAGCACCCCCGCCACCATTCGGCGGGGCGAAGCTCCTGGTCTTGGACGGCGTAGGCGCCCGCTTTATCGAAGAGGGTGCCCAATTGGATGGAAGCGCTTATTTCGGAATCTGACAGGTCCCTCAGCTTGATGCCGCTGGCCATGAAATCGGTCTGGCGGTCTCCGGTGGCCGCATTCACCACCGAAAGGCCGGTCATCACCTGGTGCTGGGTCCCGCTCAACCGGTCCAACATCTGCCGGGCGTCGTCAGCGTCAACCGGCTTGCCAAAGACCTCTCCATCCAAAACAACCGTGCTGTCGGCCCCGATGACCAACCCGGCATCAATTCTTCCGGCCAAAGCTGAAGCCTTGTCCAGCGACAACCGCATGACCATATCCTGGGCCGTCTCTCCGGGGATCTGATCTTCTGGGACATCGGCCGCCATAACCTGAAATTCCAATCCCAATCCCGCCATCAGTTCTTTGCGGCGGGGCGAGGCCGACGCCAAAACCAGCATCACGGCGAATCCTTCCCGCGAGCCGAATTCGCCGCCAGTTCCAGAAAGGCGATGCATTCCACGTGATGGGTTTGGGGGAACATGTCCAGCGGGACCACCCTGTCCAAGACATAGGCTTCCTGGCACAGGAATTTCAGGTCCCGGGCCAGCGTTTCCGGGTCGCAAGACACGTACGCCACCCGTTTGGGCGCCAGCCTGACCAGGCTTTCCAACGCCGCCGGTTGGCATCCTGCCCGGGGCGGGTCCAGCACCACCGCATCGGGCGAGTCCATCAATCTTGACAGCACGTCCTCCGTCTTTCCCAGCAGGAACTCCACGTTGTCCAGGCCGGCGGCGTTTTCCCGGGCGTCGGCTACCGCCGCGGTAGACTCCTCTACGGCCAGGACCCTTTTGACGTATGGCGCTAGCAACACAGCGATGGCGCCTACGCCCGTGTAGGCGTCCAGAAGGTTCTCGTTGCCCGTCAGCCCCAGTCCTTCTTTGACCGTCTGGATCAATTGGGAAGCCTGTTCGATGTTCACCTGGAAAAAAGAAGGAGAAGAGACTTTGAACCGCCGCCCGGCCACCGAATCCAAATAATGCTTCTGTCCCGTTTCCATCTCCAACTCAGGATGGAATATCAAAGGCTGGATCAAGGCATCGCCGGTCTGTTTTCCGGCGCGCACCGAAAGCTGGGTGGTGTCCCCTGACTTGTCCTGGAGCTTGGTGAGAATCTCGTTGATCCCCGAATGCATCAACATACAGCGGTCTATACGCACGAACCGGCGCGTCTCCCGGTGGACAAAGCCCAGGGAGCCTTTTGACCGCACTGTGAACCGAGCGTGATTCCTGTAGCCATACTGGTCCGGAGAAGCGACCGTATCGGTTACGGAAACGTTTTCCAGACCGGCAACCCTGGCGAGGGCATCCACCACCAGGCCGCGCTTGACTGCCAACTGGCGGCCGTAGGCCAGGTGCTGCCACTGGCAACCGGTGCAGTCGCCGTAGTAGGGACAGGGAGGCGCCACCCGGTCCGGCGAAGCCTGCAACACCTCCACCGTGTGGGCGGCTGCGTAGCGGCGATGGACCCTCACTACCTCGGCCACCACGCTCTCGCCGGGTATACCGCCAAAAACGAACACGTCCCAACCCTGGTGTTGGGCCATGGCTTCGCCCAAGCGTCCCCACGATTCCAGCGCCAATGTGACCCGGTCCCCGGGGGCCAGAGCAACCTGATTCAACTCGCTTCTCAACGCGCTATCCCAATCGACTCACGCATTACTATAATCCAACGGGATTGGTAATCCAAGATTGGAGCGGTCAGCCGTCATGGGGCGGCGCCCGGTGAATGGCCGATGCCAAAGATCACCCCCGTGGCAAAGATCGTTGGGGGATTCCTCCCACTAACTAACCACCCCGCGTAAAGCCCAGAGACCCGCCGGCATACCGGGATCAAGATGCTAACCTCTGATCGCTGATCACTGGCCGCTGAAATTGACCCTCCGTAATTGACCCCAATCAGGCAGAGGTATAAACTGGGTCGAAAACCAACCGTACCCAAAGCGGAATCCTTCGCATCTAACTATCTGGTAACCAAATCTTCCGGAGGATACAAATGGCGGAACCCTTTGAAGCAACTGAATCTAATTGGGACGATGAGGTCCTAAAATCGGAATTGCCGGTCTTGGTGGACTTCTGGGCTGAGTGGTGCGGACCGTGCAAAATGATCGCCCCTTCAGTGCATGATATGGCCGAGGAGTACGACGGCCAGCTAAACGTGGCCAAATTGGACGTCGACTCGTCTCCCAACATCGCCATGAAATACGGCGTGCGCAGCATACCGGCGCTGATCTTCTTCAAGGACGGCCAGCCCGTGGACCAGATCGTGGGCGCGGTGCCGAAGGCCGTGTTGAAGAAAAAGGTAGATTCGGTAGTCACCAGCTAGCTTTCCCGTCTCGCAACGAGGGGGTGGATGGGGCCCGGTGGCCTCTACGGACTTCAAATCCGTTATGCCTCGTGACGAGCGGGGTAGGTGGGTTCGACTCCCTCGCACTCCCGCCAATTCGTGATTAGACTCAAAAGGCCATCGGTATCGGTGGCCTTTCTGTTTGGCCCATTCTGGTGGATAGGGGAATGAGATGTTTTTAGAACTGCGGCAATACAGGACCCATCCAGGGCAAAGGAACAATTGGGTCAAGTATATGGAAGAGATCATCATTCCCTTCCAGGTTTCCAAGGGCATGGTGATCGTAGGCAGCTTTGTGGGAGAACAAGAACAAGACCTATACGTATGGATACGCCGATTCGAAAGCGAAAGTGAGCGCGAGCGTCT
The DNA here is from genome assembly GCA_002816875.1 of SAR202 cluster bacterium Io17-Chloro-G2. GTDB lineage: Bacteria > Chloroflexota > Dehalococcoidia > Lucifugimonadales > UBA3495 > Io17-Chloro-G2. The sequence continues at coordinate 8,360 of MUCP01000027.1, forward strand.
TTACGAAGCCGTCTACCAGAGCGACGAGTGGATGAATAACATCGCCCCCAAGATCCCAGAGATGTTGGATCGGGACAAAATCGTCGTCACGCGGATCGAGCCCACTGCCGCCTCCGTGATCCACTAGGAGCGCCGAGGATCCGCTTGGTCACGTTAGCAGTTTCGCCACCACATCCCACTTGGCCGGAACCACCCGCCCAGTGTCCACGATGACATTCTCGCCGGGCGCATAGTCATCTGGCGCATCAATGCTAAGGCGATTTCGTCAAAGGTGGCCGAACCGGTTGGGCGAATGACATGTTTGGGATAGATCCATGGGAGAGCAAAGGAATATCTCCAGATCATACCCTTTTGGTGGCGATGGCCGGCCTGTTCCTCCCCTTGATCGGCATCTGGCTAGGAACGGCGGCATTGAAAGAAGCTTCAAATCTGCAGCATTCTCACCTGAGCAAACGAGGCCGGGCGAAGGTCTATCTAGCCGGCCTACTCGGGCTAATCGATATAACGCTATGGGTCGCCGGCCCCTTCGTCGTCTTGTTTATTTTATTCGGCAGAGGATAGCGCGGGACGGGGTGTTACATGGCGTGGCGGCCTTTGCTACGAGCTGGGCAAGGGCCATCGATTTCAAGAGGTGATTTTTTTGAGTTACACAAAACACAATATTTATACCGGGAACTACCCGGTGAATGACCAAGGAATTTGCAATCCTCCAGATGATAGCGAGTGGACCGTCCTAGCTCAGGTGGGTGAGCACGAAGAAGGCGGCCAATTTACCGAGGTGGATGGCAGGTCGGATTCTATCTGCATGGTTCTACAAGACCAAGATTCCTGGCCAATCATGAGTTTCATAAGCCCCACCGAAGCACGGTTACTAGCCCACACACTCCTGGAGGCTGTAGGGCTGGAATAAGGCGCCTATGGCCTGGGAGTATGCCTGCTTGCCGCCGAAGTTGAACGCAACCACGCGGCCGTACGCAATGATCTTCCTTGCGTAAAGTTAGAACAGGCTCGGTGATCTACCTTTGGAAGCTGATCAGTTAGCCCTTCTAGTACTTTGGCGTTTGAGAGGTCAGGCCTTCATCCTGCCGGCCACTGTAGAAAAGTGTTAAAAAAACGGCGTCTTTTACAGGGCAATCGCGTCTTATATGGGACCGGCTGGCCCAGCTTCGTCACTCCGGCGAAAGCCGGAGTCCAAGCGTACTATTGTTCCCATGAGCAAAGTTCGCAGATGAAAAGGATCGCTGGATTCCGGCCTGCGCCGGAATGACGGTTTGCCGGAATGACGGTTTAAGGCGGGCCGGGCCAATCAATCAGTTAGCTTGTGCGATAACCAAGCTGCCAGGAGGAGAACTAGGCCAACTAAGATCTTGCCACTAACCGAGTTAAGGGGCTCCCACCCTGACGGATCGTCACCGTAATTACTACCATGCATTGATATAGGATCAGTGAGGCATGGTATGAAGAAATGCGAAACTTTCGGATGCTCGAACTTAGGGTATACGGTCTATTTCCTCGGGCCGGCCACCGTCGTATGGCTGTGTGTCCCGTGTATCCAGTTGGCGGAAGAAGATAAAGCTGCTTGAGACAACATTAAGATCGGGCAACTTCGTGGTAGGGGCCGGGTAACAGCGGCCCTTTGCTTTGCGTCTTTTAGAAGTAGGGGTGCCCTCGGTAGGGCTTAGGGGCCAATGCTGGGGTAGTTGGGATTTGGCCCAGCCGCCATCAAACAAAAGGGGTCAACTTTGAATCCATTGCCTCTCACGACGAGGGGGTAGGTGGGTTCGACTCCCTCGCACTCCCGCTATCAAAACCAGGCAAGAAATAGGCCAAAATGGAGCCCTCGGGCCGGGTTGCCGACACGCCGACATCCAAGGCTCTTGTTATTTCCCCAATCGTTCACGGAATCTTTCGGGGCCAATCTCCCCTGGTATCTGGGTGCTGGCCCATGCCGTTCCAGTGCCGTCCAACGGCTTCTGAAGCCAATCTTCCGAACGCAATCTTCCGGGCGTTAGAATTCAGAATTCCTAGGCTGTGATGCGTTCGTGCGCCTTGAGGAAGCGACGTGCGTGCTCTACGGCCTCGTCGATGTGCGACGGCGAATCCTTCCAGGGATAAATAGTCACCTCGGCGTTTGGGGCCAGGCCGGCGACCTCCATCGCGACCTCGTATGGGTGCGCCGGTACATTGTCGGGCGCGATCAGCAGCGGCGTCTGGAGCGAACGCACGAAATCGCGTGTAACGGTGAAAACGAAGTCGGCGCGGTCGGTGTACATGCTGGTGAGGAAGTCATGGACCATGGCCATCGTGACTTCAGGGCGCTTCTCGCAAAGCGGCGGCCCCCAGCCTTTTATATTGTTCTGGTAGAAAATATCCGGGCTTTCGGGTCTGAACCCGCTGGGTTGCATCATCGCGGCCGCGACCACTCGCTCCGGGGCCAGCCTGAGAAGGTTGTGGATCATAGGCCCGCCGATGCAGAATCCCATGACCATGAACTCTCGGATACCCAGGTGATCCATCAGCCCAAGGTGGTCATCAGAGTAGGCGTCCCATGGGCGGTCGATCTCCAGCGGTCCGCTGGACTGGCCGGTAGCAGCGTTGCGCAGGTCAGCGCCGATACAGCGGAAGTCGTCTTTGTACCTTTCCATGGGGTTGAAGGGCGAAGCCAAGGATGCCAGGGTGGAATTGAGTCCGCCACCCGGGATGATCAGCAAGGGGAAGCCGGAACCTACCTCTTCGTAGTGGATACGTACGGGTCCTCTTTCGTAGAACGGCATGGCGATTATCCTCCATCAACGTGTCGTACGGACGATTCTACATCAATTGGGATTGGAATCGATCCATCCACGGATTCAACTTTGATCACACGGCTTTCGTTATCCGTGCCGTTTTCTCCCGAAAACGCGTTTAATCTCAGGTTGGCGCCCAGTGGTACTGGCTATTGGCGTATTTCCCCTTGATCAGATCTGGTGGCGAAGCGATATCCAGTGCAGCATTTTCAAGATGATTCCCGGAAATTTCAAACGACTTCCTTAGGCGCGATATAGGGAATAATTGACCCGCCGCGCTGCCATCTCTAGAATCAAGCAAGATGCCACCACTTTGAGGAGTATGCGTAGTGACAAACAAGATTCGCTTGGGGTTTGTTGGAGCTAACGTTAGCTCGACCTGGTCCGCCCAGTCGCACTTCCCCGCGCTGCTGGCCAGTCCGGATGTCGAGCTTACCGCGGTTTGCACCACCAGGCCTGAGAGTGCGGAAGAGGCGCGCCAAGCGTTCGGCGCGAAGCTGGCCTTCCACGATTTCCGGGCGATGGCGTCGTCGCCAGAGATTGACGCGGTAGCCGTGGTCGTGCGCGTGCCATCCCATTATGAACCAACGAAGGCTGCCATAGAAGCCGGCAAGCACGTCTACACCGAATGGCCGCTAGGCCGTAATACCGCCGAGGCCGAAGAGCTGGCAGCGCTTGCAAGGACCAAAGGTGTTCAGACGGCGGTCGGCCTGCAATCGCGGGTCAGCCCCGCATTGCTATACATCAAGGAGCTGATCGATTCTGGCTACGTGGGCGAGGTCCTGTCATGTCATGTCACCACTATGCGCGATGGCACCTTGGAACGCCCTTCCAGCCGCACTTGGAATTTGGATGCCAGCCAAGGAGCGAACACCCTGACCATCGCCAACGGGCACGTGATTGACGCCTTGCGAATGGTGTTAGGTAACTTCACACGGGTGGCATGTATGGTGACGACCCAAGTACAGCAGATGTACGAGACCGATACAGAGCGCTATGTGGAGGTCACCTCACCGGACAACGTACGAGTGAGCGGACAGCTAGAGCGCGGTGCGGCAGTGTCGGTCCATATCGGAGCTGTCCCCTGGGCAGGCAGCGGGTTTCGAATGGAGATCTACGGCCGGGAAGGCACGCTGGTCACCACTGGGAGCGTCTCCTCTCAGCGCGGTGAGATGCTGCGCGTCCAAGGCGCAAAGGGTAGCCACGAATTGAAGGATCTGACGATACCCGAGCATTTTGTATATGTCCCGGACGACTTCCCCCGCGGCGATCCGTTCAACGTCGGGCAGATGTATGCTCTTTTTGCCGAAGCGATCCATACCGGGAAGAACCGCCTGCCGACCTTCGATACCGCGGTCGACCTCCACCGCTTTATCGATACCATCAAACAGGCGTCGGATACGGGCCGGGAGTTGCCTGTCGCCTGAGAGGGTCATGCGGATCACCAGACGACCATCATCAGGATTCGGGGGCGACCACGGCGGTAATGGTCTCGGGCAACCACAACGGCGCAACTGGCACCGTAGATAACCTGGTGTTCCAACGCACCGTTGTTGCCCCTTTGATTACGCCGCCGGATCTCACGTTGTGGTGGAGATTGCCAGATGGTCACCGTAATCGCCCCATTAGCGCCACTTTTGGGCCAAGCGGTCATGAAAGACTTTCCACGATGCCGATTGTGTGTTTCTTACCCGGCCCGGGGAACCTCGAATCCAGGTGTTAGAATTGCTCCGGCCCCCAGCTTATTTTTATATATTAGTTGAGATTCTATGACAATGTCCCCTCGTGATGAATGGGTCACATTGAACGGGCTGAGCTTTCACTATCGGGACTGGGGCGGCTCCGGCCAGCCGGTGGTCCTTTTACACGGCCTGGCCTCGACCTGCCATATCTGGGATTTCGTGGCGCCCATGCTGGCCCAACACTTCGCCGTCGTGGCAGTGGACCAGCGAGGGCACGGCGAAAGCGCCAAACCCGGCCACGGATACGACTTCGCCACCGTGAGCAACGACCTGCTGGCATTTCTAAAGGCGCGAGAGATCAGTAAACCGGTCATCGCCGGCCATTCCTGGGGCGCTGACGTTGCCCTGGAATTCGCAGTCTCCAACCCCGGAGAGGCGCGGGGCATATGCTTCGTTGACGGGGGCATGATCGAGCCATCGGCCCGTCAGCAGTCGCTGGAACAAGCCAGGAAGGAAATGGCGCCGCCAATATTCGACAACGTTACGCGCAATGAATTTCTGGAGCGGGTCCGGTCACGGCAAAACGGGATCTTCAGCAGCCCAGAAGCAGCGGAAATCGTCCTGGCCAACTTTGATACGCTAACGGACGGCACCATTCGGGCCCACTTGAGCCGGGACAACCACCTTCGAATTATCGATGCTCTCTGGGACCACCATCCCCCGGTCCTCTATCCTCAAGTCGAGTGTCCGGTGCTGATCATGCCAGCCCGCCAGCAGGATGATCCCGCCACCTTCCAGCGCAGAGACCGGAGAGCAAAGTCTCTGGCACGAGCGGCGGAGCTTCTGCCGGTGAGCAAGACGGTGTTTCTCGAAAATAGCGTCCACGACGTTCCGGTGCAGCGGCCCGGCTTGGTAGCCCGAGTGATCAAGGAGCATATAGACGCCGGATTCTTCACCCCGGTCAAAAAATAGCGCATACCGTGCCCCAAACAACCTCTCGAAAGCCCCCGAAAATCAACCACTAGGAGCACATCATGCCTGCGGATCATGAACATTTCATGAGATTGGCGATAGAAGAAGCGGCCAAGGGCGGGGCCGAGGGTAACTCGGCAGTAGGCTCGGTTATCGTCCGAGATGGCAATATCGTCGCCGTCGGAAGAAACTTGGTCACGTCGGCCAACGATCCCACGGCCCATGCCGAGACGGTGGCATTGCGTGAAGCCGGGGCTGCCCAAGGCAACCCGGACCTCACAGGCTGCACCCTCTACACCACCTTCCAACCGTGTCCCATGTGCGCCGGCGCCCTGATAATCAGCGGGGTTGCTACTTTGGTGATGGGCGCTCGCCCGAGCCCCGGTGAGGGCCGGTACGGCCCCTACTCCATGGAGCAACTCTTGGAGCAAGCGGGCAGCGAAATTGTGATTATCAACGGCATCCTACCTCGCGAGTGCTTAGAGGTCCGGCAAGAGTGGGACGCCAAAAACGCGGGCGAACGCTAATCGCGACCGGCCTATCCGGTCAGGACAGTTACCAGCAGATTTTCGGGCCAATGAACATGCTATCAGCACCAGAGGACGTCCGTCCCTCACCGTGGATTAACGCCGTTTTTGACACCGTCATTGGGCACGGGAATGGTAGCTTCGAGACCCTGATTGACGTTGCTGAACGGTCCGGGGTGATCAGGGGATGGATTTGCAAATGGGTGTACCAAACTTGGATACTACTGAAAATAATAGGAGGGACCAATGGCATCATCCTGGGAAACCATTAAAGTAGACGGATCAGACATGCGTATGTATGTAAGTATCCCCGATGGCGCCGGACCTTTCCCGGCGGTGCTGGTCAGCCAGCATGGACCCGGAGTAAACGAGTTTATCCAAGACATCGCCGACAACCTGGCGAAAGAGGGTTACGTCGCTTGTGCGCCGGAGTTGTATCATCGGGTCACCGAGGCGATGTTGACCGACGGCTCCGGTCCAGGCCAGCACATAACCGACCCCGGAATCATAGCCGACGTAAACGGGACAGTGGAGTTTTTACGAAGCCACCCGGCCGTTGATCGTGAACGGTTGGGCGTCACCGGCTTTTGCCAGGGCGGCCGGACTACCTGGTTAGCAGCCTCCACAAACTCTCACTTCAAAGCGGCGGTGCCATTCTTCGGCGGCAACATAATGGCGCCAGGGCGGGATACTGATCAGAGCCCATTCGACCGGACTGGTGGCATTCAGTGTCCCGTCCTCTTCCACTTTGGCGGCTTAGACACTAATCCTTCGCCGGAAGACCAGGCCAAGTTCGACGCAGAGTTGACCCGCCTGGGCATACCACACCAGTTTTACAGTTATCCGGGTGCAGACCATGCATTTATGGACTACAACCGCGACCGGTACCAAAAAGAGGCTTCTGATGTTGCCTGGCCTAGGACCTTGGAGTTCTTCGCCGCCCATCTCAAGGGAGTATCTGTAAGATAGGCTCACTCAGGTCCAACTGGTAAAGGCGATGGTGGATGCCGAACATGGTTTGGCGATCCCCTCCATAATTACCGAAGGTCCTTGAAATTGCGATTCCCGAACATGTCGAGATTGTCCGCCAAGGCAGGCAAGCCTTCGACGATTTGGGGAATATGCACCCAGGCCATCGGCTTGCCTATGGCCTGGTAGCTGAATCGCAAAGTTCTACTGATGATGAATGTAGAAGGTATCCGACCATTGGGTCTTGGGCACCAACGGATATTCCATACCAGCGTTCGGCAAGTTCGAGACGATATGCGGTTAACTGGTCAAGACTGCCAAACCAGGAAAGCAGTTATTCCAGGTCCTAAGAACGCAACATCACCCTAGGTGAGGACTCGGGCACTTCCAGATAGTAAGAATCAGATCGTTCTAATAATCCTTCCAACTCGCCTATTCGGCCAATACGTTTGAGTTTGGGTTGGGGTAACGGCGAGCCAGAGTACGAAGCAAGTACTTGGCCGAAACGCAGGCCCACGTCAAGCGCTGCATCCTGGGCCTCTTGCACATTGGCGGCGTCCAATTCCGCAGTCAGGCAGATGCCGAGTGGGCGCGGTGTCCCCGCATCATCGGGCTCTGAGTCTATTCTCCATTATGCTTTACGACAGCCGTAATATGCGGGCTCACCCAGGGCCTTACGTTCACCAACTGGCATGTAGACGGGTGCGGGAGCGGCAACTTCAACTACGAATCTATCCATGGCTTACCCGATCACTCCGATGGGCTATATATCTTTAGCAGAGGAAATATTACACCTTTCGGTTGACATGAGAGCCAAACCCCGGTGGTCATGCAATACCTGGAAAAGAAGAAGCCCCCGGACCGTGGTGTCCGGGGGCTTCTTCCTCGGCGGCCTGGAACTTAGCATGGAACTATAGACAGTGATTGCATAGGTTCCAGGGTTAGACGATTGGGTTACGTTGTTTTCACGGGTTGATGCGCCTTGAGGAAGTCGCGCACCTGGATTATGGTCTTGGCCATCACGTCCGGTTGCTCTTTCCAGGGATATACCGTCAACTCGGCTTTTGGCGCCAACGACGCTACTTCCATGGCGGCCTCGTAGGAGTGTGATGGCGTGTTGTCGGGCATGACCAGCATCGGCGTCTGGCAGGAACGCACGAAGTCCCGAGTCACACTGTACACGAAGTCAGGTTCGACGCGGTAAAGGTTGTGCAGGTACTGATCGACGGTCTCCATGGTCAACTCGGGCCGCCGGGCGCACAGCTCAGGTCCCCAGCTATCATGGCCGGAGTCGTACATGGAGTCGGGGAATTCCGGGTTGTTCCCGACCGGCTGGCAGAGCACGGCGGCCGCCACGCGCTGGGGCGCCCGTTCCATGAGCTTGAGGGCGAAGGGGCCACCGATGCAATATCCTATGAAGCAGAACTCCCCTATGCCCAGGTGGTCCATCAGCCCCAGCTGGTCGTCGGCGAAGGCTCCCCACGGGTCGTC
>MUCP01000028.1 GCA_002816875.1 SAR202 cluster bacterium Io17-Chloro-G2
CCGTCGGCCACCCACAGGGAAGTCAGGTTCTGGCTCTGGCTTATGCGCCAGGCCAGAGCATGCTCCCGAGCGCCTGAGCCAACGATCAAGACTTTCATAGAGATCGTCTATGTGCCTTACTGAAGCATAGGTCCGGTAAATGTGGGGGACGCTTCGATGTTAACCCCTTCATCCATATAGAACTTGGAGGTTAGGTGCGCAACCGTTTCCAGAACCTGCAAGACTTGGTCATCCGAGGTGCACTTTACCCGCAAGTGGGCGTCAATCCAAGGGGACACGTCATCAACCAACTCTACAACCAGACCGGAGTGGCGCCCCTGAGTTCTTCCACATATCTATTAACCGTGTCCTCAACGTGCCTTATCATGATCTCTGAATCTTACTTGATAGCCTGGGAAAGAGGGTCAGTGAGTTGTTCGTCCATGGCGCGGGCGAAAGCCAATCCGGCTGCGCGGGTTCGGGTGTATTCGTCACCTCCATGGCGGCTTCTCAGTAATCCAGTCTCTTGAGCCACACGTTGTGCTAGGAAGTAATCTTTCCAATCGGACTTAACCTCAACATCTGCGCTGCCAGTGACAAACCCCGTCCGCCCGTCCTTGCATAGACCGTACACCCGCACTCCAGGGTCGATCTTGGATCTTCCTATTATTTTTTCCAGGCACAGGAACACATCTTCGAGTTTAGAAAACACTAGAGGTTCGGCAGCGGACCGCTTCTTCTTGGTTATTTTTACATATGCAACGGAAATGTTCGGCACGAGTCGTCCCTCCCTCTTCTCATTACTCCCATTCAATGGTCCCCGGCGGCTTGCTGGTGATGTCGTAGACCACCCGGTTCACTCCGGGGACCTCATTGACGATGCGGCTAGAGATTCGCGCCAAGATATCGTAGGGAAGGCGGACCCAATCGGCCGTCATAGCGTCCTCGCTGTTCACGGCCCGGATGGCGCAGACATACCCGTAAGTCCGGTAGTCACCCATGACTCCCACGGTACGGGTATCACTCAATACTGCGAAACTCTGCCATATCTGATCGTATAGATTGGCGGCCTTTATCTCGTCAATGACCACCCAATCGCAAGCCCGCAGAATGTCCAAACGCTCCTGGGTAACTTCGCCGATGATCCGGATGGCCAATCCGGGACCTGGAAAGGGCTGGCGGTTGACCATCTCGGGGGGAAGTCCCAACTCCAGGCCAACCTCACGAACCTCGTCTTTAAAGAGGTATCTGATGGGCTCCACCAGTTTCAGCTTCATGTGCTCCGGCAGACCGCCCACGTTATGGTGGGTCTTTATGCGCACCGACGCAGAGTTTTCCGGCGTTTCGCTCTCTATCACGTCGGGGTACAGGGTTCCCTGGGCCAGATAATCCGTTTGCCCCAACCGGGACGCTGCTTCTTCAAAGACCCGGATGAATTCCTCGCCGATCACCTTGCGCTTGGTCTCTGGGTCGGTGACTCCCGCCAAGCTTTCCACGAACCGGCCCGAGGCGTCCTCGTATATCAGGTTAAGGTTGAGATTCCGGTGGAAGGTGTCTTGGACCCGTTCGGCCTCCTCCAGCCGGAGCAGGCCGTTGTTCACGAAGATGCAGGTCAACTGGTCGCCGATGGCCTTATGCAGGAGAGCCGCGACCACCGCCGAATCAACACCGCCGGAAAGGGCGCAGATCACCTTGCCATCTTTGACTTGTTCCCGCACTTTGGCGATGGCCTCGGTCACGAAGTTGCCTGGCGTCCATGTCCCCTGGCAATGGCAGGTGCGGAACAGGAAATTCTCCAGGATGGAAGCGCCCAAGGGCGTGTGGTGAACTTCGGGGTGGAATTGCAGGCCGAATATATTCTCGCTGATCTCCAGAGCCGCCACCGGAGAATTTTCAGTGTACGCCAAAGTGGAAGAGCCGGGAGGCAGCGACTCAACCCGGTCGCCATGGCTCATCCACACCGGAAAAGAAGGCGGCATGCCGTGGAACAATGGAAATCTTGAGCCGTCAATGCCGTCACCGGCGCCGTTTTGGTGAAGGATCGCCGAGCCGTATTCCTGCTTTTGCCCCGGCGTGACCTTTCCGCCCAACTGATGGACCAGGGCCTGCATGCCGTAGCAGATACCCAGGACCGGCAGGTTTCGCTCGAATACCCAGTCGGGTACGGTGGGAGCGCCGGCATCGTACACGCTGGCTGGCCCGCCTGAGAGGATTACGCCCTTGGGGTTCAAATGCTGGGCGTCGTCCCAGGTCGAGGAAGCCGGCAGGATCTCCGAATAGACCTTTTGCTCCCTGATCCGGCGCGCGATCAGATGGCTATACTGGGAGCCGAAATCGATGACGGCTATGCCTTCGTTGACTGGATGTGATTCCGAGGATCCGTCGCTTTCGTCAGCTTGGGCGCCAACGCCCTCAAGGCTTTTGGCGATCTCGAGGTATGCCGACACCTCCAAATCGTCGCTGGTAGCGACCCTCCTACCCCTTGGCAACCTCTTCTCCGCCGTGGCCTATCCTCCCGTGAAAGACGTGATGTAAAGACATGTTGCGTGGCTGGTGATTCCCAAGCCCAATTATACATAATCCAACCCACAGAGTGAAGCTGTTGTGTTGACATAACGGGTACCGCGTACTGGCGGTAAGCTGGCCTTCATCCCATGCTTTGGATTAAGGCGTCTCCCGCTGCCGGGCTCTCTTCGCAGGCTCCTTTCGGCCATCCTTCCATGATATACTCGGCTTGAACCCGGTGGTGAGATGCTGGACGTTGAGCGGCCCGTGGACGAGCAAAATGATTGCCAGATCGATATCGGCCTGGGGCTGAAACACCTGCGATCCGGGGGCGTGGTGGCCTTCCCCACTGACACCCTGTTCGGTCTGGGCGCCGATGTTTTTTCCCAGCCTGCGCTGGAGAAGGTATTTGCTATCAAAGGCCGGACCCAAGGACAGGCGCTGCCGGTGCTGGTTTCCGGTTGGGACCAGGTGGCAATGGTCGCGGGTCACATCTCTGAAAAGGCGGAGAGATTGGCCCGCCGCTTTTGGCCCGGAGCGCTGACGCTGGTACTGTGGCGGCTGCCCAAACTGCCTGACTTGGTCACCGGCGGCGGCGAAACGGTGGCGGTGCGGATGCCCAATCACCGCGTCCCCCTGGCCTTGACTTCCGGTTTGGGCAGGCCGATCACCGGCACCAGCGCCAACCGCAGCGGACAGGCCGATCTGCTTACTCGAGAAGATGTGGTGGCCCAACTTGGCCACTTAGTTGACCACGTTGTTCGCCACGGTCCATCGCCAGCGGGCGTGGCCTCCACCGTCATCGACCTGACCTTGGAAGAGCCCAGGTTGCTGCGGGAGGGGGCGTTGCCGTTTCGTCTGATCCTGGAAACCTGAGTTCGGTAGTACCTTCAGTGAATTTAGCGCCAGAACCGGCGCCGATCCCCATTAGCCAGGTGTAGAGCCATTCAACTCTCTTCACGCAGGGAAGAATACCGCCAAGCTCTGGAACAGGAGCTAAAAGACGTCTTTGCCTCCCGCCAGGGCTTCCTCTATGACATGCTGCGCTACCACTTGGGCTGGATAGATCAGCAGGGCCAGGCCCAGGATACCATTGTGGAACTTGCGTTTCAGCCAACCTTGGCGTTGGCCGTTTGCGACGCTCTGTCGGGAGGGATAGACTCGGCTTTACCGGCAGCCGCCGGGGTTGAATTGGTGCGTAACTTTACCCTGGTACATGCCGATGTCCAGTCCGCCAGGATGGAGTCCCAGGACCGTCCCAGTGTTTGGTGGGTATGGGGTCCGGCCCAAGCGATCAACGCCGGCGACGGCTTGCACGCCCTGGGACGCACTACTATAATGCGCCTGGCCCAGCGGGAGGTGCCCGCCGAGCGTGTCTTGCGCTCAGTGCAAGCAATGGACCGCGCCTGTCTTTCTCTGTGTGAAGGCCAGTATATGGAACTGGATTTCCAGGACAGACAATTGGTCACCGCCGAAGCCTATTACGACATGATTGCGCTCCGTTCCGGGTCGTTGACCGGATGTTCCGCCGAGTTGGGGGCTCTAGCCGTGGGCGCCGTTGATTCGGCCTATGAGGCTTTCAACGAAATGGGCCGGCTGCTTGGGATGGCCTGGCAAATAACCAGGGACGTGGCAGAAATGTGGGGGCGGCGGGGCGACGGCATAACCTCCAGCAACGCCCTGAACAAGAAAAAGAGCCTGCCCTTGATTCACGCCATGGAAACCTCCCCGGTAGCCGCTAAGCGAGAGCTGGCCAACATCTATATAAAGCGTGTCCTGGAGAGCAGCGACCTGTTCCGTATCATTGAGATACTGGACGATGCGGATTCGCGGAAATTCGCAGAATCAAAAGCGCAGGAGTTAACGGACCGGGCAATGGCATCGCTAGAAAAAGCGGGGCTGACGCCGGAAGCCCGCAACGGCTTGGATGGTCTCGCCCAGTGGGCCCTAGAGGGACCGGCCTGATGGCCAAGCGGACCCTTGCTATATTGAATGACTCCGGAAAGCTTTCCGGGGGGACAACCGTCCTGGTCAGGGTTGATTTCAACATACCCATCGAGCAGGGCATTGAAGTCATCGCATCCTACGACCAGCGGCTTCGTGCCACTCTTCCCACCATTCGCTACCTTTTGGAGAGAAACTGCAAGGTGGTGCTCTGCTCCCATCTGGGCAGGCCCGGTGGAAAGGTGCTGGAAGAACTGCGCCTGGGGCCCGCGGGAGACCGCTTGGCCACCCTGCTGGGCCGTCCCGTGAAAAACCTGCGCGATTGCGTTGGACCAGAGGTGGAGCGGGAGGTGGCATCGGCGGCGGCAGGAGATGTCCTCCTCTTGGAAAATCTTCGGTTTCATCCGGGTGAAGAGGCCAACGACGCCGAATTTGCCCAGGCCCTGGCCCGCCCCGCCGGCTGCTTCGTCATGGACGCTTTCGCAGTTGCCCACCGGTCCCATGCGTCCACCGTGGGCCTGCCGCCGCTGCTTCCCTCGGCTATGGGCATGTTGTTGGAACGGGAAGTGACGGCCCTGGGTCAAACCCTGAACATCGATGACGGGTCCAAACCATTGGCGGCACTGATGGGCGGCGCCAAGGTCAGCGACAAGATACTGATCTTGGAAAACCTGTTGGACAAGTTGGACCACCTTTTCATCGGCGGCGGAATGTCGGTGACCTTCTTGCACGCCTTGGGCAAAGCCACCGGGGCTTCTTCGGTGGAAACCGGCAGGTTGGATTTCGCCTGGGAATTGATGGAGCGTGCTGCAAAGGCGAATATCCAAGTCCACCTGCCCAGAGACCTGGTGGTTGCCGACCGGTTTGATGCCGATGCGCCGCAGGTAAAGACGGTGGCGGCGGATGCTGTTCCCGGCGGCTGGTACATCATGGACGTGGGCGAAGCCACCGCCCATGATTTCTCCCAACACCTGGCCCGTTGCAAGACCATCATTTGGAACGGACCCATGGGCGTGTTCGAGATGCCCAGGTTCAGCCAGGGCACCCGGACGGTGGCCAACGCCATCGCCGGACTGCCGGATGTGACCACGGTAGTGGGCGGAGGCTCCACGGCTGAAGCCGTGGAAGAGTTGGGCCTGATGGACCGTATGACCCACGTCTCCACCGGCGGAGGCGCGTCGCTAGAGTTCATGGAAGGCAAAGAACTTCCCGGCATAGCAGCCCTGCCGGACGAATAAGAGTATCATCTGGTTATGGAACCTGACCGGGGTGAGGGCGAACCGTGATTGACCAAGAACAACTGCGCGACTGCTACGTGAACACGCCCTCCAAGATCGTCATGCTGGTGGTCGACGGCTTGGGCGGGCTGGCGCATCCCGATACCGGCCTATCGGAATTGGAAACGGCCCACCTGCCAAACCTGGACGCCATGGCCCAGGAGAGCGCCTGCGGATTGACCACTCCGGTAATGCCTGGTGTCGCGCCTGGCAGCGGTCCCGGCCACCTGGCGCTGTTTGGATACGACCCGCTGAAACATATCATCGGCCGGGGGGCGCTGGAAGCCCTGGGGATAGAGACGCCTCTGAACCCAGGCGACGTGGCGGCCCGGGGAAACTTTTGCCTGGTTGACGGAGATGGCCTACTGGTGGACCGGAGGGCCGGACGCATCCCGACCGAGTTCAGCGCTCCTCTATGCGAACGGCTTGACCGCATCCAAGTCCCCGGCGTGGAGTTGAACGTTTACCCGGTGCAAGACTACCGGTTCGTGTTGCGGCTGAGGGGAGAAGGTCTTTCCGAGCGGATCACCGAGACCGACCCCCAGGTGGTCGGCGTGGCGCCCCTGGCGGTGGAAGCCCTGGAGCCCCAGGCGGAAAAGACGTCGGCCATGGTCAACGATTTTCTAGTCCAGGCCAAGCAACTGATGGCCGAGGAAGACCGGGCCAACATGGTGATGCTCCGTGGTTTCGCCCAGCTTCCCAACCTTCCTCCCATGGGTGAAGTCTACCGCCTGAACCCGGCGGGCATCGCGGCCTATCCCATGTACCGTGGCCTGGCCACGGTTTCCGGTATGCGGGTGATCTCCACCGGCAAGACCTTCGCTGACGAAGTAGAGACCTTGCACCAGTACTACAAGGACCACGACTTCTTCTTCATTCACTACAAGCCCGCCGACGCCGCAGGAGAAGACGGGGATTTCGATGCCAAGGTAAAGCGGCTGGAAGAGTTGGACCCGTTGATACCCGAGATTCGGAGGCTCAACCCCGACGTGCTGCTGGTGGCGGGAGACCACGCCACTCCGGCCATCATGGCCAGCCACAGTTGGCACCCGGTGCCCTTCATGCTGCATTCCAAGCTCACCAGGGGCGAAGGCATCAAGACCTTCGACGAACGCGCCTGCAGCCAGGGCTCCGTTGGTAGCATTCTGGCCACCCAGGTCATGCTGCTGGCCATGTCCCATGCGGGCAAGCTCACCAAATTTGGTCCCTGACGGGCCCTCAACCACAACCGGGTATTAACTCCATCTCGCCGCCAATGTGAGGAAATATCATGCCCACCGCCATGCCTAGATCCATGGTTGCCGGCAACTGGAAGATGAATACCACCCTAGCAGAGGCCGTCCAACTGGCGGCCGGGGTCAGGGATGGCGTGGCCGCGTTGAACGGTTTAGCCGGAGTCGATGTAGTCTTGTGCCCTCCCCATATTTCCCTCCAAGCCGTGGCCGAAGCGGTCAAGGGGTCTGCGGTAAAGGTGGGCGCCCAAAACATGCACTACGAGGCTTCCGGAGCTTTCACCGGCGAGGTTTCTCCCGCTATGGTGCAAGGCATGTGCGACTACGTGATCCTGGGCCATTCCGAACGCCGGCAGCTTTTTGGCGAAACCGATGATTTGGTCAACCGCAAAGTCAAAGCGGCCTTCGAGTACGGCATCAAGCCCATATTCTGCGTTGGCGAAACCCTGGAACAGCGGGAGAGCGGACGAGCGTCGGAGATCATCGGCGGACAGGTGCGGGCCGGGTTAGACGGCGTAGGCGACATAAGCGGACTGGTGGTGGCCTACGAACCTGTGTGGGCCATCGGCACGGGGCAAGCCGCAACACCGGAAGTGGCCGCTGAGATCATGGGAGGCGCATTGCGCGATGCACTGGGCAGCTTGTTTGGTCCCGCCGCCGCTGCCATCCCCCTTCTCTACGGCGGCAGCGTCAACGCCGGAAACGTGGAGAGCTTCGCCGCCCAGGACAGCATCCACGGATCGCTGGTGGGCGGCGCCAGTCTCCAGGCCGAACCATTTCTGGAGATCGCCCGGTTGACCGCCCAAGCCAAGGCATCTCTTTGACTGGCCCCACTTATGCCCATTAGCCGCCAAGAATTTGACGACGGGCGGGCCAACATAAACGTTCCAATCTTGCAATATTTGGACGTTCGTCGAGATGAAGCGTTCACTGGCGACGAGATATTTGAGGCTTTACTGAATGTTTATGGGCGTCGTACTACAATCGCGGAAGTCATCAATTCTCTGAGAAATCTGGTCAACGCGGGCCAGATTGAAAGCAGAGAAATAGCAGGTTCCCCGATGTCTACTATAGGAAGTGGTGAAGGTTAGTTTCACCGCCGGGGTAATTGAAATGCCATTAACCAAACGACAATTCGATTTGGGGATTGACGAGGAAGGTGAGAACCTGATGCGGCAGATTTACATGCTGTTGTCAGAGCATGTCGATTTGGCCTATTCCCAGGCAGAACTCCAGCAGTCTATCCTCGGG
Source organism: SAR202 cluster bacterium Io17-Chloro-G2 (assembly GCA_002816875.1). Classification (GTDB taxonomy): domain Bacteria; phylum Chloroflexota; class Dehalococcoidia; order Lucifugimonadales; family UBA3495; genus Io17-Chloro-G2. Next base: position 8,189 of record MUCP01000028.1, read on the forward strand.
GATTACATCCCGATTATTGCACAGGCGCTAGAAGCACCGAAATTCAAACGTGCCGTCGAAGTCCTGGTTGGGATAGGGGCTGTGGATAAGCGTGACGTAGCCGGAACGGACTACTATGCCTTCCTCCAGGAATTTGACACTGGCACGTGGCTCTCAACCAAGTTGGCGCCGCCGCCTTCTCCCATCCCAGCGCCCCCCAATTCCTAGTGCCTGTCTTGTTCTTGAGTTGTCCGAGAGCCAAACACCCCTTCTGTTCATCGTAGGCCCCACCGGCGTGGGCAAAACCGACTTGGCCATTGACCTAGCGGTCCGTTATAAAGGAGAGATCATCGGCGCCGACAGCCGCCAGGTTTACCGGCACATGGACATCGGCACGGCCAAGCCCACGGCAGAACAGCGACGGCATGCCCCACATCACCTCTTGGATATTCTTAACGCGGACCAGAACTTCGACGTTGCCACCTTCCTGTCAATAGCCCGTGCCGCGGTTGCAGACATCCGACGCCGGGATGCGCTGCCCATCATCGCCGGCGGCACAGGACAGTACATCTGGGCGCTGCATGACGGCTGGGAAGTCCCCCAACTGCCTCCGGACACGGAGTTCCGTGAAGCCAAAACACTGGAGGCGGAACAAAAAGGCGCCGAGGTTCTCCATGAAGAATTGATGGCCATAGATCCAGTGCGGGCGGCGCAGATTCATCCCCAAAACGTTAGGCGGGTCATCCGTGCCTTGGAGATTCGCCAGGCCACCAACCTGCTGCCTTCCCAATCTGCTGAGCGCTCGGGAATCCTGGTCAACGGCTTGGTGATCGGCCTGACCATGGAGCGCAAGAAACTTTACGAGCGCATCGACCGAAGGGTTGACGCCATGATGTCCGCCGGATTTCTTGCCGAGGTGAAAAGGCTGGCCGAAATGGGATTTGAGATGGGGAAGGGCCCCCTAGCCAGCCCTGGATACCGGGAGATTGGCCGGTTCCTGGACGGTGAAATGACCCTGGATGAGGCGGTGGATCGAACCAAGACCCAGACCCATCGCCTGGTGCGGCGGCAATATTCCTGGTTCAAGCCCAGCGACCCCAGAATCAAATGGCTGGACGCGGCCGGTTTCGATCTGCAACAGCGTGCGACTGATTTGGTGGACCGCTTTCTGGCGGCTAAGGACGCCTGTGATACAATTGCTCAGCATCCGTCTGGGAGACCAAGCGATGAGATTCACTAAAATGCAGGGCGCTGGAAATGACTACATATACATAGACGCCCGCGGTCTAAGCGAGGATTGGCCCGAGCTTTCCCGCAAGATGAGTGACCGGCATTTTGGCATAGGCGGCGACGGCATCATATTGATCATGGATTCCCAGATGGCGGACCTGAAGATGCGTATGTTCAACGCTGACGGTTCCGAAGGCGAGATGTGCGGCAACGGTATCCGCTGCTTTGCTAAATACGCCATCGAGCGAGAGATCGCTGACGACTTCGGAGGCTCACTCAAGATAGAGACACTTGCGGGCGTTCGCACCGTTGAGCCGGTATACGAGGGCGGCAGCGTCACCGGCGCCAGGGTGGCCATGGGCGCTCCGGAATTACGGCCCGCCGATATCCCCGTGGCGTTGGACCCCGCTATCGGCGGCTCCAACTCCGGTGGGCCGGTGACCGGCTATCCGCTAAAGATCGAAGACCGGGAGCTCGCCCTGACCTTTGTTTCCATGGGCAACCCCCATGCCGTGGCCTTTGTCGACGAGCCGGTGTCCGGTTACCCGCTGCATACCGTTGGTCCCAAGGTCGAGCGTCACCTGATATTTCCCAAGAGGGTTAATTTTGAGATTGTAAACCTGAACGGCGGAGACATAGCCACCGCCAGAGTCTGGGAAAGGGGCTCCGGGGAAACGATGGCATGCGGCACCGGCGCCTGCGCCATCGCCGTGGCCGCGCGGCTTCACGGGCTGAATCAAGGGCCGCTTGACATAAACTTGCCCGGCGGGACTTTGACTATCGAGTGGGATGGAGAAGGCGAGGTGTATTTGGAAGGGCCGGCTGAAGAAGTGTTCAGTGGGGAGTGGGAGGTTTCGTGAGCAGCATTGGGGCCAAACGGCTGACTTTTGAGGCCTGGCTGGCGTTGCCCGAGACTAAGCAGCGCTACGAGATAGTGGATGGAGCAATGCTAATGCCTCCGGCCCCAACCGCCGACCATCAATGGATAATGTCGGAGATTTTTCTACGTCTGCGAAGCTTCGTCGATGACAGGGGCCTGGGTGTGGTGCTGCCAGCGCCGGTGGACCTGCTTATTCGGCGTGAGCCGTTACGCACCCGTCAACCTGACATCCTGTATTTGAGCGCTGACAGGACCGGCATCAAGGGGCGTGCTGAGTTGCGAGGGCTACAATACTTGGAAGCCGCACCGGAACTGGTGGTAGAGGTCCTTTCACCTAGCAACAGCCGTCGCGATATCGAAGAAAAGCTTGAGGATTACAGGCACATAGGGGCGAGACAGTGCTGGCTGGTGAGCCCCGAAGCAGAGACTGTCGAAGTTCTAAACCTCTCTGCTGATGAAGCTTCCGCTACCACGATATACGGTGTAGAAGGGACGCTGAGCTCGGAAGTGCTAGGCGATTTTTCCTTGCTCATCAGGGATATATTCAGGTAATTAGAAAATACGAGCGCGCAATAAAGCTCCCGCCGCGAATGCCAAATATTACTGAATGCAGAACGGTAGAGAAATAACTGGAGCACCGCAGTGATTCTGGACGGGAAGATAGCTAATAGTATGCAGCATCCGAGAATGCCATGAAATTCTCTGAACGCCTGGACAAACTAGCCCCATACCCCTTCGTTGAGATATCCCGCATCATCGCTGAGAAGCGGGCTGCGGGAGCCGACGTTGTGACCTTTGGAATCGGCGACCCTGACATTCCCACCCCCCAGCCCATAATCGACCGCCTGTTAGCTGCTTCGGAAGTGCCGGCAAATCATCGCTATCCTGAGACCGACGGGTTGCCCGAGCTCCGCCGGGCCATGGCCTATTGGTACCAAAACCGGTTCGGGGTGAAACTTGACCCCGACACGGAAGTCCTGCCCCTCATAGGCGCTAAGGAAGGGATCGGCCACGCGGCCCTCTGTTTCCTGGACCCTGGCGACGTGGCCCTGGTGCCCGATCCGGCATACCCGGTTTACGGAGTAGGCACCATGTTCGCCGGCGCGGAAAGCCACGTGATGCCCCTGTACCAAAAGAACGGCTGGCTGCCAGAGTTGGACTCCATACCGGCGGACGTGGCCCGGGCCGCCAAGGTCATGTGGTTGAACTATCCCAACAACCCCACCAGCGCGGTGGCGACTGATGAGGATTTCTCCTCGGCTATCGCCTATTGCCGGGACAATGAAATCGCATTGCTCCACGACGCCGCCTACAGCGAGGTAGGCTACGATGGATATCGAGCCGGCAGTTTCCTGCAGGTGGCAGGGTCTTCAGAGATAGGACTGGAATTCCACTCCCTTTCCAAGACCTACAATATGACCGGCTGGCGTATCGGCATGGCCGTTGGAAACGCTGAAATGATCAAGGCCCTGTTCCAGATTAAGGCCAACTTGGACTCGGGCATCCCCCAGGCGGTTCAGGAAATGGCCATGGAGGCCCTGACCGGGCCCCAGGATTGCGTGGCGGAAAACGTGGCCACCTATAAATGGCGGCGCGACCGGGTGATCCAGGCCCTGACCAAAATGGGGTTGCAAGTTGAAGTTCCTAGGGCCAGTCTATACGTCTGGGCGCCGGTTCCTGAAGGATACAAATCGGCTGAGTTTGCGGCCCGGCTCTTGGAAGACATCGATATCGTGGTAACCCCTGGCTCCAGCTACGGCCAGTACGGGGAAGGTTACATAAGGTTGTCTCTAACCACCCCCAACGAGCAGGTGGAGAAGGGATGCCAGCGCTTGGAAACCTGGCGGATCCCACCGCCCAACGGAGGGTAAAGCCCATCGCAAAAAGTATGGTGTCCACCAAACCAAAGCCAGAGCGGGCCGTCCTGGTAGCCGTAGAGGTCAAGGGTAAAGAACACCCTTGGGGCCTTGGAGAGAGCTTGGGCGAGTTGAGCTATTTGGCAAAGACCGCTGGGGCCGAGGTGGTGGGCGAGGTGAAACAACGTGCGGACAGGCTGACCTCTACATATCTGGGCAAGGGAAAACTTCAGGAACTGAAGGACCTTATGGAACAGCGCCACGGCGACGTGGCCATCTTCGACGACGAATTGACCCCCGCCCAGCAAAGAAACCTGGAAGAGGCCCTGCAACTTAAGGTCATCGACCGCACGGCGCTTATCTTGGACGTGTTCTCCCGCCATGCCCGGACCTTTGAGGGAAAACTCCAAGTGGAACTGGCGCAACACCAATACCTTCTGCCTAGATTGGCGGGCCAGTGGTCCCACTTGGAACGCCTGGGCGGCGGGATCGGCACCAGGGGCCCTGGAGAGACCCAGTTGGAGACGGACCGCCGGTTGGTGCGTAACCGTATCCAGAAGATAACGGCCCAATTAGAAGGGGTGCGCAGGCGCAGGAGCCTTTACATGGGCAGGCGAAAGAAGGCGGGCATTCCCAGCGCGACCCTGGTGGGGTATACCAACGCCGGAAAAAGCAGCCTGTTTAACGTGTTGAGCGACGCCGGAGTCACGGCGGCCGACCAGCTTTTCTCGACCTTGGACCCCATCACCCGAAGGGTCCACCTTCCCTCCGGCGGGGAACTTCTGCTCACCGACACCGTGGGATTCATTCAGAAGCTATCTCCAAAAGTGGTTGCCGCTTTTCGTGCAACTTTGGAGCAAGCTTCCGAGTCCGATATTCTTCTCCACGTGGTGGATGTGACCCATCCCAAGGCCCCCGAGCAGACCCAGGTGGTGGAGGACACGCTGAAAGACCTGGGCCTGGCCGACCGTCCCCGGATCTTGGTTTTGAACAAAGTGGACTTGCTAGGGACCCAGGACGACAATGCCGCTGAGATGCCGGGTCCCGGCCAACGCGCCCAACCGACGGTGCTGGTCTCTGCCGCAAAAAGTTGGAACCTGGACGTTCTGTTGCACCGCGTCGAATCGTTGATGATGGCGGTCGACGGTCCCGCTCTGGTGGTTCAGGGCAGCCGATAGGCGCTTGCCGACCTTGATTCCCCGAACCTCCCCAAAAATACCGTGCCGTCTCCTGAGGTCACGATAGTATCTGGTCGCACATTATGATGTGTAGAGACCGATAGCTACGGCCAAGGTCAGGACTGTGGCGTTCATCGTCCTGTGAAGGATGTGGGCTTACAAACCGGCGGTGCTGGTCAGGGTGCTGGCGTTGGTCAGCATTGTGAGTCTCCAACTCCGAAGAATTCCGGACCCTCGAAGGTTTTGAGGATGCATGCGCAGTTTGGGTGCGCCGGCGGGTGGTAGTGGCCGGAAGGGAAAAGGTGGTGGATTGGAATCGCTCCAACGGCCATGTTCCGATCGCACTCATCGCGGATTCGGGGGTATCGGACTACTACCCATTGTTTGAGCATGGGCCTCCTTTAAGGGCAGGCGGTACCGTCCGTGGGCGCCATCCCGGTGTTGTGGGTGTGGCTCTCTGTTTTCTGGTGGCCAGCGAAGGCCATCTACCAGAGTGCAGAGTTGGTGTGGAGTTGATTGTGGAGAACAGCTGCCGGGACCGTCTATGGCCGGATGTCGGTTGGCAACAGTAGAGGCCGGCTTTGAGTGGAGGGGCAGGGAATCGTCACCAACCGGCAACGTCGCGAGGTGCTGAGAGTCGTGTCGAACGAGATTAGAGGTTGACGATCACTTTTCAGACCTTCCTGGTCCGGAATGATCTTGGCCGAAATCCGTCGAACGTTATATTAAGGGAGTGACCCGGCTCGTCACTGTCGATAATGAGTTTCATGATGAGGGCGCGGGTTTTGATTGACCACCGGCAGGACAAGGGTTAGAACGAGTGCCATGGCCTGATCGGGTGAGGGTCTTTAGCGGCGGGTAGAACCACCGGGCGGTCGGGGTTGTGGAAAACCCAGGCCCTTCGGAGTAAGTGGTTACGGGCTAGGAAGTTTAGATACAATGGGAATTTGAAGGGCCGTGGTACTGGGTTCCGTAAACGGTGACCCTGGGTCGCACAAGATATGTTATGTCATGCGAGTCATCGCCACAGAGGCATTTACATAACGCCTGCGGCGTATCTGCCGTCCCAATTCAATAAATCCTGGTTGAATCGCCTTAGCGTTGGTACACCACCGGGTCGGAAAACCCCAACCCGTTCTCGCATGAACCGTCCTGGCGCTCCACCGACATGCTCTCCTCCGTCTCCATTCTGATCAGCAGCCGCCCGGGAAATTCCGGGTACTTTTGGCCAAACTCTGAAGATAGGCCCCCCTGATAGCAATAGATGCGGCCGTCGGGTTTGACCTGGCTGAACTCCCGGTTGATTAGGCCTCTTTGTTCCGGTGGAAAAAGCCAAACGCCCATATCCATCACGCTCCCCCCGATGGATATGGCCGCCAGAGTTGGGTCTATGTGGTCGTGGACCAGGGCCATCTCCTGTTCCCAATTTGTGTGGCCGTCGAAAGATCCGGTGAACCAATTTCCCTGGACTGTTCCCGGCACGTCCTGCATCACCCGGCCGCAAACCGGCGCATGGGTGCGTGGCCGCCCGTCATAACCGCCCATACGGCCGATTTGCTCGGCTCTGGCTTGGGGGGTGAACCCGTCCAGGGGGCAGGTGACGTGCAGCCGCAGGTCCAGGTCGGAGAAGTACCGGTCTGGATTGGCGAAAGCCAGCGGCGGCGCGCTCAGATCGTAAGCTTCCAGGTCCAAAGCCGCGCTCACTGTCCCGCCGGTGGTCCCCAAGACGGTTCCAGTGGTTATGTCAAGTTGGACGCTGGTTTGGCAATATCTATACTGGCTTTCTACAGAACCGTACTCGTCGCACTGAGACGGCTCGGCAGATTCCAAAAGCCGGGTCAGCTCGGGGTTCAAGGTGCTCACGTGGATAAATTCAAACAGGCGGTCCCGGCACGGGGCAAACACCAGATCGTAGTCGCGATACCATAACTCGCCGTCCTTGTTGGCGACGGTGTAGTTGATCTCCAAGATCCTGATGTTTCCCGGCGCCCGCACTTGCGCCACGGCCGGCGGATTGGCCTCGCGATCGCCTCCGCTGTCGCCAAACTTTCGCTTAAGGTGGTAATAGATGTGAGAGGTGGGCAGTATGTGTTGGGGAGTGGTGAGGAGCCCCAACGGTATGATCACCTCGTAAGCGTCCTGCTCCAAAGGCGGCAGTGTGAGCAGGGTCGACTGGCTGCATTGGGGCAGGGAGTAAAGACCGCTCCACTTGCCGTTGGCCTCGCCTCGCCTGGCTTCGGCCTCTCTGGAATTGCTGGCATCTGTGGTTGGTCCGTTAACTCCCAGGTCGGCTGGGGCCACGACCAGAATTTCCCTTGATGCCGTGACGCACCCCAACCTGCCGCAGGCTTCCAGGTGGACGGTGTGTCCTCCGCCGGTTAAGAAGCTGGTCTGGAAATTGGAGCCATTTCCCTGAGACGGAGAACCGCCGGGGGCGGACCACCGGGCCCTTTCCACGCTCCCTTTGAATTTAAATCCGCAGTATATGGGTGCTAACGCCACGGCTGTGGGTGTGCCGCATTCGATGGACACCCGTGGTCCGCCGGGAAGATCCCGCGCCGGCGTTGGCGGAGTGTTCCCTTGCCCTGATATTGTCCCGTCGTTTCCGGCCGGTAATTTTGATGTTGGCCGGCTCTGATTGCCGGAAACCGGCGGCGGCGCGGTTGAGACGAATTCCGCGGGAGATTGCGTCCCCCGTCCGGGCTCCGCCTTTACATCAGGCGTCGTCAGGGACCGGACGCTCCGTGATGAAAAGCCGGCGGGCGGGGTTTCGGCCGGCGAGACCGCCGCCGGTTGTGAGGCCGCCCCGGGACCGGCCTCCGGATTGGCCATGGCTTTGGATTCCGGCAACGGAGTGACGGTAGCTTGCCCGCACGCAGCCAACAGGAATAGGAAAACGATTGCAACTAGCCGATGAGTCATCGCGCATCACCCAAGCGGATTATAGCTTTTTGAGCCAACGGAACCTTGATTTGGCTATCCAGATGTTCACCCAAAGTTGGCGTGGATCAAACCTGGCTGGCGGCCCGGAACAGGCTATGACCACGCCTGATTCGTAGGCGCGGCTGCATACCAGCGGGGTTGCGTGGCCGAAGGCGTCTCCCTATAATTGAGACTGTTCGCCATCGATATCTATGATACTAGGGCGGTTAGCTCAGTGGTTAGAGCGCCTCGTTCACACCGAGGAGGCCGGAGGTTCAAATCCTCCATCGCCCACCATCAGGAATAGGGATCCGGGCGGACAAATGCCGAGGTGGCGGAACGGCAGACGCGCTGCGTTCAGGGCGCAGTGTCCTTACGGATGTGTGGGTTCAAATCCCACTCTCGGCACCAACAGGTTTCAGTAGTCAACGCTCAGATATCAGCTTCGTAGTTGGTTTCTGAACGCTGACAGCTAGAACATGCGCTTGTAG